>NZ_LWSF01000017.1:145431-145966 GCF_001651785.1 Amycolatopsis sp. M39
CTCGCCGCCTCGCCGCCTCGCCGCCTCGCCGGCTGCATCGCCAGCGGACTGCGGCGGCATCGGCGAGCTGGGCCGCACTCTCACCTCCTGAATCTCTCCGGTAGCAGCTCCTGCCCGGAAGCAAGCAGACCGTCGTAACGTCTCGTCCGCCCGTCCGTCCGTCCGTCCAGTGAACCGCCGGGCCCGCGGCAGCGCTTCCTCCGCAGCCTGAAAGAATCTCGGCGTGTCCGACGAACAGAACGGGCGCCTGCGGGTGCTTTCCGGGATCCAGCCGACAGCCGACTCCTTCCACCTCGGCAACTACCTGGGCGCCCTGCGCCAGTGGGTGCGGCTGCAGGACACCCACGAGACCTTCTACTGCGTCGTCGACCTGCACGCGATCACCGTCGAGCAGGACCCCAAGGTGCTGCTGGAGCGGACGCGGCGTTCTGCCGCGCAACTGCTCGCGATCGGGGTCGACCCGGCGCGCAGCGCCCTGTTCGTGCAGAGCCACGTGCCCGAGCACGCTCAGCTGAGCTGGGTGCTCGAATGCCAG
>NZ_LWSF01000018.1:0-103094 GCF_001651785.1 Amycolatopsis sp. M39
TGTCGGCCAACGGTCTCGACTCGTTCATCGCGGCGCAGATCTACTCGAAGCCCGCCTTTCCGGGGCTGGCCAGCGTGTCGGCGACGACACGTCCGCCGGACGAGGCGGGCACGGCTGCCGGCCGGATCCCCGGTCGAATGGCAGCCTGCCGTCCGGGAAACCCCCGGATCGGGCGACGGGCGCGAGCACCGCACGCCCAGCGCGATGGGCTGCACAGGACGGTCGGGCGGGAAGAAGGTGCAGCATGGCGGGGAAGTTCGAGGTCTACCACGACAAAGGCGGCAAGTTCCGGTTCCGGCCCAAAGCCGGCAACGGCGAAATCGTCGCCTCCGGCGAAGCCTACGAGACCAAAGCCGCGGCCAAGCCGTACAGCGCGCCGCCAGCGACGCGAAAAACGTCGAAACCGACGGCTGACTGCCGCGATACTCGCAGAGATCAGGACGTCCGCAGCGAAACCGCAGCACAAGAGCGAGCGACGCAGCGCCTGCGCCGGAGCAAACCACCAAAGTGCAGGCACCGCGCCATGGTCGCCGCCAGACTCGGCATCGACCCGCTCCGCGAAGCCGAAGACGCGCGAGCCCGAAGTCCCACGACAACGCGGGCTGTCCACGACCACCGATCGCGTCCGCGGACCGGCCAACGGCAGGTCCGAGACGACCTCTCCGCCCCAGTGCGCCGTCGCCGCGGCGGGCGTGAATACCAGTCCGACAACCATGAGCAACGCGAGAAAAAAGCGGGTTGCGCCCTTCGCGCTCATGACGGGAACTCATCCAGGTAGTCCGGCCAATGGGTGCCGCCGGGCACCATCGGCTGCGGGTCCGATGCGGCAAATGCGAGAGGTCGCCCAGCGACGTATCGATGCCGCCGAAAGCGCAGAGGAACGCGGGCACACTGGAATTGAACAGCCGAAGCGGCCTGGGCACGCCTGGAATGACTCTCCGCATCGACCCTTCAGCAGTGTCGACGACGGTGGGCACGCCGTAGCTGTCACCGATTCCGACCAATTCGCGCCCGTCGATGAGCCGAGGCTCCTGGACTGGCAGGTCGTGGAAGACAAACTGCCAACAGTTCTCGACCGGAAGGCCGACCTCTGCGCGGAATTCCCGTAACCGCTCGGGCAGCGCCGGATGCAGTGCGTCCGGCGGGATCGGGCGCAGCTTTCCCCTCCATGCTGAGCGGATCTTTGCGACAAGGTCGTCTCCGCTGTCAGCGGTCGCAAGAACCGCCCCTGCCTGCGTCCCGTTCGAGCGCAGAGACCTGCTCCGCTCGCGATCATCCGCCCCTCGCCGGTCACTCGATCAGCCGATGCCGCCGCGCCCGGCGGGCACGGGTCCGCCTGGGCGAGTTCCGCGCTGGGCGTGCGGTGCGCTAGCCCCTTTTCGACTTGATGTACACGGTGACGTTGGTCGCGAACTTCCACCAGCCCTGCTCGACGTGCCGCCAAGTCCGATTGTGGTGCGTAGTCGCGGGGAAGTGGACATAGTAGCCGGTGTAGCTGGTTTCGCTTGCGATATAGAAAGCGTCGATGTCGACGCCTTCCGGGGCAGCGTAGGTGGTGTGCGGCTTGACGTGCGCGAATTGGCTTTTCGGACACGTTCCCGACCTTTTCGGCGGATACGTTTCGTCGGCTCCGCCTCCGTTCCATCCTTTGCACACCAGTATGTGGGTGTCCGTGTCATTTCTTATCGTTCCGCAGATCGGGCCTGCGCAGCCTCCGTCTATCTGAGCCGCCGTCGTGCGGTCATTCAAATGGGACGGGACCTTTCCCTGACCGACGCCCGCAGACGTCGCCCAGACAGCAGCCGCGCGACAACGACCTGGCCTTCCGCCGGCCGAGGCAGGCCTAGGGCGGCTCAGGAATCAGCGCCGAGCCGGGCGGGCCACGTCGTCCATCGGATCAAGCCACGGCCCGGTTCGATCGATGGATCAGCTGAGCGTCGAATAGCCGCTGTGATCGGTGAGCCGGTTCGCAGTTCGCCACGAGGATGGTCTGGTGGTGACCTGCTTCGCGCACTACCCGGCCGACGCCGATCCGGCACAGGAACTGACCCGCTTCCCCGTGGCCGGCGCATCCGCGGCAGAGGTGACCGGCAGGGCTGGAGATCCTGCCGGGCCGGACTTCAGCACGAGGTCGCCGAGATCGAGCGTGCTGGTCATTTTCTGGAAGCTCGCGAGGTTACCGGGCCATTTGGTCACCACTTTGCCCGTCATGCCCAGGCGGTACCAGCTGTGGCACGCACCGGCCTCCCAGACAGAGTCCGCCATTGCGCCGTCGACCCAGGTGTTGAAGTCCCGCTGAGCCCGCTGCGACGGTTGGACGGAGACAGCGTCGTTCTCGTCGACCAGCCGAAGGTATTGCATGATCATCTTCATCTGCGCCTCGATGACCGCGACGATAGACCCGCTCGCCTGGGTGTGCGGCCCGGTCACGAGGAAGAGGTTGGGAAACCCCGCGACGACAGTGCCCTTGTAGGCGTGTGGCGCTTCGCGCCACACATCCGCCTTCAACGACCGCGCGGATTCACCGCGGAACTCGATCCCGGCGAACATGGCGGTCGCGGTGAAGCCGGTCGCGAGAACGACCACGTCGGCGTCCCAGGCGCGCCCGTCGCTGGTCACGACGCCGGTCTCGGTCATCGCTGAGATCTCTGCCGACCAGACTGTGGTTCTGCGGTCGGCGAGGGCGGGATAGAACGCGCTGGACATGACCGGCCGGCGGCAGCCGAACCGGTACGACGGCGTCAGGAGTTCGCGCAGGCCCGCGTCGCGGATCTCCGACTCCATGTAGTCCCGCCACTGCCCTTCGATCTTCGCGAGGCCGGCCTCGTCCATGACCGCCTGTGTCTGCGCCTCGACGTTGAACCTGTGCTCGGCCGCCGAACGCAGGGCGTCCATCCGCGCCGGTTCGTCCCGGAACCGTGCCTGCGCCTCGATGTCGTAGAACTGTTCGTCCTTCGGCATGACGTAGGGCGGGGTGCGGATCACCGCCAGCACGCTCTCGGCCACGTCGACTGCGTAGGGCAGAACCTGCGCAGCACTGGCGCTCGCACCGACGACCACCACGCGCCGACCTGCCAGGGAGATTCGCTCGTCCCATTGCGCGGTGTGGACCACCTCGCCGCGAAACGTCTCGCGCCCCGGAAGGTCAGGAATGCGAGGAGTGCTGAGCGAACCGCTCGCCACGATCAGGAACCGGCACGACAGCGATCCTCCCTCGGCGGTACGCAGGTTCCACACGCCCGCGGGTTCCGCCCAGCTCGCCGACACCAGCCTGGTGGCGAACCGGACGCGGTCCCGGACCCCCAGATCGTCGGCCACCGTGTTGATATAGGCGAGAATCTCGTCCCACGGCGCGTAGCTCCGCGTCCACGTCGGGTTCGGAGCGAACGAGAGGCTGTAAAAGTGGGCCGGGACGTCGCAGGCCGCATTGGGGTATCGGTTGTCCCGCCACACCCCGCCCAGTTCGGCGGCACGCTCAAGAATGACGAAGTCGTCCCGTCCCTCGGCCAGCAGGTCGTGCGCAGCGCAGATTCCGCCGAAACCCCCACCGACCACGACGGTCTCGTGGTACTCGATCATGATGTCACTCCCACGTCGGCTCTGATCGAGCGGTTCTCGCGCGTGGCGGGCATCAGTTCACCCCGTGCCCGTCACCTCGCTTCAGATCGGCACCAACACTCCACGCTGCCGAGGCGGGACGTCCAAGGCTTGTTTCGCATCCCGTGACGCGTTTCAGGCATCACGGCCCGGCGAGCGGGCTATCTTGTGTGGGGTGCACCCGACCGACGCGCTGCCACCGGCCGAGTTCGACCTCCGGCTGGTCCGCTACTTCGCGGTGGTCGCCGAGCAGCGGCATTTCGGCCGCGCCGCGGCACTGCTGCACGTCACACAGCCGAGCCTGAGCCGCCAGATCCGGACCCTTGAGCAGCGCGTCGGCGCCCGGCTGCTCGACCGCGACCGGCAGGGCACCCGCCTTACCCCCGCCGGAGCCGCGTTCCTTCCCCACGCCAGGCAATTGCTAGCCGTCGCCGCGACCGCCGCGGCGGAGGCCCGTGCGGCCGCGGCGCCCAGCCGGGTCACCGTCGGCCACACGCGCGGGCTGATCATCACTCCGGCAGTGCAGCGACTGCGCCACCACCGCCCCGAGGCCGAGGTGCACACCGTGCACCTGGAGCTGTCCGAGGTTCGGGCGGCCCTGTTCGGTCACCGTGTGGACGCCGTCGTGGCTCGACTGCCGTTCGCCACTGACGGGCTGCGCATCACCGTTCTGTACGAGGAGCCCCGGGTGCTGCTCGTGGCCGGGGACCATCAGCTGGCCGGCCGCGAATCGGTCGCCCTCGACGACATCGCGGCTGAGCCCATGCCGAGGCTGCCCCATGCGGAGTGGGACTCGTACTGGCGTCTGGACCCCCGTCCGGACGGTACGCCGGCACCCGACGGTCCGCTGATCGGCCACCTTGAGGACTCGTTCGAACTGATCGCCTCCGGGCAGGCCGTCGCCATCGTGCCCGCCGGGCTGCGTGCCGACAGCACCCGCCCGGACCTGACCTCGATCCCGCTGCACGGCTTCGCGCCCTGCCAGGTGGTGCTCGCCACCCGCGCCGGGGAGACCGCGCCCTTGGTGGCCGCGTTCCGCGAGGCCGCCCAGGCTCTGCTGAAGGGGGCGGGCCACCCCCGCAGCGACCGTGCTGCGCCAGCCGATCGGCCGCACTGAACCGATCCGCCACGACGACAGGCTCTTTCGTCCGCCCAGCGCGCTGGGGCGCACATCGGCCCCTGGTGACGGGGCTGCTGTTCGCCGCGCCGTATCCGGCTTTCATCATCGGTACGGCCCTCGTCCACGACGTGTGCCATCGATGCGTCGTCAGGGGAGACAGCGGCGTACCGAGTCGAAGCAGTCCGGCGATGACGATGCGGAACAGAGCCGCCGTCACCGCCCGGGCGGTGTCCGCTTGCCTGACCTCGCCCTCATTGCATAGGAACATTATCTAATTTGCCCCGAGCGGCGAGACGGTTCGGTGGCGAAACCCCACCACGATCGCGGTTAGAACCCAGACTTCGGTAACACCGAGGGCAGTGACGATCTCCGCACTGCTGGCCAATTACATCATCCTATGATATAAATCGAGGATGGGCGAGAGCGAATGCGACCACGGGCGGGATGACGTCACGGAGGCTTTCGACGAGGTCATCCGCCTGATGATCCGGCACCTGAACGACCACGGAGGCCTGACGTTCCCCGCGATCACCTGCCTGGGCAGGCTCTACCGGGACGGCCCGGCCCGGCTGACGGCACTGGCGGCGGCGGTAGGTGCCAGCCAGCCCTCGACGAGCCAGCTGGTCCAGCGCCTGGAGCGGCAGGGACTGGTGGCGCGGGTCAGGGATCCCCAGGACGGGAGGGCGTCGCTCATCGTGCTCAGCGACGCCGGCCGCACCCTGGTGGCCAACCGTCTCCGCGAGCGCCGTGACCGCCTGACGGAGTTGCTGGCCACGCTCTCCCCCGAGGACGACGCCTCGCTTCGGTTGGCGATGCAGGTGATCCGACCGATCGTCCGGCGGTTGACCGAGACCGCTCGCCGGTCGGAGGCCCAGGCCGGGTCCTGACGACTTGGCCACCCGATCCATTCCGGAGGTACACCATGACCACACCGTCCACAACCGCCGCCGCTTCCGCCTCGGCCGGGCATCCGCTCGACTATGACGTGGTGGTCGCCGGGGCCGGCCCCGCGGGGCTGATGCTGGCCGGTGAGCTGCGGGCCGGCGGCGCCTCGGCAATCGTGCTGGAACGGTTGGCCGAGGCCGATCCGATCCTCAAGGCAGGAACCCTGAACCGGCCCAATATCGAGGCGTTCTCCCGGCGCGGCCTGCTTCCCGCGCTGCGGCAAGCCCAGCGGGAGACGGAGTGGACCGTCTCCTACATTTCCACCCGGCGTCAGGACGGCACGAGCGCGCTGCCCAGGTTCTCCGGACATTTCGCGGCAATCATGCTCAGCGACGAGATGCTGGACGAGTCCGACCCGGACCTGGCCGGGCTCCATCCCCCGGACATGGTCGCCCTGGTCCACCAGAAGCAGGTCGAGGCGATCCTCGCCGACCGCGCCGCCGGGCTCGGCGCGGAAATTCGCCGCGGGGTGGAAGTGACCGGCTTCGAGCAGGACGGCGAAGGGGTGACGGTCACGACCGGCCAGGGGCCGATCCGGTGCGGATGGCTCGTCGGCTGCGACGGCGGCCGCAGTACCGTGCGCAAGCTCGCCAGGTTCGACTTCCCCGGCACCGACCCGGAAATCACCGGCTACCACGGGATCGCCGACATCGTCGGCATGCAGGACCTCGGCGTCGGCTGGCACGCGACCGACACCGGCGTCTACCTCAACGACCCACCGCGCGGGCGGATCACCACGGTCGCGTTCGACGGCGCACCGGCAGACCGCGAGACCCCGGCGACCGCCGAGGACCTCCAGGCATCCATTCGCCACGTGACCGGCGCCGAGGCCACGGTCACCGGGGTCACGAGCCTGACCCGGTTCACCGACAACACCCGTCAGGCCACGACCTACCAGCAGGGGCGAGTGCTGCTCGCCGGCGACGCGGCCCATGTGCACCCTCCCTTCGGCGGACAAGGGCTCAACCTGAGCGTGGGCGACGCGATGAACCTCGGTTGGAAGCTCGCCGCCGCTGTGCGGGGGACGGCGCCGGACGGGCTGCTGGACACTTACACCGCCGAGCGGCATCCCCTCGGCGCCTGGGTGCTGAACTGGACGCGTGCCCAGATCACGGTGATGCGCCCGGAGCCCCATGCCCGCGCGCTGCGCGAGGTGGTGGCCGACTTGGCACGGACCGTGGATGGCACCACCTACCTCGCGAAGAAGATCTCGGGCGTCTGGCAGCGCTACGACCTTTCCGGTGACCATCCGCTGGTCGGCGCCAGCGCACCCGACTACGCGCTGGCTGACGGGTCCCGGCTCGCCGACCACATGCACGACGGCAGAGCGCTCCTGCTGGACCCCTCCGGTGCGCTGCACGACCTCGCTGCCCCCTACCTCGACCGCGTGCGGACGATCACCACGGCCCCGCTGACCGACGACGCTCCGGCGGCCATGTTCCTACGGCCCGACGGTTACGTCGCCTGGGCGGGCGAACCCGGCCGGAGCTCGCTGGACAAGGCACTGCAGACCTGGCTCGGCGTCCCACTGGCACATCCGAACCAGACTCCGGAAGCGGTCACCACCGCCACCAACCCCTCTCTTGGCCAGAACCCACCCAGTGGCGAAGCAAAGCCTTGAGCAGAGTCTCGCGCGGTTCGATCATGGTGCGACACTGCCCAGCAGAGCCCCGAGCCGCGATCGGCCGCACCCGAGACCCCGGGACACAGCACGATTCGAATACCGGCGCTCCACTAGCTCGGTGATCCGCCGAGGGCAGCTTCCGCACGAGAACGCTCGTTTCCGCCTGCCGCGACCGCACCATGATCACTTAGCCAGGTGTCGCGGAGAGAAGACCCCGGCCGTTCGCCAGGGTGACTGAATCTCTGCGGCGGCTTCTCTTTCCGGCTCGCGTGGTAAGTCCTCGCGGAGCTCCAGGAGCGTGCAGTCTTCCTCGACCCGCCGCCGCGTCCGCCAGCCCTCGCTGACTTTTTCGTCGCACGCCGCCCGGATCGCGGCGAAGCTCGTCTCCAGCCCGCACAATGCCAGCCGCCACCAGCATCGCCAGATCCGGCTCACGGGGTCCCGCCGGGCGGATGCCCACCGTGACCCGAACACCACCAAACTCGGTGCCACCACGCTCGCCTGCAACGCCACCCCACCGGCTCCACCAACCCCGCCGAAACCAACAACTGCAGCGACACCAGCCAATTCGTCTCCAGCAACACCTTCACCACCACCGACGGGTTCACCGCGACAGCGCTGGGCATGACCCCGCACGCACCAGCCTCACCCGCGATCCCCAAGGCCCGGCGTCACCAGCGGCATCGACGGCAACCACTTCACCGACACCGGTCGCGACGACGACGCGATCGGGAATTTCGTCACCGCCCTCGCCGGCGAGGGCCACCTCTTCCCGCCGGGCACCGTCTGCTCCTGGTCCAACAGCGGGCACGCGGCGCTCGGCAGACTGGTGGAGGCGTTGCGCGGCAAGCTCTTTCACGACGTGTTCGACGAGCGCCTGGTGACGCCGCTGGCCACGTAGAGGCCGGCGGGGAGCGCGTGCCCACCACGGCATGGGCGGTCCGCTACCTCTCCACACCCCAGCGGCTCGCAGCTGGCGATGAGCGCTACGAGCCCGGAGTGACCACTCCGGCCTCGTAGGCGTTGATGACCAGCTGCGCGCGGTCCCGTGCGTTGAGCTTGGACAGCAGGCGTCCGACATGCGTCTTCACCGTGCCGAGCGTGACGTACAGGTTCTCGGAGATCTCGGTGTTGGACAGGCCGCGGGCGATCAAGGCGAGGACTTCTCGCTCGCGTTCGGTGAGGCTCCGCAACGCCGCGGAGGCCAGCCCGGCGGAAGGCCCTTGGCGGACGAACGCGGCGATGAGGCGACGCGTGATCCGGGGCGCCAGCAGCGCGTCGCCCGCGGCGACCACTCGGATCGCGGTGACCAGCTCGGCCGCGGTCGAATCCTTGACCAGGAAGCCGCTGGCCCCGGCCCGCAGCGCGGCGTAGACGTATTCGTCGAGGTCGAAGGTCGTGAGGATGAGGACGCGGACCGACGCCGTCTCGGGGTCGGCGCAGATGCGCCGGGTGGCTTCGATCCCGTCCAGGTCCGGCATCCGGACGTCCATCAGCACCACGTCCGGCTGATGCCGCCGGGCCAGGCGGACGGCCTCGGCGCCGGTGCCGGCCTCGCCGACCGGCCGGAGCCCGGGTTCGGCCGCGAGCAGAGCGCGGAAGCTCTCCCGGATGAGCGCGTGGTCGTCGGCGAGCAGCACGCGGGTGTCCGGAACCGGGGCGGTCACGAGGCGGTCCTCGGCTCGGAGCGGGGGATCTCGGCCACGACCCGGAACCCGCCGCGGGCGGCCGGGCCGACGCTCAGCGTGCCTCCGTGGGCGGCGATCCGCTCCCGCATCCCGATCAGCCCCTGCCCGCCGCCCGGACGACCGCGCGGCATCGTGCGCGCCGGGCCGTCGTCGGCGATCTCGACGTGCACCGCGTCGCCCAGCCCGCGCACCACGATCCGGCAGTGCCGGGACTCGGAATGCTCGACGACGTTGGTGAGGGCCTCCTGCACGATCCGGAACACTGCCAGATCGACACCCGGCGAAAGCCCCGCCGTTCCGGTGAGCGCGAGGTCGACCTCCAGTTCCGGCCCGCTGAGACGCTCGGCCAGGGCGGGCAGGTCCGCGCTGCCGGGCAGCGGGGTCAAAGCGGGACCTTCCGGTGCCGCGCCGGCGGAGACGGGACGCAGCACCCCGAGGATCCGGCGGATCTCGGCCATCGCGGCCTGGCTGGTCTGCTCGATGGTGCTCAGCGCGGCCTTCGCGTGCTCGGGCTGCGCGTCGGCGAGACGGCCCGCCACGGTCGCCTTGACCGCGATCAGGCTCATGCTGTGGCCGAGGATGTCGTGCAGCTCGCGGGCGATCCGGAGCCGCTCGCCGGCCACCGCCTCCACCGCCGAGCGGCGCGCGAACTCGGCTCTGTCCGCGCGCCGCGCGTGGACTACCCGCCCAGCCGCCCAGACCACGACGAGCTGGACCGCCACGGTCCCGAGTTCGAACTGCCACCACAGCGGCGCCTCGCTGTGCAGCGCGGCCGCACCCACCGGCACGTGGACGCGGTAAAACCTCGGGACGGTCACCGCGGCGGCGACGAGACAGCCGGCCAGCGCGGCGACGGCGACGGCGGTCCGGTCGGTCAGGTTCGCGACCGTGTAGGCCGCGACGGCGACAGGCGCGTAGGTCACCCACAACGCCCCTGCGCCGCCGACGCCGAGGAAGGTCGCCGACGCGGCGACAAGCACGATCCAGGACAGCACCGGAACGCTCCAGCGGCGGCGAAGCAGCAACGGCAACCCCACAGCTGCCCCGACCGCCCAGGAAACCCACGCCGGTCCTGGGTACGGCGGACCGGGCGGGTCGCGCAGGGTGTAGGCCACCAGCCACGTCGCGACCAGCGCCAACGCGACGTCAAGTACGACCCGGCGGTGACGCCGGGCCTCCCGGAACCGGTTCAGGCCGGCGAACTGCGGCACCCCGGCACGCTATCGCGGCTCCGGAGCCGCCGCGTCCTGCCCAGGTCAGACTTCGAAGATCCGACCCTGGTCAGATTCGGCAGGGCGCCCTCGCGCGGGAACGTGTGCCGATGACGACCTTGACTGAGCGCGAGAGCCGCCCCGCGTCCGACCTTCGGGCGATCACCGTCTTCGCCGTGGCCGTTGTGCTGGGCGGAGTGGGCGGCTTCGCGCTCGCCAAACTCTTCGGAGTCGGCGAACTGCGCTGGGGCGAAACCGAACTCTCGGCCATCTCCTCGACAGCCGGCGCGCTCGTGGTGGGGGCGGTCGCCGGGCGGCTGCTGCTGAGCGGTACCGGTCAGGCCATGCGGGTGCACGCGCCGGCACCCGTCGCCGGCTGGCCGGGCTCCCGGTTCGGCGCGGCCGCGCTCGTCCTGGCGCCGTTGCTGCTGCTGGCCGCGGAGGCCATCCGGTCGGGGACCGACTACTTCTACCCCGCGCAGCTCGCTGCCATGGCCAGCGCGCCGGGGGCCATTCTCGCCTCGTACGGCCTTTACACCGCCGGCCTGGTGCTGCTCATCCCCGCCTTCCTCGCGCTGACCGGGCTGATCGCCCGGGAACGGCCTGGATGGGCCTTCTGGGGAGCGACCATCGCCGTCGTGGGCAGCACGGTGCGCATCTTCCAGGACGGAATCAGCTTCCTGGCCCTGCACCTGGTGCCCGCGCAAGGGCTGGAGACCGCGACGACGGCGGTGAGCGAGACCTACCAGTCCTGGTACGTGCTGCAAACCCTCGACGGCAGCGACAACCTCGCCTGGGCGGTCCTCGCGATCGGCGCGTACCGGGCCAGGGTGCTCGGCTGGGTGCCCGCACTCGGTGTGGCGTTCATGCTGACCCACTACAGCGGCGTGCTGAAGGGAACCGACCTCAGCACCCTCACCGGCGCGGCGCTGCTCGCCGCCGTGTTCGTCCCCCTCGGAGTCAGCCTGTGGCGGCGCGCCGAACCCGTCTCCCGCAAGGTGTGGTGGGGCGGTATCGCCTCGGTGGCGCTGCTGGCCGCGCAATACCTGGTCACCGCACTGAACGGATTCCGCAGCTGGGGATGAGTCCCCGGTGCGGCCGGGTGCGAGGCAGGAACCGACCTCGCTCGATCTCGGAACGTCCCTGCCAGATTCTGGACAGTGCTGGGATCTGACGGCAGTTCTTGAGGATGCCGCGCAGGACGGCCTTCCGACTGGCCGGCTCCTGCGACCCAGGCGATCGAACAGTGCTCGCCATCGAACCGTCCATCGAGATGCTTCGCCAGCGACCGCCTACCGCCGCACTCGCCGGACTACGGCGAATAGCGCCGCGCCAAATCGTCCTCGCCTACGACACCCACCGAATTCTGGCTCGCCCACGAGTACATTCCCGAAATCGCCGACCCGGGACTGTCTCGCCCTGTTCAACCGACATCGCGAACGCACTGAAAGCCGACAGCATCACACCCCTGCCCTGCGGTTTCACCGACGGCGTTTCCCGGCCTGCCAAGACCCGCTCAGCCTCGACCAGTGGGACGTCGGCTTCCTGCTCATCATCTGGCGAGATATCCGCCGTCCACGGGAAGCACAGTTCCGTTGACGAAGGAGGTCCCAGGCGAACACAACCAGGCCACTGTTTCCCCCACCTCGCGCGCTGCGGCCACGCGGCCCATCGCGGTGCGGGAAACGACGGCTTCGATCTTGTCCGCTGGAGCGTTGGCGGTCATCCCGGTCTGGATCGGGCCCGGACCAACAGCGGTGACGCGTACGCCCTGTGGTCCGTACTCCGCGGCGGCGCTGCGGGTCACGTGCTTGCTGGCCGTGCAGACGCTCTGGCCCCCGCCGTCGATCAGTCCCAGACCGACGACGGGGTGACGATCGCTCCGCGAGACGCGATCACGTACTTCACGCAGAGAAACACGCCGGTCAGGTTCCCGGCGACGACGCGGTGCCACTCGGCTTCGTCCAGGTCGGTCAGGAGACCGGGGGCGAAGTGCCGGCGTTGTTGCGGGCGAAGTCCAGCCTGCCGAAGGCGTCCACTGCCGCCGTGACCACGTTCTGCACCGACACGTCGGTGCGCACGGCCAGCGCCTTCGCGCCAAGCGCCTGAACCTCGGCGACGGTCTCGTCGGCGTCGACCACATCGCACAGGACAACCGACGCCCCGCGACGGGCGAAACGCCAGCGCGCTGGCCTGCCCGATCCCGCTGGCCGCGCCGGTGACCAGTGACTTTCCCGTCAAATTCGCCGTCCGTGAGGATTTCCTCGTCAAGTCCCGTCTCCGCCCGCGCACGATAGCTATGCCGGATCGGCCGATCCCGGCTGTCCGGCGCGCGAGCGAGGTGACCGTCTCTNCCGTCTCTTGAGGACCGCTTGCCGTCTCGAAAGACGCAGGCGGCCTTCCCCGCGGAGACCAGCGATGCGGGCTCACGGTCCTTGCCGTGCCGTCCGCCCGGCGAAGCGTGGGATCCTGACCCGCACGGCAGCGAGCCAGACGCCCGGCCCGCTGCGCTCTGACCGGAAACGCCGCCCACGCGCGCTGGCCGCAGTGGCCGGAGCCGACGTCGGTCCGTCCGGTGCCCGCCCCGGTCACAGCCCCATGGCGCGTCGTCCGGTCAAAGTCCTCGGCCAGCAAGCCAGTCGCTCGCCCGCGGCAACGGGGCCACGAAAACGTGCTCGGTGCGCGTTGAGCACGAGTGCCGAGCCGGTCCTTCCCCGCCAACCGCCCGAACTGGTTGTCCGTAGTACTCGGGCAACGGCGTATCGCGGAGAAACAGGCATCGTGCCTGAACCCGGCGGGTCGCCGCTTCCGTCTCCAGCACTCCGACCCCGGCCAGAAGCCGCAGGCCGGTCACGATCCGAGGATTCATCTCGCATTCGCCGTATTCCTCCTTTGGTTCAGGAACCCGGCACGTGGGGCAATGCGGCCAGACGAGCGGGGACGACACCGAATCCGTCGATCATCTGCACATAATTCCAGCAGTCGATATTGTGCGCGATCTTCCCGTCGCTGAAACGATACGAGGAAAGCCCGTTGAACTCGATCGCGTGTCCAGTGCGATCGACTCCTTCGAACAATCCGTTCCAATGGGCGCGGATGACCCAGTGGCTGCTTCCTCGTTCCGGCGTCACGACTCTCACCGGGAAGGTCAAACTGAAGTCCGGCATCGTCTCGAACACTCCGCGAGCGAATTCGCGGACGCCCTCGTGTCCCTCGTGGCGCACTCCGAGCGCCAGATCCTCGTAAACACAATCTTCGGTGAACAGCTCCGTCAGAGCGCCGACATCCTTGGTCGACCACGCCAGCTCGAGACGGTCGAAAATCCACTCGCGCGCACGCATCTGGTTCTCCTCGCCTGATCGGCCTGGGCGGGTCATGGCCGGCCGGCGCCGAAGTGCGGAAGGACTTTCGTGCCGAGGAGTGCCAGCGCGCCCATCGGATCGGGCCCGATCGGAGGCCCGAAAGCCACGTGGTCGGCGCCGGCCGCCACCATGCCCTCGACCCGCTCGATGACGTCGCCCGGGGTTCCGGTGAGAGTGAACGCCTCGATCGCCTTGTCGGTCACCAGCGCCTTGGCCTCCCGTACATCCCCGCGGTTGAATGCGTCGTACGACGCATTGATCTCCTCCTCGGCAATGCCCGCGGCCCTGGTCATGGGAGCGAGGAACGGCTGGAGCAGAGCCAGGAAGCCACGGATGTGGTCATCGGCCACCGCCCGATCCTCATGGATCGAGGTGAGCGGGCCCGCGATGATCTCGGCCTCGTCGCCGGACCGGCCCGCGGCCGCACGGCCGGCCAGGAACTCGCTGCGCAGCCGCGCGATGTGCTGCGGCCCGGCCGTGCAGTCGATCTTGATACCGGGTGCGAACTTCCCGGCGAGCCGGGCTGTTTGCGGACCCCAGGTTCCGATGAACAGCGGCACGCGCCGAGGCACCTCGAATTGAAAGTAGAGCTCGGCCGTGGCTTCGAAGAACTCGCCCTCGAAGGGCGTCCGGTCGCCGGTGAGCATGCGGTCCATGAGATGCCAGGCCTCGCGGAGCATCGTCAACGGACGGTGCGGTAGCTGTCCGGCTGGAAGGACACCGTCTACGTGCCGCCGCAGGTCGAGGCGAAGCTGATCATGCGCTTTGCCGACCACGCCGATGCGAAGGTGCCGTACCTGTACCACTGCCACCTGCTCTGGCACGAGGACGAAGGAATGATGGGCCAGTTCGTCGTCGTCGCGCCCGGCCAGGAGCGCAGCACGATCGACGGCGACCCTGATCACGAACACTGACTGGGACTGGGTGTCGCCGTCGTCTGCCGGGTGAAACGGCGGCGGCAGAGCCGGTCCGGACTGGATATGCCCATCGCCGGGAAAT
The DNA here is from genome assembly GCF_001651785.1 of Amycolatopsis sp. M39. Classification (NCBI taxonomy): domain Bacteria; kingdom Bacillati; phylum Actinomycetota; class Actinomycetes; order Pseudonocardiales; family Pseudonocardiaceae; genus Amycolatopsis; species Amycolatopsis sp. M39. Next base: position 14,547 of record NZ_LWSF01000018.1, read on the forward strand.
CCCGGAAGACGCCGCGCGAGGACCGAGCGGGGCCAGCCGCCGTCCTCGATTCCGGATCGAGGAAAAGCAGGCCGAGGACGGGAGTTGGGGCCGCCGAAGACCCGGAGCCAGCTCGCCGGCACCGCCCTGCCAGCGTGTTACGCTGAGTTGGTTTTCGTTCACTCGCCACGAACTACTGCGGTGGCCGCCGGAGGGCGAGCATGCGACATTCCCGTGCCCCAGTTCGCTCCGCGATTTCGGTGCGCGGTGTCCCTCCGCCGCTGATCGGCCGCGACGACGAACTGCGCACGCTGGTGGACGTGGTGACGCACCCGCCCGCGACAGTGCTGATCGAGGGCGAGGCCGGGATCGGCAAGACCCGGCTCGTGCAGGAGATGCTGCGGCGCGCGGATCCCGGGCAGCGGTGGTCCGCGATCGCCCACTGCCGGCCGCTTGGCGAATCGTCCTCGTACGGGCCGCTGGCCGAGATGTTCGCGGCGCACAGCGAATCCGTCCTGGCCAGGCTCGCCACCGGTCCTCGGCTCAGCCCGGCCGTCGGCGCGCTCGGCCGGCTGCTGCCCGAGTTGTCGGCGGCGTTGCCCGAACCGCCGCCGATGCTGGGCGAGCCGAAGGCGGAGCGGCACCGTACTTTGCGGGCGCTGCGCGAACTCCTCGGCGCGCTGGTCCCGGCCGTGCTGGTGTTCGAGGACGTGCACTGGGCCGACCACGGCACACGGGAGCTGCTCCGGCTGCTCATACAGCGACCAGCCGACGGGCTGGCCGTGGCAGCGACATACCGGCCCGAGGACTCCGACGGGCTCGCGCTGAAATTGGCGCGCCGGCACAGCGGGACGGCTACGAGCGCGGCGCTCACGCTCGGTCCGCTGGACCGAGCACAGGTCGGGGAGCTGGCCCGCGCCCTGCTCGGTGTCCGGACGGTTTCCGCGGACTTCGCCGCCGCCCTGCACCGGCGCACCGCCGGGATTCCCTTCGTCGTGGAAGAAACCGCGCGCACCGTAAGCGCCGAGCAGGGGCCGGCGGGCGCCGAGGCCGGGCTGCTGCGGGAGCTGCCGGTGCCGGTGGTGCTCAGCCAGGCGATGTCCGAACGGATGGCGACGCTGCCGGCGACGGCGGTCCGCGCGGTAGAGGCTCTCGCGGTGCTCGGCACCGCGGCGGGACATCAGCTCCTCAGCGAGGTCAGCGGCCTGTCGGAAGAGCAGACGAACACCGCGCTGCTGGAGGCGCTCGCCCGCGGGATGCTTGTCGAGCCGGAACCCAATCGCTACGACTTCCGGCATGTGCTGGCCCGCCAGTCCGTCTACGACCGCCTGCCGGGGCCGAGACGCCGGGAGCTGCACGCGTGCTCGGCGTCCGCGCTCGGCCGGGCGGCGAGCCCGGACCTGGTGCAGGTCGCCGAGCACCACCGGCGGGCCGACGCCGTCGGCGAGTGGCTGGCGACCGCGTGCCAAGCCGCCGTGCAGGCCCGGGACCGCGGCGATCCGTGGCTCGCCGCGGACCTGTACCGCCGGCTGCTGTCCGGGCCGGCCGCGGACGGGTTCCGGGCCGGCGAGATCGCGGTCCTGCTCGCGAAGACCGCGGTCGAATTCATCGACTCCGACGACGCGATCACATTGCTGGGCGACGTGCTCGGCGACGAACGGCTGGACCGCGCGGCCCGCGGGACCGTCCGGCTGCATCGCGGAGTGCTCCTGCGCCGCAAGTCCGGGTGCGTCGCGCAAGGGCGCGACGAGCTGGAGATCGCGGTCCGCGAACTGCGCGACACCGAGCCGGCCGCCGCCTTCCACGCGATGGCGGTGCTGGCCGAAGCGCAGTACGGGGACCTCCCGCTCGCCGAACACCGCACATGGATCGACCGGGTCGACGAACAGCTGCCCACGATCAGCGACAGCACGCTGAAGACCACCGTGCTCGCCAACCAGCTGCACACCATGGTGCAGATCGGCGACCCGGCCGGACGCGAACGAACCGGCGCGCTGCCCGAGCGGCTGCCCACCGCCGACGGCCGCAGGCAGCTGACCAGAGGACTGCTCAACCTCGCCGACGCCTGCGCCTGGACCGGCCACTACCGGCAGGCAGGCCGGCATCTGCGCGCCGGGCTGGCGCGGATCGAGCGCGGTGACGGAACCCCGTTCCTGCTGTGCGTGGCCCGCTCCACCGAAGTGCATCTCGACCTGCTCACCGGCCGGTGGGCCGGGCTTGCCGACCGGGCCGCGCAGCTGCTCGAACGCTACGGCGACGTACCGAGCGTGCGGGCCGAACTGTCCCTGGTGCGCGGATCGCTGGCGGTGGCCGAGGGGAACTGGAGCCAAGCACGCCGCTGGCTGCGCGAACCAGCCCGGCCCGATTTCGCCAACTCCTGCGTCCCGATGTCGCTGGCAGGCTCGGCCGCGCTGATCCGGGCGCGGCTGCTCTGCGGGCAGCCGCGCTCCGCGGCGCAGGAGATCGGGAAAGCACTGGCCAGCACGCGGCGCAAGGGAGTCTGGAGTTGGGCGGCGGATCTCGTTCCGGTAGCGGTGGGCCACTATTGCCGGTCGGGCCGCCGCGAGGACGCCGCGCTCCTGACCGCGGAATTCGAGCGCGGGATCGACGGGCTGGACACGCCGCTCGCGGCGACCGGACTTCAGGTGTGCCAAGCGCTTCTCGCCGATTGCGCCGGAGACGCTGTCTTGGCGGCCGAAGGCTTCGCGCGGGCGTCGGCCCGCTACGCCGGTCTTCCGGCCCCTTACCACGCGGCGCTGGCCGCCGAACAAGCCGCGAGATGTGCGTTGCGCGGCGGCGGATCCAGCGGTGCGGCCGAGATGGCAGCCGTGGCCGAACAGTTCCAGGCGCTCGGCGCGGCACACGACGCCGAGCGTTGCGCGGCCGCGCTGGGCGCGAGCAGGCAGCGCCGCAGCGGCCGTCCGGCATACGGGACACGACTCTCGCCCCGGGAACGCGAAGTGGCCGGGCTGGCCGCGCAGGGAAAGACCAACCGGCAGATCGCCGAGCTGCTGTTCCTGTCGCCGCGCACCGTCGAACATCATGTCGCGAAAGCGATGCGCAAATGCGGTGCCGGTTCCCGCCGGGACCTGCGCGGGCCGAGCGGGACGCCGGGCGCCGAGTGACCGGGCGGGGCGGGCCCCGCCCGGTCACTCGGCGCCCGGTTCTCCCCGTTCCCGGCCCGGATTCCCGTGCCGGAGACTGTGCTCAGACGCCCGCGGTCGCGGTGATCCAGTCCCGGACCTCCTTGCTCACCACGGTCTGGTACCCGCCGAAACCGTCTCCGGCGGTCGGCTTGTGGCCGAACGAGCAGACCCCGATGACGTTGCCGGTCGCCTCGTCGATCGCGGGTCCGCCGGAGTCGCCCCCGGAGGTCTCACCGTCGTTCTTGATGCAGAACGCGTCGCCGAAACCGGCGCCGCAGCCGACCTCCTCGATACTTCCGCTGGAGGTCTTCAGGTCCTCCGGCAGGTTCGTCCAGTCCGGGTTTTCGTACCCCCAGCCGAACACGTGCTCGGACAGGCCGACCTTGGCCTCGCCGACGTCGCCGACCTTGGCGTACTGCGCGACCTGGACCTCCTTGTCCAGCTTGACCAGCGCCACGTCGTTGTCTCCCGGGGCCTCCTGGAACTCGGTGCTGTCGGCGGTCTGGCCGCCGCTGGAGCGGTGCAGCGAACCGATCCGGAAGGACAGGTCCGAGCCGTCGACGCAGTGCTTGGCGGTAAGCACCCACTGAGCGGCGATGAGCGATGCGGTGCAATGGAATTTCTGGTCGGCCTTGCCGTGCAGCGCCGCGATGAACGGCACATCCTCGGTCACTTTGTGTCCACCGACGACGTTCGGCTGCGCCCCTGGGTGCGCGGCCGCTCCTTCAGCGGGCAGCGCGTGGGTCGTGACCGGCCCGGAACCGGTCGCCGCCTGTGCGGTTCCGCCGCACAACGCGGCGCCGATCGCGAAGGCGACACCGGCCACCGAAAGAAAACGGAGCTCGGCTCGTTGCACCATTCTATTCTCCTTACGGCCGACATTTCCCGGGCACTAATTTACCCACCAGGAAAGTCGTCAATTCGACGAGATTGCGGAAAATGTGCCATTCCGATGATTTCGGGCGGCGACGTCAACCATGAACCCCGAAGACTTCGGAAACAAGGCTCCCCGGGTTACGTAGGTGCACCTAGTTTATCCGAATTCCGCCGGCCATCTTCTTTAGGTATGCGCCGCATACTTTCGTCGGTGTCCGTCCGGTTGCAGCCATCCGATGCTTTCCCGAGGCATCGAGAGAGGCAGCTTTCCATGCGAATTCCAATACTTGTTTCGTCCGTCGTGGCGGCCCTCGCCGGCGCCGGCGTCACCGCGACGGCCGCGGCAGCCCCGATATCCGACGTTCCAGGGCTGGCCCCGTGGGCGGCGACGCGCGATCTGGGCCCGGCCGGCGAGCAGCAGCACGTCGTGCTGACCCTGAAGTCGCACGACCAGCCCGGCCTCGACCGCTTTCTCGCTGACCCACGGCATCCGTCGCTGAGCAGTGCGGAATACCAGGCTCGGTTCGGTCCGGCCCCCTCGGCCGAGCAGACCACGGAGGCCTGGCTGGCCGGCACCGGACTCGACGTGCGGCACCGGCCCGGAAGCCAGGTGTTCTCACTGCGTGGCCCGGCCACGCGGGTGGGGATGGCGTTCGGCACCGAACTTCACCGCTTGGCCGGCCCCGGGGGAACCACGGTCGGCGCGATCCGGGCGGGTGCGCTGCCCGCGCCCGTCGCCGAGGTCACCGCGGGAGTCGCCGGACTGGCGGGCGCGGCGCACGCCCGCACCCCGGCACGAGCCAGCCGCGCAAACTCGCCCGCGGACGTGCATCCCATGGGCCCGCAGGACTTCGCTTCATTCTATTCGGTCCCTGCCGAGCCCTCGGGACGCGGGCAGCGCGTGGCCGTCGTCGGCTGGACGAACATGGACGGGGTCGTTTCCGACCTCGCCCAGTTCCAGCAAGCGCACAAGCTGCCGCAGGTGCCGATGACGGTCGACTACGTCGACGGCAAACCCACCGCGGTCAACGACCAGATGGAATGGGATCTGGACACCCAGTACGCGACCGCGATGGCCCCGGGACTGGACGAGGTCCACGTCTACGCCTCCCGCTCCAGCGAAAACACGGATCTGACCGTGGCGTTCTCGAAATGGGCGGACGAAAACGCCTATCCGGTCGCCAGCGCCTCGCTCGGCGATTGCGAGACCGACGCCAAAGACTGGGTCGGCGCGCTGGAGCCTGTGCTGCAGAAAGCGGAAGCGCAAGGACAGACGCTGCTGGCCGCGAGCGGCGACGACGGCACCGGCTGCTTCAACGGAGTGCCGGACCAGCGGTCCTACCCCGGTTCCAGTCCTCACGCCGTCGCCGTCGGCGGCACGGAGATCACCGACATCAGCGGACACCAGGTGACCGGGTGGTCCGGCTCCGGCGGCGGCGAAAGCGCAGCACTGGCCAAACCCGCCTGGCAGACCGCGCCGATCCCGCACGGCACCGGCAAACGCGCGCTTCCCGATCTCTCGTTCGCCGCGACGAACTACAGCATCGTCGACAACGGCGGGTCGAACACGGTGGCCGGGACCTCCGCCAGCACCCCGGTGATCGCCGCGTTCCTGGCCCGGGCACGGGAAACCAACCCGAAGATCGGGTTCCTCGGCCAACGCCTCTACTCGCTGGGCGAAAGCGCCTACACCGACATCACCTCCGGGAACAACGGCGAACCCGCGGGTCCGGGCTGGGACTACGTCACCGGTCTCGGCGAACCTGCCGTCACCGCGTGGCTGGCGGCAGTGGCTCGCTGAAACGCTTTCTGGCAAGGGAATTTCCTGTCCGGGACAGTCTGTTCCGGACAGGAAATCCCGCTCTCGGCGAGCTGTCCGGCCGGAGATACTGTCGAATCCGGTGGATCGGCAGGTTTCAGGCGAGCGCCGTTCCGGTCGTTTCGGCCGCGGCGCGAGGGATGCCGGTGTGCTGTCGCGAACTCGCGCCAGCGGGCTTGGGCGGATTCGGCAGACCACGGCGATCCCGGCCGCTCATGAGCGCGGAGCCTTGGTGACCTTGGTCCGCATGCGGACGAGCACGAACAGTGATTCGATCGGATGTGCGGTGCGCAGTGCAGAACTAGAGCAGCACGTCGAGGTCGTCGACAGTCTTGGCGACGGCCTGCGGATACTTCGCACCGTGATCGATGTCGAACGCCTTCATCGCCCATCACGCCGGTCGAGGTCCTCGGCCCGATAGATGTCCTTCCTGGTCCCGAACGCGCCGGATGAGCGAGTCCCGGCGGTTCGGCAAGGACATTTCGCCGAGTTATGAACCCAGCGACGCTGTTGCCGGGCTTCCGGAACATGTCACGGAGCGCCTTCCAGAGCCCCGGTGCGCCGTCTTCGATCGCGAGCACGGGTGTGGTCACGCCCCGGCGGCGGCAATCGCGCAGCGGCTCGGCCCACGATCCGGCGGATTCACAGCAGCCGTCACTGATCGGTGCCGGACAGGTCGCGCTGGCCGATCCAGGCGACGCCGCCGAGGTATTCGCCGCAGGCGCGTTCTCCCGGCGTGCCGGGGAAACGTGGCCCAGGTCGTCCTCGGTCGGGTCGCCGTTTCAGCTGGCTGGAACGACTCCCGGCCGTCGTGCGAGGCCGGCAGGTGTGGTGTTGGCACGGCCGCTTCGCGCGAGATCCGGTCGAGATCGGCCAGACCGAGCGCGGCTTGCCCGAGAGGAGTGAGCGTGATCGAGGTGCCGCGCAGTCGGCCGAGCACCGGGCGGCGCTCGGCGGTGCCTCCGCGCGGGCATCTCGTCGACCTCGTCCGGCTCGGTTCGCCGGGGCCGTCCGGCTGGCGCGGCTCCGCCGAGACGTCGCCACACTGCGCGTCCCGGACGGATCGAGCCGGCGAAGTTCCCCCGGCCGAAGCCCCGCGCCCGGAACCGAAGCCCGCCCCGGCGAACACGCCGGGCCTGCGCCGGACGATGTTCGCGGTCGGCGACATCAACCACACCGTCGCCCGCCTGCGTGCCCACGGAGCCGAGCCGGACGGCGAGATCGCGCGCTAGGAGAACATTTTCCCGCTCCGCTACGGCCGCTCGGCGGAGAGCTCGGCTGAGGGCAGTCACGAGATCGTCATCCCGCTGTCGACCGAGACGATCTGCCCCGTCATTCGCCGGGACTCCTCCGATGCCAGGTACAGCGCGATGGCCGCGATGTCGCCCGGTTCGAGCAGGCCCAGCAGGTGCCGATCGAGCAGGGGCTGCGGGATGGCGCCTTGGTCGAGCCGCTTGGCCAATCGCTCGGTGACGGTGACGCCCGGCGCGATCGCGTTGACCCGGATGCCGTGCGGGGCGTACTGGACCGCCATCGAGCGCGTGAACGAGACGATGCCGCCCTTGGCGATGGCGTAGCAGTCCCGCGCGGGCGGCGGTTTGCCCATCAGCGCGGCCATCGACGTCGTGTTGATGACCGACCCGCCGCCCGCGGCCACGAGTTCCGGCAGCGCGTGCCGGCACATCAGGAAGGTCCCGAACAGATCGCGCTTCATCGTCTGCCAGAACACCTCGACCGGCACCTCGGTCACCGGGCCGTCGCCAGGGCTGGTGCCGCCGACGTTGTTGTACAGGACATCGAGGCGGCCGAACGCAGCGACAGCCAGCCGGACTGCCGCGCGCACCTCGTCCTCCTCCGAGGCGTCGACGCGGGCGAAGACCGCGGTGCCGCCGGCCCCTTCGATCTCCCGGACGACCGAACGCCCGGTGTCCTCGTTCAGCTCGGCAGCCACCACCCTGGCCCCGTGCTCGGCGAACAGGAGCGCGGCCGCGCGGCCGATTCCGGCCCCCGCTCCGGTGATCAGGGCGGCTTTTCCGGCCAGGCGTGCCATTTTCGATCCTTTCGCGACCGTGCTCATCCGAATCGCAATCCGCCGTTGACCTGGACGACCTGCCCGGTCACGAAACCCGCCGCCGGAGCGACCAGGTACAGCACGGCCGAGACGACGTCCTCCGGCGTGCCCATCCGGCGCACCGGCACTTGGTCCGGCGTGGCGCCGGGAACCCCGAACATCCCGCTGTCGATCCAGGCCGGGGACACCACGTTCGAGGTCACCCCGTCGGCGGCTAATTCCGCCGCCGCGGCTTTCGCCAGCCCCACGAGCCCGGCTTTCGAGGCGGCGTAGGCGGCGACGTTCCCCGCCCCGCCGGTCTCCGCGACGAGCGATGCCAGCTGCACGATGCGGCCGTATCCGGCCCGCCGCATGCCGCCGATCACCTCGCGGATCAAGTAGAACGCCCCGGTGAGGTTGACGCGCAGGGCGTCGTCCCATTCGCTCGCGGTGTCTTCCAGTCCGCGCCGCGCCACCACCGCGGCGCTGTTGACCAGGATCGACGGCTCGCCGCCCAGCACGGTTCGGGCCTCGGCCACCGCATTCGCGACCGCGCCTTCATCGCCGATGTCGCAGGGGATGAACACCTCCTCCGGCGTTTCTCGCTCCGGCCGGCGCACGTCCAGGCCGCCGACCCGCGCTCCGGCGGCGCGCAACGCCGCCGCGATCGGCCCGCCCAGTCCCCCGCTCGCCCCGGCCACCAGCGCGACCTGGCCGCTCAGGTCAGGGGCGGTCACGACCGGGCGGCTTCGACCAGTGCCCGCGCCCGATCCCATTCCCGGGTCAGGATTTCGCGCAGGAACGCGACCCGCTCGCGGCCGCCGAGAAAGTCGAACCGGGCAGTGGCGAACGGATCGATCCGCTCGCGCAGCACCCTCAGCTGCGGCTCGGTCGGCGCCCGCGTCACCGGAACCCGGTCCGGCACCGCGAGCTCGAACCCGGTGTTGTCGACCACCTCCTCGACGCTCACCCCGGGATGCACGGACGCGAGGGAGAACGGCTCGTCGTCGGCGTCCTTGCGCAGGACCGCGAGCGGCGAGATCGCGATGACCGGACCGGGCAGCAGTCCCCGCTTTTCGCGCGCCCCGGCGCCGACCGGCGTGCGCCGTCCGGTCGCGAAGTCCACCCGGGGCACAAAGGTGCGGCGGTCGTGCCGGGAGAAATACGCGACCACCGTGTGGTAGTTCTGCACCACCTCCGGCGATCCCGCGCCGCCCGGCAGCCGGACCTTGGGCCGGTCGTAGTCGCCGATCACCGAGAGGTTGATGGCGCCGTCCCCGCCGAGCTGGACCGACGACACGCATTCGATCATGCCCCGGGTGCCGATGTGGACGAGCTGGTTCGACTCGGTGAACGACCAGCGCCCGCGAGCCGTTTTGTAGATCGCCGCCTCCGCGCCGGAGAAGCCCAGCTCGATCGGGTCCATGCCGATCGCGTTGTACCCGGCGAGCCAGGCGTCGGGCGCGTGCGTGAGCTTGGCGAGCATGTAGGCGGCGTAGGCCAGCGGCGTGAACGAGCCGAGCACGGTGACCCGCTCGCCCTCCTCCCGCATCTCCTCGCTGATCCGGCACGCCATCAACTCGTGAATCTCGTACGTGGCCAAGGATATTCACCTTTCCAGGACGGTGGCGGCTTCCACCAGCGCGGAAAGCACCTGCCCCCGGTCGCCGGACACGGCGCGGGCGCGGTACTCGTCTTCGGTTTCGCCGCGGACGCGGTCGAGGTACCTGGCGAACGCCTCGGGGTCCGACGCCGCTTCCTGGTAGTCCAGAAGCTCCCAGGCGTCCATGGCGTACCGCGGGACATGCGAACAGGGATGCGCGCCGAACGGCGCTTCCACCACGGCGTCCACCAGGAAACCGGGGATGCGGGTCAGCTCGGCGGACTCGGCGATCCGTTCCCCGGACACGATTTCCTCGCAGGTCACGATGACCCGCGACGCCGCCCGCGCCAGTTCCGGGTCCTGGCCGTAGGTGCCGTCGAACTGCGCGTTGCCGAGTTCGTCGCAGCGGGACGCGTGCACGATCGCGACGTCCGGCCGGATCGCCCGCACCGCGGGCACGTCCTCGTCGCCGAACGACGTGCTGGCCCGCCCGTAGACCTCCGGGTGCAACGGCACCAGGTCCGACCCCTCCGGACCGGCCAGCGGCAGGAAGGGCACGCCACGGCCGGCGGCTTCGAGAGCCAGCTGCAACGAGATCGCGCTGACCTCGGTGATCGCCAGCTCCCCGGACTGCACGGCGCGCCGGAAGTTCGCCGCCATCCCCATCGCCTCCATGGTGACCATCGAGAACGTGAGATCAGCGAGCGCCCCGGCCCCGACCAGCAGGTCGACGTCGATCGAGCCGAGCAGGGCGATGCCCGAGACGTCCGTGCGCCCGGCCCGCACCAGCTCGCGGACCGCGGCCATCGGGTGGTTGGCGAACCAGGCGCCGCCCAAGGCGACCGTCGCCCGCTCGGGCACGAGCGCCGGGAGTTCGCTCAGTGCGACAGTTTTGCTGCGAATCGACATTCCGCTCCTTCGATCGTGACGACGCGGGCGCTATCCGGCGAACAACGAGCGTCCGATGATGTCTTTCATGATTTCCGTGGTACCGCCGTAAATGGTCTGGATGCGCGAATCCAGCCACGCCTTCGCCACCGGGTATTCGAGCATGTAGCCGTACCCGCCGTGCAGTTGCAGGCAGCGGTCGATCACCTTGTTCGCCAGTTCGGTCGTCCACCACTTCGCTTTCGCCGCGTCAGCCGGATCCAGTTCGCCCGCGTTGAGCGCTTGGACGCAGCGGTCGACGTACACCTGCGCGATGTCGATCTCGGTCGTGAGTTCGGCGAGCAGGAACCGCGTGTGCTGGAAATCGGAAATGGGCCTGCCGAACGCCTCGCGCTGCCGGCAGTACTCGACGGTGGCGCGGCACACGTGGTCCGCTCGCGCGAGAGCGGTGACCGCCACGGTCACCCGTTCCTGGGGCAGATGCCGCATCGAATACGAGAATCCGAGTCCCTGCTCCCCCAGCCGGTTGGCCGCGGGAACGCGGACCTCGGAGAAGAACAGCTCGGCCGTGTCCTGCGCCTTCTGGCCCACCTTCGCCAGATTGCGTCCCCGCGTGAAACCGTCCATCCCGCGCTCGACGACGAGCAGCGTGATTCCGCGCGCCCCGGCGGAAACGTCGGTCTTCGCCAGCACGATGACCAGATCGGCGTTGATTCCGTTGCTGATGAACGTTTTCTGGCCGTTGAGCACGTAATGGTCGCCGTCGCGCGTCGCGGTGGTGCGCAGGCCCTTCAGGTCGCTGCCCGCGCCCGGTTCGGTCATGCCGATCGCGGTGATCAGCTCGCCGCTGGCGAACCCGGGAAGCCAGCGAGCCTTCTGTTCGGCCGTGGCGAGGTCGGTCAGGTACGGCGCGACCACGTCGTTGTGCAGCGTGAACCCGGGCCCGGTCGCTCCCGCTCTCGCCATTTCCTCGCCGAGGACCGCGTTGTAGCGGAAATCCCGGACCCCGAGCCCGCCGTATTCCTCCGGCACGCTGAACCCCAGCAGGCCTTTTTCCCCGGCCCGCGTCCAGAGCGCACGCGGGACGATGCCTTCGCTCTCCCAGCTCTGCTGATGCGGCACCACTTCCCTGGCCAGGAACTCGCGCGCGGTCGCCCGGAATTCTTCGTGTTCTCGGTCGAACAGGTCACGTCGCATGGTCGCTCAGTCCCGCACCTTCCCTGTGCCGTCGCCGGGCCATTGCCGGCGGATTTCGCGTCGAAGCACTTTGCCCGTCGGGCTCCGGGCGAGCTCGCTGACGAACCGGATCCGTTTGGGGATCTTGTAGCCCGCGATCCGCCCGCGGCAGTGCTGTTTGAGGTCCTCCGCACCGGGAGCGGCACCGGCCAGCGGCACCACGGCCGCGGTCACGATTTCCCCCCAATAAGGATCCGGCGTGCCGACGACTGCCACGTCCCGGACGTCGGCGTGCTCCAGCAGCACGTTTTCCACTTCGGTCGGGTAGACGTTCTCGCCGCCGCTCACGATCTTGTCGTTCAAGCGGTCCACGAGGTAGTGGTAGCCCTCCGCGTCCCGGTACGCGAGGTCGCCGGTGCGGAACCAGCCGTCGCGAAAGCATTCGGCGGTCGCCTCGGGCTGGCGCCAATAGCCGGACATCAGGTTCGGCCCTCGGCAGGCGATCTCGCCGATTTCGCCCGGCCCCGCGTCTTTCCCGTCTTCCGTGACGACCCGCATCCGCATGCCGACCGCGCTCCGGCCGATCGACTTCAGCAACCCGGGCGCTCGCTCCGGCTGATGGTCCTCCGGCGGCAGCACGCAGACGCCCAGCGCCTCCGTGCTGCCGTAGCCGTTGACGAATTCGCACCCCCAGGTCTCGATGGCACGCCGCAGCAGGCCCGGCGGCATCGGCGCGGCACCGTAGAGCACGCGCCGGAGCCGCGAGGGCGCGTTCGCCGGCCATCGCGCGAGGACGTCCCGGATCATCGACGGCACGAGCTGCGCGTGGGTGATTTCGCCGCTGGACAGCGCCGCGGCGGCGTCCGCCGGATCGAATCTGACGAGTTGCCGGCAGGTTCCGCCGAGGTAGGTGAACGCGTGGCCGAGCTGCGCTCCGATGTGGAACATCGGCATCGCCGCCAGATACACCCCGTCCGGCCGCGCGCCGATCTCCTGGCCCAGCGAAATCATCGCGGCGTGCAGCGCACCGTGCGTCAGCATGGCGCCCTTCGGCTGACCGGTGGTGCCGCTCGTGTACGAGATCATCGCGAGCCGGTCCGCCGGGAATTCCGCGGGCGCCGCCGCGGGCGCCGCCGCCGCGATCGCGTCCTCGTACCGGAGCACCCCGGCCGGAATCTCCGGATCCGCGGCTGCGAGGAAAACCATCGGCCGGTCCGCCGCGGCCCGCGCCGCCGGGTACAGCCGCGGACCGACCACGAGCAGGGCAGGATCGCAATCCTCGACGATTCGGCCAAGCTCCGGAGCCGACAGCCGGAAGTTCAGCGGCACGTGGACCGCACCGGCGCGCAACGTCCCGACCCGAACCTCCAGATACTCGATTTCGTTGTACGCGAGCACCGCGACCCGGTCCCCGGGTCCGATCCCCCGCGAGCGCAGGAATTCCGCGAACCGGTCGGCGCGGTCGCTGACCTCGGCGAAGCTCAGCGCGCGGCTCGCCACGCGCACACACGTCTTGCGCGGGCGGCGAGCCACCGCGTGCGCGAGCAGATCCGGTACTTCCACTCCGATCTCCTTCCGAACACGTGCGGCTACCGGGTGGTGAAGCCGCCGTCGACGACCAGGGTGTGGCCGGTGACGAAGCTCGCCGCGGCGGACAGCAGGAAGACCAGCGCCCCGTCCAGGTCCTCCGGACGGCCCAGCCTGCCCAGCGGCGTGCCGCCGGTGATCCAGTGCGGCGCGCCGCCGTCCGCGGAGACCAGCCCGTCCGTCATTTCCGAAGGGAAGAAACCGGGCGCGAGCGCGTTGACCCGGATCCGGTGGCGACCCCACTGCGAGGCCAGCTCCCTGGTCAACCCGATCAGTCCGGCTTTGGAGGCGACGTAGCCCGCCTCCGGCATCGGTGCGGTCGAGCGCAGGCCCATGATCGAGCTGACGTTCACGATCGAGCGGGCGCTCCCGGGAAGTTCGCGCATCGCCCGCGCGGCGAGCGCGGCCAGCGCAAAGGGCGCGACCAAGTTGATTTCCAGCTGCCTGCGGAACGTTTCGACCGCCTCCCGCGACGCGGGTCCGGGTTCGCTCACTCCGGCGTTGTTGACCAGGCCGTCGAGCCTGCCGTACCGGTCGAGCGCGGTCTCGATCAGCCGCACCCGGTCCTCGTCGACCGCGACGTCACAACGCACCGCCGTCGCGGAGGGCAATTCGCCGGCCAGGTCCCGCAACCGCTCAACGCGGCGGGCAGCCACGACGACACTCGCACCGGCCGCGCTCGCCGCGCGAGCCATCCGCTCGCCCAATCCGGAACTCGCTCCGGTGATCGCGACCACCTGTCCGTCGAGCGGCCGGTTTCCGCTCTCCTGCACGGTTTTACCGCCCCTCGCTCGCCCTGCCGCCGATCTGTTCGGCGATCGTGCGCAGACCCGGGACCACCCCCGGCTCAGCCAGTGCGGCGGTGAACGCCTCGTCCTCCCGCCGCCGCGCCGCTCGCGCGTCGATCGCGCGCGACGCGGCCAGCAACCGTTTGGTGGCCGCCAGCGAACTCAGCGGAGCCGCGGCGATCCGGTCGGCCAGCGCCGCCACGGCCGCGCCCAGCCGCTCCACCGGAACGCTGCACAACGCCAGCCCCGCCTCGACCGCCTGTTCCGCGCTCAGCCATTCCCCGGAGTAAAAGAGATGCGCCGCGCGCTGAGGACCGAGAATGGCGGGCAAAGTGGCACTGCTGCCCGCCTCGGGAACGAGCCCGAGCGCGGCGAACGGCACCCGGAACCGCGCGTTGTCCGCGACGATCACGATGTCGACGTGGCCGAGCAGGGTGAACCCGATACCGACCGCAGGCCCCGCGACAGCCGCGAGCAACGGCTTCGGAAACTGCTCAAGCCGGCCGAGGAACCGCTCATAGGCCGCGCGGGCAACGTTCCTGCGCGACTCCGACGCCGCGGCCAGATCATGCAGGTCGGCACCGGCGCTGAACCGGTCCCCGCCGCTCAGCACGACGCAGGAGACTCCGGAATCCGCTCCGGCCTCCGCCAGCAGATCGGCCAGCTCGCCGTAAAGCTCCGCGTCGAAGGCATTGCCCGCGGCGGGCCGGTTGAGCGTCAGTTCGAGCACTCGGCCCCTCCGCTCGGCGAGCACTCTTTCAGCCGTCCCCGTCTTCGCCGCGGAAGTAATCATGGCGTCAGGTTATCACGGCCGCGGCGAGGAGCCAACGGTCTTCTTCGGACAGTGCTTGCCGCGGATAGTCCACGCACCGCAACGAAAACACCTCAGCCGGGAACGACGGCGGTCAGGCCGGGCGGGAGAACCCTCCGATGAACAGCCGCTCGACACAGGTCGCGACCCGCTCGTCCGACAGGTCCGCGTCCCAGCCCAGGATCAACCGCGTGTAGACCACCGACTCGTCGCACAGCGAATAGATCTCGCCGACCGCCGAGGCGTCGCAGCCGGCATCGGCGATCCCGACCTGCTGCCCGAACCGGATCGCCTTCGTGAGCGCGTCGACGAAGTTCGCGCGCATGCCGATCCACGGTTCGGCCGCCTCGGCCCGCCGCTGCAGAAGCTCCTGCCACACCCGGAACAACGCGATGTGCCGCCGGTAGACCTCGAAATAGGCCAGCAGGGTCGCCCGGATCGCCAGCCTCCCCCGCACCAGCGGCAGGTGCGTCTCACGGACGATGTCCGCCTCGGCGGTGGCCTGCAAGCTGCGGAAAATGTCTTCCTTGTCGAGAAAATAGCGGTAGACCGTACCCGAGGAGACCCCGGCGATCCGGGAGATGTCCAATGCGGTCGTTCCCGCCAGGCCATGGTCCTCGAAGGCGCGCAACGCGGCCCGGCGCACGCTCTCCCAGGTCTTCTGCCCGCGCGTCGACCGCGGGCCTTCCTTGCCTTCGGCGGGTTTCCACTGGATGAAGGGCCGGGAACCGGGCCGGATGTCGTGCGGCCGGGTCGCGATGTCGATTTCCGACCGGGGCGGCACCGAGGTCTCGTCCGCGTACAGGCCGTTCCCGACCAGCCGGGCCAGGTTCCCGGCCAGCTGCGCGGCACGGTCGGCCGACCAGCCCGCCGAGATCGCGAGCGCGCAGTGCAGCAACAGGTCGACCAGAACCCGGGACAGCACGAGGCGTTCCTCGTCCGGAACCGGCAGGTGCGCCCCGAACGCTTCGACGACCTTCCCGCGCAGCCGGGCGAAACGGTCGATCTCCCCGGTTCCGGGGCGAGCCAGCTCGAAGAGCGCGCGCACCGTTCCGGCGTGCGATTTCGCGGCCGACAGCCAGCGCCGCATCGCCTCGGCCAACCCCTCCGACCGGCCGAGCGACTCCACGGCGTCCTGCTCGAAGAGGTCCACCAGCTCGGCGAACAACGCGCCCTTGCCGGGGAAATACCGATACAGCGCACCCGTAGTGACGCCGACGGCGGCGGTGATGTCGGCCAGCCGGGCCCCGGCGAAGCCGCATTCGGCCATGCACCGTTCGGCCGCGCCGAGGATGGCCTGCCGCGTCGGGATCCCGTCCTGCGCGCGGCTCGTCATTTCGCCCCCGCGACCACTGCGACCTCGCGGCCCATGCCGCCCCCTCTCGCTACGACCGGACCAGCCGCCGCGGCCCCCGCCGAACCAGGTCCATGAGGGTCTCCCTCCACCGACGCTGTTCCCCTCACGACCACGACCGCCCGCCCGCACCCGCGTGCACGACTCACCAGCGCACCCGAACCCGGCCCGGCACTCCGATACGACCGGGAGCGAGGGGCAATCGGTCCCGCCACGATAACATGACACCACTCTATGCCTCCCCCGCGCCTGCCGAGNCACCCCTCTATGCCCCCCCCGCGCCTGCCGAGCCGACCGCACACCTCTCCGGCTTCGGGCGCACCTCGCCGCACGTCTGCGCAGCTCCACGGTCTGGCTCATAACCTGGCGTCGTGTTATCGTCCTCCCGCTCACCCCCAAGCCCGCGCATGTGCGCTGAGGGAGGACCCATGTCCCCGTCCGTCGGCAGCCAGTCCCGAACGCTCGTGGCCCGCCTCGACCGGATCCCGCGCTGGCCGTATCCGAAGATCCTGCTGTGGATCGTCGGCTCCGGATACTTCTTCACGTACTTCGAGACGAACAATCTCGGCATCGCCTTGCCCGCCATCAGNGCCATCAGAAAAGACCTTGCCGCCGGCGGAACCGCGATCTCGCTGACGATCACTTCGAGCCTGCTCGGGTTCGTCGTCGGCGCGTTCTTCACCAGCTTCGTGAGCGACAGATACGGCCGCCGGGCGGGGATCCTGGCTTCCCTCGGCGTCATTTCCCTCGGTTCGCTGGCGACCGCGGCGAGCCCGAACCTCGAATGGCTGATCGCGTGGCGCCTCGTCGCGGGCGCCGGGGCGGGCGGGGCCGTGGTCACCATCAGCACCTACATCGGCGAACTCGCTCCGGCCGGGCTGCGCGGCCGCTACAACGCGTGGGCCAGTTTGTTCGCCTTCGTCGGGACGACGGTGACGCCGCTGATCGCGCTGACGCTCGTGCCGTCGGTCAGCTGGGGCTGGCGGCCGTTCCTGCTCATTCCCATCGTGTCCGTGCTTTTCCTGGTCGCGACGAGGAAATCGCTGCCGGAATCGCCGCGGTGGCTGATCTCCCAGGGCCGGGACGCCGAAGCCGAGAAGATCATCGGCCAGGCAGAGCGTTTCGCGACCCGCCGGTCCGGCATCCCGCTGCCGCCGCCGGCTCCCGTCGCGGACGAGCCTCGCGCGACGTCGCGAGTTCCCTACGGAGCCTTGCTGCGCAAGCCTTTCCTCGCCCGCAGCCTCCTGCTCACGGCCATCTTTTTCCTCTTCTACCTCACCTCGTACGGATTCGCGAGCCTCAACCCGACGTTCATCAACCAGCGCGGGTTCGATCTGAGCGCCAGCATCGGGTTCGTCGCCATCGGCAACGTGGGCACGATCGCGGGAGCGCTGCTGGCCCCGTGGATCAGCGACCGGTTCGAGCGCAAGCACGTCGTCGCGGCGGCCTCGCTCCTCACCGCCGCGGGCTGCGCGCTGCTCGGCGTCTCCTCGCACCTGCCGGGGCTGCTCGCCGGAACCATTGTCACCTGGTTCGCCGCCGCGGTGTTCCAGCCGATCCTGTACACGCTGGGGACGGAAACCTTCCCCACCCGGGCCCGGACCGCGGGCATGGGCTTCTCCGACGGGATCGGCCACCTGGGCGGAGCGGTGGCGGCGCCGCTGCTCGTCGCGATCCACGGCGGCCTCGGCGTGACCGCCGCCTACCTGGGCATGGCGGCTCCGATGATCGTCCTGCTCGCGTTCCTGCCGTTCATTCCGGCCACGGTGCGCAAACCGCTGACGGAGATCAACCCCGAAACCGCTTCGTGAAAGGCCCGGCATGCCCGATCAGCACCTGCCCAGCGAAGACGAGGTGCGCCTGCTCCTGCGGCGCGACCGCAACTGGACCCGCTGGGGCCCCGACGACCAGCGCGGCGCGATCAACCTGATCGACGACGCCAAGCGGCGGCAGGCGGCCGGGCTCGTCCGGTCCGGACGCTCCGTCTCCCTGTCCCGCCCGCTGGACGCGGCGAAAAGCGCGCACAACCCGGCGCCGATCGGCCAGCGGCTCGCGCGGGAATCGTGGCGGGCCCCGGGAGCCGGATACGCCCACGACGAGATCGTCGTCGACTGCCACAGCCGCAACATCACCCACCTCGACGCGCTCTGCCACATCTGGGACAGCGAGGGAATGTGGGGCGGCAAACAGCCGGACGAGGTGCTGTCCGAATCGGGCTCGTCCTGGGGCGGCATCGACACCTGGTCCGACGGCATCGTCACGCGGGGCGTCCTGCTCGACATTCCGGCGCTGCGCGGCGCCGACTGCGTCGAAACGGACGAGCCGGTCCAGGGCAGCGAACTCGCCGCGGCCGCCGCGGCGGCCGGCCTGGCCGTGGAACCCGGCGACGCGGTGTGCGTGTTCGGCGGACGGGACGAATGGGACGCTCGCCACCGCCAGGACTGGACCGGCTATCCCCCGGACCCCCGGCCAGGACTGCACGCCTCTTGCCTGGAATTCCTTCGCGGCCACGACGTGGCGATGCTCGTGTGGGACGTCGCCGACGCGACGCCCAGCGGTTACGAAACGCCCTGGACCGTGCACGGCGCACTGATGTCCTACGGGGTCGCCCTGCTCGACCAGGCCCAGCTCGGCCCGCTCGTCCGGGAATGCCGGGCTTCGGGCCGCTACGAGTTCATGCTGTGCGTCGCACCGCTGCGCATCGCGGGCGGCACCGGTTCCCCGGTCAACCCGATTGCCATCCTGTAGTGCCGGTGCCGGTGCCGGTGCCGGTGCCGGGAAGGGGATGTTCGCCTGCCGGGGCCCGCGAAGGCGACGGTTGATCAACGAAGGACCTCGTCCCAGGCGACCGGGGTCGCGGCCCCGCAGCGTGCGACAGCGGTTTTGTCCTGGCTCCAGCCGATGAACGCGCGGCGGGCGCTCGGCCGGTTTCGGTGTCTCGCGGACGCGCCGGTCGGCGCGGGCCCCGGTGCGGGAGGGGAACGTCTTGCCGCCGCGGCGAAACTCAACCGCCTCGGTCCCGGACCTCAGGCGCAGCTCTTGCGGATCACCTCGTTGATCCGTGCGCCTTCGGACCGGCTCACCGGGCGCTGCGGGGTGCTGAAGCTCTGCACCGCCTCGCCGTCGGGGTCGGGGAGATGAGCGTTGAGCGCAGTGCATTGCCGGACCACCCGCTGCGGGAAGTAGGGCAGCTCCTGAAGAGCCCGCAACCCGTGCTGGACCAGATCGCTCTGCACCCCGGCCAGTCCGAGCGTGGCGTACGCCTTCGCCGACCTGTCGTCCGGGTTGTCGGCCATCCCTCGCATCCAGCTCGGCAGGTACTTCGGGTCCGCTTTGACCCGAGGCGGCATCGGTCCGGACTCCGCCGAGGCGGGCGCGGAAGACACGGCCGACGACGGTGCCGGCGCACTCGCGGGACGGCTAGCACTCTGCGGCGGCGAGGACGGTGCTGAACCGCAGGCGGTCAGCACGCAGGACGCGACCGCGGCGCCGACGACTGCGAACAATCGCGCTTTCCGGTCAGTGCCGGGCACCGGTCCGGCCGCCGCGCTCGTGAGATGCGTTGGGCGCCGCTGGCTTGATCGGTGTCCTGACATGAAATGCTCCGCTCCTGAGTGGACTGGTCATCTTCGGCAACCGTGCCAGGCCGCGGCGGGAGGGGTCCCGAAACGAGCAGTCCGGATTGCCGAGCCGCCCGGCCTTCGCCAGTCGCTGGCGGAAATGGCGGTTGGCCGCCGTTCACGCCAGACCTCGTGCGCGTCGCAGGTGCTGATGCCTGGGAGGTGCTGCGGGGGAGGTTTTGTCGGCTATTGCGCGGAATTCGGTCGGCAGTGTTCGATGTCGGCGAGACTTCGCTTGACAGCGCACGAGAGTTTTGACGCGTGGGCAGACTGGATAGGGGCCAAGAGACACATCTTCTCGGCGGTCCTGGGCACCGTGACCCCGCCCGGCAGGAACAACGCGGAGACGTTCCAGATTGTTCGTCCCGGCTTCGAGGCCAGGGCGCGCTCGCCTGCACCGACCCGGCGCAAGCCGATAACCTCGGCTTCGCCGACAACGGGCCTGCCTCTTGGCTACAGCGGGCACGGCGCCAGGGTCGCGACGACGCAATATTCGCAACTGCGGCCAGCTCTTCCGGTGGCCGAGACACGCGATGCTGCATCGCGGCTCAGGAACTCCTGACGAGTTCTCGCAAGCTTGAACGGTGCCGCAGCCGAATACAGCGCCAGCACCGAGGTATAAGCTGCCGCCGCACGAGCGAGGTGCAATTGGCACCGGTGACCGTCACCCGCCCGGGACGTTCTCCCCGCGGAACACCAGCAGATCACTGCCCGGCAAGCCGGCCACTGGCCGCACCGGAACCACTCGGGTTCGGCGGAGGCTCGTTGTCCGGGCCCCGACGTCGGCACCATATTTTGCGCCTTGCGCATGTGACTCAATCAACTCGGTTTCACAAAGCCCAATGGCGGACTCCGCGAGCGCATTGCCGGAGGATGCCACCAACTGGGCCGATTGGAGCGTCGATTCCGAACTCAGCGAGATGCCGTGCGAACCGGAAGAACGCGCACCGGACTTTCCGGCCGAGACAAAAGACCAGTCGCCCAGTTCCGGTCGTCAGCGACGATCTCGGTGCATGCAGGTATGACGATTGACCATCCCGGGATTTGTCGAGAAAACTCGTCAATGACCGCAGCAGGATGCACCCCTCCGGCAATCGCGCGGAGACAGCCGCGTGCCATATTTCTTCCGGGCACTCGGCGAACGCGCGGCCGACCAGCCCAGCGAGCCGGCTGCGGCGTGCATCGTCGCGGTCTTGCAGGGACGCGGGCAGACCACCGGCCGGACCCGCCTGGGCGAGCGACCGTGCCCCGCGGTGCCAGCTCGCAGCGCATCCGGCCGATCCGGCAGCGGCCCTCATGCTCGAATCCTGGCCGTCAATTCCTCGTCCCGCACCACACGGGACCGGTCGCGTCGAGCATGCGAAAATCCGGCCTGGGACGCCTCACGGGCGAAACCTCGGCAATTTTGGCAATAAATGCGAACGGCACTGGCCCTAATTCGCAGACGGCACCGCTTTTTCAACAGATCACCCTCCGCCTTCAAGCGCCAGTTTCCCCTTCCCGCTTCTTCCATCGCACCACTCGGCTTCTCCTTGAACACGCCGTTCCGCCTCCGCCTCGTCCAGCCAGGCACCCAGCGTTCCCTTGCCGGCTCCCAGATCCCGGGCAACCTCAGCGACCGGCCGACCAGCAATCCTGCCCGCCTCGGCCTCATGTTCCCGAGCATGCGTCCGGAGCGCGCCAGACCCATTGCGACGTCCCTCCGCACGGGCCGGCATGCACCTCATCGGCTCTTCACGGAACAGCCGGGGCCCACCAGCGACTCCCGCCGCCCCGGATCGCGGCAACCCTTGACAAAGCACATCCGGAGGTTATTACTATAGCTTAGGACAAAGTATCTTAGCACTGAGCGACCTGCGATCGGCCCGGCGAGGAGTCCCACGACCATGGTCACGCCCACTCATGCCGTCACCGCCGAGGCGACCGGTGCGCTGCCCGGGCGTCGGCCGATGAGCCGGTGGCGGCCCAGAGCAGGCCCTGATCGCCGACGCGGCCATCTTCACCGGGCGTCGACGATCTCTTCACGATGAATCGGGCTTTCCCCACCCGCCACACGGGTCATTCCCGTGCACACCGCTGGCTGCCGTCAGCCCGGCACGCATGCTTCGTTATCCGATCCGCGACTACGCACAACGACGAGCGGGGACGGGCGATCGTCGCACCCATCGGTCCACCCTTCTAGGAGAATGAGATGAACGTAAGTTCCTCCTTTGCGCGACGTCGTCCACTGACGATTCTGCTCGCGGCTGGATTGACACTCGCGGCGTGCAGCGGTGCTCCGGCAGCTCGCACTCCGGAACTGCCGCGTCCGGGCCAATTGCTGACCGCTGAGCCACAAGGCGGCTTGCCGGACGCTTCCCGGAATCTCCGAATCTCCTACGTCTCGACTTCCTACCTCGGCCAGAATACCGTCGTATACGGTCGCGTGTCGCTCCCTGCCACTCCGCCCCCGCCCGGCGGCTACCCGGTGATCAGCTGGGGCGAAGGCGCGACTGGAGTCGCTCCTCAATGCGCCCCGTCGCTTGTGGGGAGTGCGAGCTCTGACGCGTACCTCGATGAATGGCTTAAGCGAGGCTATGCGGTGGTGCGCACCGACTATGCGGGATGGGGTGCGGCAGGGCCGCGGCCCGAACTGAACCAGAAGAGCAATGCCGATGCAATCGTTGATATTGTCACCGCAGCTCATTCGGCGAGCGACAAGCTGAGCAACGACTGGATAGCAGCCGGGCACAGCGAGGGCGGAGGAGCCGCATTGTGGACCGCCGGCTTAAGCGATCACGCCCGTGCCAAGTATACGCTCAAGGGTGCCATAGCAATCGCCCCGACGGGTCCAGGCATCCTGAAGTTTATTTACGACGTAATTAATGGAAAGCCTATCTCTCAATTGGTCCAGATGCTTCTGGCATGGACGGTCGTGGGAGCGCACGTCACAGATCCCACGATTGACCTCCATCAGCTGGTGACAGATCACATGATGCCGCAGGTCGATGCGGCCAAAGCAAGCTGCAAGACCGCCCAGCTGCCACAGTTGCAGCCAGGACAGTATCTCAAATCCGGCAAAGAAACCGACAAACTCGCCGCATTCCTTCGCCGCCAAGACCCCTCCGCATTGACGATGAAGGTCCCCGTCCTGATCATCCAAGGCGACAAAGACCAGACCACCGTCACTCCCGACACCACGCAGCAAATGATCCAAAGCCTGTGCGGCCACGGCGCCTCGATCGAGTACGAATCTTACCAGGGCGAGAATCACGGCTCGGTGATCGGGGCATCACGGAAGGACGCGTTCAGTTTTGCCGCTTCCGCATTCGCCGGGAGCGCGCCAAAGAACTCTTGCTGACCGCAGGTCCTGGGCAACCGCACCACATCCGCCGGAGGCGGCCGCGACAGGTTCGCCGCCGCGGCCGGAATCTCGGGCCCCGCCCACCCGGCCGCCGGGTGAGCGCCGAATGCGCGGACCACCGCCGGGAGCGCAGCGAAACCGTTGTTCGGCACCGCCAATCTCAACTCGTAGAGGCCCCTCTCGCGAACCATGCCACCCGCATTCAAGCTGGATTGCCGAAGGAGCAAGATGAGCTTCTGCCTGGTCGAGTACCAAAACCCGGTGAACCCGCCCCACGAGCTTGCCGCCCTGGTTCTGTCGCAGGCGGCCGTGATCGCCACGATTGAGCTGTCGCGGGCTGAGCTGGAACGGCAGCTCAAGGCCAGCTCGCGCAACTCGTCGACACTTCCGTCGCAGGACCTGTATGCGAACCCGGCGCCGAAATCGCTGCGCCTCTGCAGTAGCCGCGGACAAGGGAACCAACCCGGTTCGACGGGTGCGAGCCTGAAGCTGGTCGAGGCCGCGGCCCTCGACCATGTCCTGGCGGCATGCTCGACGCGGAACCGGTTTGCGGAACCGCCCGAGCGCGGACGTGCTGCGCCGCCGGGTGCACTACCCGCCCGAGATCGTCCCAGTGGTGACCGGGCACCGCAGTGGCACCGGCGGCGTTGCCGGTGCGGTCTGCTCACCGCCGCGGCCGCCCCCGCGTGTTACTGGCCGAACGTCACCGCGCCGGCCGCGTGTCCGCTGACCTGCCACCATGTCCTGGTCGCACGCGCGGCGGAACCGCTCGCCGACGCAGCGAGCATGCGGGTGTCCACCAGCGGGGTCCACTCGGTGCTGGACCGGCTCGCGCCCTTCGCCGACGCGGCCCGGGACGCGCTGCGACGAGCGCCGGTGACGCGTTTCGACGAGACCGGGCTGCGCGCCGGCGGCACCCGGTTCTGCCGCGCTCGTCCTCCACCGACCGGCTCGCGGCCCACCTGCTGCACCCCGAACGCGGCCGGGACGCCATCCTGCCCGGATTCGCCCGGACCGCAGCGCACGACGGATGGCGCCCCCACCGCACCCACCCGCTCGGCAACGCCCACCACCAGAGCGAACTGCTCACCGCCGCCGAAACCACCGGGCCAGCACTGGCGCGCCCAGCTCAGCGGTTTCCTCGACGAACTCAACGCCGCCGCCGGTGAACTCGACCCCCGCGAGATCCCCGGCAACGTCCTCACCGCAGGGCGACCCCGCACACCCGCAGCCACACCGGACGCCCCCAGGGCGGCAGACCCGGCCAAACCAAAACCCGGGCCCGGCTCGAACGGCCGCACCGGCATCGCGAAGACGTCCTGCGATTCCTGTTCGACCTGACCGTTCCCTTCACCAGCAACCAGGCCGGACGCGACACCCGCATGACCAAACGCGACTCCACCTCGCCGGCTGGCGCACCACCGTGCGCTCCCGCGTCTCCACCACCCCGCGAAGGCGGCATCACCCCACGCCGCCACGCCATCACGGGAAAGCCCTGTCTGCCACCACAACCGGCAACTGCCTGACTAGTTGCCGGACGGTTCGAACCAGCTGTGCCTGCCCAGCCCCGACGGCGAACCGCGGCCGCGGAGACGTTCACCAGCGAAATGCAAAGGACGGACATCTGATCATGGTCAACGAAGATTCCAGCCTGCCGACCGCACCGGTGCGGAGAAGAGCGTTCTTCGGGCTGGCCGCCGTCGCTTCCGCAGGAGGACTTGTTGCGTGTTCGGAACCAGCACGTTCACCTGAAGGCGCCACGAGCGAGATACCCGCCGCACCGGCGGGAGACCATGTACGAGTGCTCGGGGTGAACGGGGGCCTATCCTCAGCACCACCCGCTCCCAACCAGCGCTGGCGCTGGTGGTCGGCACCCGAGCATACCTCGTCGACTGCGGCGGAAATGCGGATCAGCAGTTAGTGGAGTCCGGTATCGGATTCGCCGGGTTGGGCAACACACCACCACGCCGACCACGTCACCGGCCTGACCGGCGTAGCTATGCTCGGCTGGACCTACACCCCCTCTCCGGTAGGAGACCTTGACGTATGGGGCCCGCCGAAGATCGACGCGGTGGTCAGCGGAATGCAGCAAAGCCTCGGGGAGGCGACCAGGCTTTTCTCCGGCAGCAGGCGGCCGCGACGAGTGACCGCGCACGTCGTATCCGCCCCGGCGACCGGTAGCGTCGAGGTCCTCCGCGACGACTTGGTCAGGGTGACCGCGACGCGAGTGTTTCACGGGCCCGAGGTTCCCGACGCCTACGCTTATCGGTTCGACATTCTCGCTACCGGCCACAGCGTTGTGTTCTCTGCTCGTCTGGCGCTTCGGCAAGATCGAGCGGAGATGGTCCGCGCGCGGCTCCCCCGGCCGCACCACGGAGCGGCGGCGATGACTGCTTCAGCTCGCTGGACCGAGGAGCAGACTCCGGCCAGCTTTCCAGGCCGTCGCCTGGCACACGCGCAGCCGCAACAGTCAGCCCGACGAAACCCGCTGCCGCCGAGCGGGCGCATCGTCCGGCACTGTCCATGACCGTCGTTTTTCAGGAGCAGTACCATCTTTGGTTCCGCCAGCGTCGGCCGCACGGCGTAACGAGACCGCGCCCGCCGCGGACCGGTACCGGTTCCTCTCCTCCGCTGCGGGGCTGGCCCGGATGCCGCTCGTGTTGGTCTGCAACGGCCCGCAGGGGTGCGCCGGTCGCGCGCCGACGATCGCCGCGACTTGCTCCGCCGCGCACCCGCAGTAGCAGGTGCCGTGCGCGGACGGGAGGCACCGCACTGCGGGCGAGGTCGGCGATATCGGGCCAGGCCAACAGGTACGGATCCCGATCGGCCGCCGGGAGCGGCCCGGGGACAAGATCGCCGCGCGATGCCGCGAACCGCATCGGCGAGCCTGAGTTCGCGGCCAGGCTCGTCCAAGCGGAGACGTCGCTCCGCGAGGCGTGGCCGCCGATCCTCGGCCAACGCCCCCGATCGGATCCGGTCGCGAACAGAATTCCGCGCCCGCCAACGCGAGCGGGCCGTGCGCACGGCCCGGGTCCGACCGGTCGAACAGTCGCAACGCAGCGGGCCACGGCGCCATTCCGCGCCCGGTGAGTTGCCTGACCTGCCGCCCGGCGGGGCGGCCGCGTTTCCCGTATTCCGCTCGACAGTCCCAGGCGGGAAGTCCGCGTTTTCGGGAACGCCCCTCAGGAACTCACGATCACGGGTCGGGTAACAACCCTGCGTCGCTGCCTGCGGACAGGAGCTTTTGCGGGGAGTCGCCGTCCGGGGCGGTGGCGAAGCATGTCTGCGCCGCGCGCAGGAACTTCGCGGCGAGCGGATCGGTGTGTTCTTCGGAGACAGCGACGAAGAGCCGGGAGACCGCGCCCTCGTCCGCGATGTGCCGGTAGACGAGCCCCGGGGGGTGGTTGGTGCGTACGGAGGCGGGCACGATGGCCACGCCCATCCCGCTGCCCACCAGGCCCAGGGTCGTGGTGAAGGCCAGCGCTTCGAGGGGGTAGCTGAGATCGATCCCGGCGGCCGCGGCCAGTTTCGCGATGACGTCGGACATGGCGGGCGCGACGGCGCTCGGGAGCACGATGAATTGTTCGCCGGCCAGCGCGGCGAGGCGGACTCGCCGGCGCCGGGCGGCCGGGTGCTCGCGGGGCAGTGCGAGCAGCAACGGCTCGGTGAGGAGGGGGAAGAGCCGCACCGAGGTCGCTTGGCTGGTGTCCCGCACCAGCCCGACATCCAGGTCGCCCTGAGCGACGGTGCGCAGCTGTTCCAGTGTCGGCATCTCCTGGAGCCGCAGCTTCACCTGCGGGTTCGCCCGTCTGAACGGCGCGACGATCCGCGGGAGCGTGCCGAAGGCCGCGGACGGCACGAAACCGATGCGCAATCGGCCTGCTCGTCCGGAGACGAGGTGGTCGATCCGCTCCGCGGCTCGGGCGTGCTGCGCCAGCAGGGCTTTCGCCTGCTCATGCACGGCGCGGCCCACGGGAGTCAGTCGCACGGACCGGGTTGTCCGCACGAGCAGTTCCACGCCGAGGCGGCGCTCCAACGCACGCACCTGCTGGCTCAGCGCCGATTGGCTGATGTGCTCCCGGGCCGCGGCACGCCCGAAGTGCAACTCGTCCGCGACCGCCGCGAAGTACTCCAGCTGACGCACGTCCCAGTGATCCATCTGCGTTCCTAATCAATCGATCAGCAAAACGGACTTCAACTTATCGATGGCCGGCCGCATCCTCGGTGCCAGGGGCACACTCCGGGCTCCGCGAGTACTCACCGGAAGGCAGGGCATGACGCAACCGCTGCTGATCGACGGATGCGAGATCAACAATTGGACGCCGCAGGTCATCGATGACCTCGCCAAGGGAGGCGTGGGCGCGGTACAGGCCACCTGCGCCGTGTGGGAGGACGCGCGCGGTACGCTGGACCGGCTGATGGGCTGGCGGCAACGGTTCGCGCAGTACTCGGACCGGCTGGTGCATGTCCGCTCTCCGGACGACATCCGCGCGGCCGCGGACAGTCATCGGCTCGGGGTCTTGCTGGGGTTTCAGAACACCGCACCGATCGAAGACGACCCCCGCCTGCTGGACCTCTATCACGAGCTGGGTGTTCGGGTGGTCCAGCTGACCTACAACGTGCAGAACGCCGTCGCCGCTGGTTGCCTGGAGCCGCACGACTCTGGTCTTTCGCTGTTTGGCCGCAGGGTCGTGGAACGAATGAACGCCTTGGGAATGCTGGTCGACTGCTCGCACGTGGGCGACCGCAGCACCCGCGAGGCGGTCGACGCCTCGAGCGACCCGATCGCGCTGACCCACACGAATCCCCGCTGGTTTTGCGATCATCCCCGCAACACCCCCGACGACATCCTCACGGCTGTCGCCGACCGCGGCGGCGTCGTCGGTGTGACCACCTACCCCACGTTCATCGGCGGCCCGCAGGTCACGCTGCGCCAATTCTGCACGATGGTGGCGACGCTCGTGGACCAGATCGGGGTGGACCATGTCGCGCTGGGCAGCGACTTGTCCCGGGAGTGGACCGATGCGGATCTGGTCACGCTGCGCAACGGCCGGCTGAACCCGGACCCGGAGCCGGCGCGCTGGCCTCGCTGGCAGGACTGGTTCGGCACCGCCGCGGACTTCCCGGTCCTGCTGGACGGTCTGCGCGCGGTCGGCTTCGACGAGCCGGCCCTCGCGGCTGTCGCGGGAGGAAACTGGCTCCGGCTGTACGACGCTGTGTTCCGCGAAGGGGCGACCGGAGGGACTCGGTCATGAGCCTGGCCCTGGGCCATGTCGGCTACACCGTTTCCGACCTGGACGCCGCGATAGCCTTCTTCACCGAGCACTTCGGCTTTGTCCTGCGGCATCGGCAGCTGCAGGACAACGACTACACCAGAGCCACGGTGGGAGTCCCCGATGCGGTGGTCGACAACGCCATCCTCACTCCCGCCGGCCATGTCGACGGGTGCGAGCTCCAGCTTCTGCAGTACGTGGTACCGGCCCTCCCGGGGGCCTTCGCACCCGTTGCCCAGCCAGGTTCGGCTCACCTGGCGCTGGAAGTCACCGACCTGGCGCAGCTGTACCGCCGAAGCTCCGCGAGCGGCGTGCGGTTCACCTCCGCACCCAACCGCATCGACTCCGGCCGCAACGCAGGCGGCCTGATCGCCTATGCGCTGGGGCCGGACAACCTCCGCATCGAGCTCGTTCAGCGTCCCCAGTCCGGCACCCGGCGAGCATCGCACAGCAGCGGGGCACACAGGAGGACCGATGAATACCGAAGCTGACTCCGGGACAGAGCTCACCAGCCAGACCCGCGGACAATTGATCCGCGCTGCCGTCGCCGGCAATTTCGCCGAGTGGTACGACTTCGGCGTTTACGGGGTCGTCGCTTCCTCGGTAGCGGCACACTTTTTCCCGTCCGGCGACCCGACCACGGCGCTTCTGAGCACCTATGCGGTTTTTGCGCTCACCTACGTGAGCCGACCGCTGGGCGGCCTGGTAGCCGGTTGGATCGGCGACACCTGGGGACGCCGGGCGTCGTTGACCATCACCATCGTCCTCATGTGCACCGCCACGGCGCTCATCGGAGTGCTGCCTACCTACGCCGCCATGGGCGTCGGCGCACCCGCTCTGTTGCTGGCCTGTCGACTGTTGCAGGGCCTCGGCGCCGGCGGAGAATACGGCTCGGCCGCCAGCTTCCTCTACGAGCACAGCTCTCCGCGCACCCGCGCCCGCAACATCAGTTACCTCGTGGCCAGCACCTTCCTCGGGGTGCTCGCCGCTGTCGGAGTGGCGAGCTTGACCAGCGCCGTCCTGGGCAACGCCGCGTTTGACGCCTGGGGGTGGCGCATCCTGTTCCTGCTCGCGTTGCCGCTCGGCGCGATCGGTATCTACGTCCGCTTGCGGGTCCAGGAAACTCCCCAGTTTCGGCAACTCGCCCACGCCCGAGGAAGCCGGAACCAGCGGGCCACGCCCATCCGGGACGCCTTTGGGCAGCAGTGGAAGACGATGCTCGTGTTCTTCTTCGTGGTCGCGGTATACGCGCTGATCACGCCGACCGTGTCCTCGTACTTCACCACGTTCCTGAAGGGCCCCGGGCAGATGTCCAGCAGCGATGCCTACAGCATCACCCTGATCACGGACGGCATCCTGGTAGTCGCCGCGCTGGCGGGCGGAAGGATCATGGAACGCGTCGGGTTGCACCGGTTGATGGTGGGAGGGGCAGCCTTCGTCGCCGTCTTCAGCGTCCCGGCGTTCGTCATCGCCGCCCAAGGATACGTGGGCGGGATCGTGGGCGGTGTCATCCTGGCGACCGGCAAGGGGATGCTCGCCGTCCCGGCGGCGCTCGCGATCGCGTACATGTTTCCGACCGAAACCCGGGTTACCGCCGGATCCTTCGCCTACAACGCCACCGTTGTCCTCTTCGGCGGCAGCGGGCCGCTGCTTGGCGTCTGGTTGAACTCGCAGGTGGGAAGCGAGTACGTCTTCGGGGTCTATCTGTCGGCCGTCGCGCTCGTGTCCGTCATCGCGGCCTCAGTCGGGCGACTCCGGCTGAAGCATCCGGCCGGATCCGTCTCAACGCTCCCGGCCGAGGGCGACGCGGTCGCCCCGTCATGAGGGCCGAGCCGCCCAAGAGGGTCCCGAGCGGCCTTCGAGAGTGGCCGCTCGATCACACCGGAGGGCTTGCAGCCCCGCCAGCGGGACTGGGGTTGACCCGCTTTGACCGACAGGGCCGCTGAGGTCTGGTCAGGTCAGGCTACGTGACGCGTGGCTGTTTCGTTGCTGGCGGGGCTGAGGCAGCCTTCGATGTCTCGAAGACCGCTTTGTGCGCGGCGGCGCGGGCGGGCCAGTCCCGCCGGTCGAGCAGTTCGGCTTTGCTGATCGCGAAGAACGATTCGGCGACCGCGTTGTCCCGGCATTGTCCCTTGCGTCCCACCGATAACCGTACGCCTTGCTCGTCGGCGAGCGCGTTGAACTGGGCGGAGGTGTACTGGCAGCCGCGGTCGGACCGAAAACCACTCCGGGTTCGGGGCGGTGCTGGGCGAGGGCGGTGCGCAGGGCGTCGGCGACCAGCTCGGTGCGCAGGTGATCCGCGGTGGCGCAGCCGACCGCCCGGCAGGAGTCCAGGTCGATGACCGCGGCCAGCCTTCCCAGGCGGGGATGTAGGTGTCGTCCCCGCACCAGCGGGTCTCGATGCTTGTTGCGGTGCAGGAGAAATCACGCTTGATGAGGTCGGCGGGCAAGGTCGCTGCGGGGCCGGGTGTGGTTGTGGTCCGCCACCGTTTCGGGGTCCGCCCCGCCAAGCCCGCGGTGCGCGAGAGCCGGGCGATCCGCTTGCGGAAGTGCCGCCGGCCGCGGGCGCGAAGTCCAGCGTGAACCCGGGGTGTTCCGCAGGCACCGTCCCGGCTCGCCGTGGAGCGCGAAGATCTCCTCGGTCAGCTGCGCGTCATCGCGTTCGCGCTGGGGAGGGTGGCTACGCGGTGGGCGGCTCGGGAGAGCTTGAGCAGTTCGCCGGCACGTTTGACGTTGCCGCTGCCGGCGTTCACCGGGTCTCCTTCGCGAAGAAAGCCGTCGCTCGCCTGAGGATCTCCACGTCCTCCGACAGGCGGCGGTTCTCCCGCCGCAGCCGGGCCAGTTCGGCCCGTTCGTCGCTGGTCAGACCGCCGCCGGTGCGGCTCCCGGCGTCGCGTTCGGCCTGTTTGACTCACTCGCGCACGCCGGTCTCGGTCAGGTCGAAGTCCTTCACGATNCTTCACGATCTGGCCGAGACCGGTCGCCCCTTGGCACAGCTCGACGATCTCGGCCTTGAACTCCGGCGTGAACGAACGACGAGGCCGAGGCTTCCTCCTGCCCATGGCCTCCATGATGGAACGTCCTTGCGCAGGGCGTCAGCCCTGATCTTGGATGTCCGTCGAAACGGGTCAGGCCCAGTCGTCGGTTCATGCGGCTACGTGCCGCGGCCGGCCGAACCGGCACAGGCGGACACAGTCTGCGTGGCGAGGCCCGGGGTTCTGGACCGTCTCAGCTGCGGCTGGCCTCGGGCCCCTGTCGTGTCACACGACTACAGATCTGCCGGGAGAACGGCATCACGGCCCGGTTGACCAAGCCGCGGTCGCCCACGACGACCGGGAGCGGCGACGACACGAGAGCACGGCCGGTCCATGCCCGCTGCGAGAGCTGGTATCGGCGTAGGTCGCGTCGGAGCATCACGAGGCAGGGCGCGAAAAGTTAATCCACTGTCCACGACGACCGCCCGGCGTCGAAGCAAGCCGACATGGCCATCCCGCCCCTGTGGCTGATCCGTCGGCTCCCGGCCGTCACCACGCAAGCACGTCATCGCGCGCTGCGCTTGCACCGCGCGCGCACTCACGACGCCCGACTCGACCAGATCACCTTCGAACTCGGCCGGGTCGGGTTCGGGCCAGCATCTTCGGTAGAGTCCGCTAATCACGAGCGATAGGCCTTGGGGGTAGTTCGCGGCATGACACCTGAGCAGCATGCTGAAGTGGAAGCGGCGATGCGTTCTTTCTGGGAAGTGCGAAGCAAGGCGCGGGATGCGCAAACCAGCCGTGGCGTGGCCGAACCCGGCGAACGAGCTGGCGTCACGGCAGGCGGGCACCTCGACCATGTCGCTCACATGCTTGCCAACGCATGTATCGCAGCCGGCGCAGCACCGACCAACGTCTACTACAAAGCCCCAAAAGAGGTCACCGACAGCAGTGTCGTGGCACCCGGCTCCATCTCCCCCGGATTCACCCTTCCAGGCTTCTACCGGCCTACCAAGATGTGGGATGTCGTGGTTCGAGCCAACAAACGACCTATCGTGGCGATCGAACTCAAGAGCCAACTGGGGCCCTCCTTCGGAAATAACGCGAACAACAGAGCCGAAGAGGCCATCGGTACAGCAACCGATCTAGCCAAGGCAGTCAAGAATGGACTACTTCCCGAAATGCCATGGATCGGCTATGTTTACGTCATAGAAGACGATCCTGCATCAAACGAAAAAAGCAGCGGGAAGCGGGATCGAATCCTCCACCCCAAGGACGAAATATTTAACAAAACATCTTATCAGGATCGAGTTCGAATTCTGTGCCGCCGCTTAAAAGAGGAACGCGTCTACGACAATACGTGGGCAATCGCAACAAAAAGGCCGTACTGCCCAAACGAGCATGCCACGAAAAGCGTCAAGGAAAGCACTCCGTGCTCGTATTTGACCAAGAAATTTAAAGATCGAAACCACGTGCATGAATTCGGCTTCAAAGAGCTTGATCAAGAACTCATCGGATACTCTGGATTCATCGACTCCCTGACGGCAGTCGTTCGACACCACTGCTCCCTTGACCGGAAGGAGAACCACTTCAGGGAGCACTGGGATCCGCACGCGCCCACCTTATACGATCAGACCGAGTAGCAGCCTTTGGCCACTGATCTGACATGCACAGACACCAAATACCTACCGAGCAACCCTCCATGCATCCGATTTAGCAGACTTTTGACTTGAAAACCGGGCAACGGTCAGCGTGCGGCCACGCTTTCAACTTACCCAAGCTCCGGCACCCGCATATCCCGACACCACCCCTGGGCTGCCAGTTCGACAATGGACCGCGTGTCGACTTGGCCAGCACATTCAACGAGCCATTGCCACTTATGCGGTGATCATCTACTCGTCCCGCAGAGCCTGGACCGCGAACTTGACCCGCGATTCAATCTGCATCGCCAGCGTTTCTGCTGTGGCTGTGGAAATCGGCTCGTCGTAGCCGACAGTGCCATCGTCATTCACCCATGTTCTGACCATCCAGCCCGCCTGATAAAGATTCCTAGCGATCAGTCTCTCGATGGCTTTTCCATATTGACTGGCATATGAAAATGGCACGAACTCAGGGTCGAGAGGGAAATGCTTCGACCGCACTCCGTTGCGACGCCGGGGCTCGCAGTCACGATTGAACGTCATGCACCATGCGGCCCAGACTCCGAGTTTACCGAAGTTCTCGCTAATATCCTGCACGGTTTTCGCATCAACGACACTGCCAATGGCTTCCTCAATGCGATTATTCGCGTTGTTTCCTGGACTATTCTCCTGAGACTTAAGCTCCACGACGCCTACCAGATGACCCTTATGAAGTGCCACAACATCCCAGTTCTTCGACCTCCGGAAGTAGCCCGGGATCACCGTATCTGTCGTGACTTCGTCTTCACTGAGGCCGGCGTCTATGAACATCTGACGCACGAACACAGCAAGCGATTGCATGTGCTTGGCGTCGCGAGCCTGGGCACCGATGCCCGATCGACCTTGAGCATCGAGTTTCGCAACTGCCGCACTCTTAGCCTTCCACCAGTTAACCAGAAGAGGCGTAACATCAGGCGACATCGGTGCCTCCACCTTCGTCGAGCTCGTACTTCGCGGGGTCGATTCCATAGACCTTCGCTGCAACAGTCGTCGCCAAAGTGACGTCGCGGGCTTTGAATGCCCGCCGCAGCTCATCAGCGTCGTCAGCGTCGATCATGGCCGGGTCAGGAACGCGAATGCGCTTGAGGTACTGAGCTTGGAACCGCAGGGTTCCGCCGCGCATCCGCACGCAGTACGCCTCGATGAAGGCCTGCGCGATCCGGGACAGCAGGATCCCCCCCAGAACCTCCATGTCCCACGTGTCCGAAACGACATAGTAGAGGTTGTGGTGCGGGTAGTGCCTACCGTTTTCCAGAACCGGGTGGATACGCGCCTTCATATCCTGCAGCAGCAGCTTCGGCCTGCCGATGATTGAAGCGTTCACCTTATCGATGGTGCGATGCCAACTGTCAGGGTTTTTTTTCGCGACGAATCGATCTTTGATCGCCGGGTACGCGCTCAGATGGGCGGCGAGACGCGGGTAGTCGGCAAGATCGACGAGGTTGCCCTCAGCGTCCCACGGGTTCACCAGGTAGTTGCCCTGCCACTCGAACGAACCCGACATCAGGTCTCGCCGCATCGCGAGCGGCAGCATTCGGGACTCCTCCGCCGCGTCAGCGTCCTTTGTGACGTATGCCTTGTCGGCACCAGTGGCGATGCCAATGGAAACGCGCGTACCGGTGGCCGCGTTGTGCAGCGAAGCGAAGCCGTCGTTGAGCCGTTCGATCAGGGCCAGGCGCGCCGGCGAACCGGTCGGCCACATCTCACCAGACGGAAACCAATGGGGGAGGCAGTGGGCACGAACTCCAGTGTCGGTGAAGTGCGTCAGAGATTCGTCACGCGACCACTTCACCAGCGCCTGCGCCGAAGACTCGCCGAACGCAGCAGTCGTGTCCGCTACGACCGCCGTGCCCTGCGGGTGATTGGCCAGCACCGTGATCGCCGGGTAGGCTGAGACTTCGGACTCGAACGCGTCAACGTCATGCATAGTCCAGACGTGCTGGACCGAATACCGGGACGACACCAGGTCCCGCAAGACCCCGCCGTACTGGTTCCGCATCCAGCGGTCGGCACAGATGAAGCCAACCCGGCCGCCAGGTTTCAGCATCGCGAGGCATCGCTCGTAGAAGCCCACGTAGATGTCTCCGCGGCCCTTCATCGTTTTCCAGGCGCGGCGATACTCGGCCGCCGTGCTGACGTCCAGATCGTCGTAACGGATATACGGAGGGTTGCCGACGGCGACATCCGCGGCC
Organism: Amycolatopsis sp. M39; assembly: GCF_001651785.1. Taxonomy (NCBI): domain Bacteria; kingdom Bacillati; phylum Actinomycetota; class Actinomycetes; order Pseudonocardiales; family Pseudonocardiaceae; genus Amycolatopsis; species Amycolatopsis sp. M39. The sequence continues at coordinate 49,706 of NZ_LWSF01000018.1, forward strand.
AAGTCGTCTACGCCAGGCAGCAGGAAGTCCTGCTGGCGCACCCAGGTCTTCGCGAGCCCGTCAGCTGTGCCCTTCGACGCGCCTGCGGCCGCCAGCAAGTCACGGCAAAGGCGACGAGCGGTCTTCACGTGCTCCGGCTGCAAGTCATACGCACGGACGGCGTCGCCGAGCAGCGCCAGGTCTCGGCCTCGGGCTTGCGCCGAGGAGATCAGACGTTCGACCGCCGGGCCGAGGAACGCCCCGGATCCGCACGACGGTTCGATCAGATGCAGCGAGCCGAGGTCGCGATCGACGGTGTAGCCGGCGAGGTCGAGCAGCACGTCGACAACCCAGCGGCGAGTGAAAATCTCGCCGTAGTTGATCGTCGGTACAGAAGCGGTCACGGTCACCCCGCCACTCTAGAGACGACCACTGACAGTTCTGCGGCCGACACGACGGGGACGGGTCTCCCGGCTGTCAACCACATGAACGCCTCACCAGCTGAGGCACCTTTCGACCGAGCAGTGATGTAACTCATAGTCACGACCTGCGTCGACTTGGCGGTAGAGAGTCGTCAGCCGCGCGCCAATGAACCGGCCAGCGTGCTCGCACAGGTTGGATAACGCCACATGCCGATACGGCCCTTACCCGGCGTCAGAGCCCCCGCGCGCGCAGCCAGTCAGGCCCGGACGAACCCCACCGCAGATCTCCGCCGTTCAAGTGGCGATTTGGAGGCGTGCCGGTAGCGTGCAACTCGCCCCACGGACACACGCATTAACCCCACGGGGGACGGATGGTCACAACGACCATCCGCTCTTTCGCGTTATAGACCAGCTCCACGTCGATTTCCACGTACAGCTCTTGCAGCCGGGCCGGGCTCGCGCTGATCGCATCCGCCAGTGAGTCGGCCAGCGCTTCCACATCCGCTCTCCCCAGCTCTGAACCGGCCGGAGTCCTCGCCAGCTCCTCTGCCGCCGCGGCGCGTTCTTCCCTCGCGCGGTTCAGCGGTTCGATCCGCGCTTCCAGGTCCGCACCGGGCTCGATGGCCTGCGCAAGCCTCGCCAACCGGGTCTTGGCCTGGGCGGCCGCCGCTGAGCATCCGCCGTGCGTTGCGGGTTGATGTTCACCTCACCGGCGACGCCCAGCATCGCGTCCACAGTTGTGTCACGTTGATCCTCCGAGAAGGCGTCGTGGATACAGCTGTTCAACGGCCCTAGCAACACCGCTTCCGGCAGGTAGATGTTCTTCGGGTGATCCGGGAACGAGCATCCGGGCGTCCCTGGGCGTTCCCTCCGTCTTGCGCTTGCAGCGACCGCACCGGACTCGCCCGCGAAACGCGTGCGTCGCCTTCGGTCCTCGGGCCAGCTTGCGCGACCAGACAACCCGGTCAGCCGACGCGCGCCGGAACCGCGTCACTCCAGAATTGACCGGATCGTGCTGCTCTGCCGCCCATCCGCGAGACGATGCGCGCCGAGGGACACGGAATCCCGTCGCGGTTCAACCCGTTGGCGATGCCACACCGTGCCCGAGGCGGCAGAGGGCTTTCGGTTGCGCGCCCCAGCGATCGAAGAGGGGACGGCCGCCGTTGGCCGGCGGAGCACCTGAACGGCGACGACGACCGGGCCGCGATCACGGCTGCGCAAGCTCGGGTGCGGCAAACCGGCCGGACGCTCGGCACTTACCGCCGTCTCGGGTTCGCGCGCTCCACCGGAGAAGACATCAACCTGCCCCAGCTGCGCCAGTTCGCCCCACGCCCAGCTCGGCGCCGCACCGGCCGCGGGCGTTGCCGGACTCGTCGGGGATACACCTGTCCGATGAGGAACAGCGACTGACCGAACCGTTGACACATCTGGGAACCGGACTGCGGTTCACCTGCTGAACGCACAACGAAACGACGGAATCTGAATGACTGACCCGGCGGCGAAAGGCAGCAGCACAGCACAAACCGGACCTGTCCCCAAGCCGGCTCGCGGAGTCCTCCGCCGCCCGTCAGCTCCTGAACCCGATACCGCGATTCGGAGATTGCCGCGGCCTGGTACCGATTCGCGCGCAGCGGTTCCGTGCCGCGCTCGGGATCGCGGGCAGCGAAGCGGGGCTGTGCGGCGCGGTTCGGGGACCGCGCCGCACAGTCATTGTCAGGTGAACGAGATGACTGCGCTGGCTCCGGTCTGGTGGTCCTGGGTTATGCCGATCCGGCAGGAGACCTTGGTGCAGTCGACGGTGCTCACCGGGCTGCCGGTTTCCGGGTCAGTGCCGGTGAACTGGGTGTGCACGGCGAGCGACTGCTTCACGGTTCCGGAGGAGTCGGACTTCACCTGAGTCAGTGTGTCGTTGTTGCAGAGGATCTTCGAGTCGACCGTGGCGCACTGGCCGACGAAGGCGTTCGTGTCGGGGTGGAAGCCGGTGCCGGTGGCGGCGACCTGCTGGCCGTCCGCCAGGCCGGTCGCCGGGGCCACCGAAACCGCGGGGCCGGCCGCCGACGCGGGGACGGAGCCGAGGACGGCCGCGGCCGCCGCGGCGGCGAGCAGACCGGCCGCTTTCACCGGCAGGGGCAGATGTTTCTGAGGATCGCGAAACATGCGGGACAAGCTCCTTTCACAAGGGACAGAGAGGTTCTTGATCAAGAACGCCGACGGTGATTTGGCAACATTCCGCCGATGTCGGCAAACAGCAACGGTGACAGTCCGGTCACCAGCTGTCAACGGCTCGAATCCCGTTGCGGGCGAACGTCTTCCCCGTTTGCACAGTGCTGGCCCACCTGCGGCGGACGGTTCTACCGTGTCCGGGTGCCTCAGCTACCGCCGCCGCCGGACGACCTTCCCCGGCTCGAAATCCGCGAACTGCGCAAGACCGAACGGCTCGCCGCCGCCGGGCTCACCGCCCGCGCGATGCGCGACAACCCCACTACGTACGCGATGTTCGGGGCGGAGCCGCTCGACCGGCTGGCCGGGATGCAAGCGGTGTGGACCGCCTTCTTCCACCGGCAGGCGCCCCCGCAGCTCGGCGCGTTCTACCGCGGCTGCCTCGTCGGCACCGCTGCCGCGAGTCCGCCGGGACACTGCATCGGCACCACTTTTCCCGGCGACGCCGCGAAAATCACCGCCGGGGCCGCGCCCGCCGCCGGCGATCCGGCGATCGGCGACTACGTGCGCGCCCACTACGTGCTGCACGACCTCGCCGCACCGCACTGGCACGTCGGACCGGTCGGCGTCGAACCGCGGTTCCAGGGCCGCGGCATCGGCGAATCCCTGATGCGCGCGCTGATCGACATCATGGACGCCGACGGCAGCGCGTCCTGGGGCGAGACCGACACCGAGGCCAATGTCCGCTTCTACCGCGCGCTCGGCTGGAATCTCGACCGCACCGTCACCGTCAGCGGCATCCACCTGTGGTTCCTCGGCCGGACCGCGCCCGGCGCGACGGCCGGGCGTGCAACTGCCGGTCCTCCGCAGTCGATCACCGCAAGCTGACCGGGAGGGGACCGCCCATGCTGGCCGGAGCACAGCCGTGGCCGCCGGAATTCGCCGCCCGGTACCGCGCCGAGGGCTACTGGACCGGAGAGACACTGGCCGACCTCGCGCGGGGCTGGGCACGCCGCGACGGCGCGAGGATCGCGGTCGTCAGCGGCGACCGCCGCGTCGGGTATGCCGAACTGGACCGGCGAGCCGACGAACTCGCCGCCGGGCTCGCCGAACTCGGCCTGCGTCCCGGCGACCGGGCCATCGTGCAGCTGCCGAACACGGTCGCGTTCGTCGAAGTCGCGCTGGCGCTGTTCCGACTGGGCGTCGTGCCGGTGTTCGCGCTGCCCGCGCACCGCGCACTGGAAATCGGCTGCTTTGCCGAACTCACCGGCGCCCGCGCGTATTTCGGGCCTGCCGAGCACGGCGGATTCGACTACCGGACACTGGCCGGAGAGGTCAGCGCGAACGCCCCGGACCTCGAATTCGTCGTGACGGACGGAGATCCGGGCGCGTACCGCCGGCTCGCCGACATCTCTGCCCCGCCGCGGCCGCTGCCTTCGCCGCGCGGCGAAGACGTGGCGTTCCTGCTGTTGTCCGGCGGCACGACCGATGTGCCGAAGCTGATCCCCCGGACCCACGACGATTACGCCTGTCAGCTGCGCGCCTGCGCCGAAGTGCTTTCGGCGGGCGAAAACAGCGTGTATCTCGCGGCGCTGCCCGCCGGGCACAACGCCGCGCTCGGCTGTCCGGGCGTGCTCGGCACCCTGCGCGCGGGCGGACGCGTGGTGCTCAGTCCGACGCCGAGTCCCGACGACGCATTGCCGCTGATCGAGGCCGAAGGCGTCACGCTGACGACGCTCATGCCGGCACTTCTGCCGGTGTGGTTCGAGCTTGCCCCGCTGTTCGGGGCCGATTTGAAGAAGGTGCTGCTGGAGGTCGGCGGCGCGGCGTTGCGCCCGGAGCTCGCGCGGGAGATGACCGATGCCGGCTGCCGGATCACCCACTGGTTCGGGATGGCCGAGGGCGTGCTGTGCTGCACTCGCCCCGGCGCCCCGGCCGCCACCGTCGCCACCACCCAGGGCACTCCCCTGTTCGCCGCGGACGAGCTGCTGGTGGTCGACGACGACGGAAACGCTGTCGTACCAGGCGAAGAGGGCGAACTGCTCTACCGCGGTCCGTGCACGTTGCGCGGCTACTACCGGGCCGACGCGCACAACACGCGATCGTTCACCCCGGACGGATTCTTCCGTACCGGCGACCTGGTGCGGCTCACCCCGCGCGGTGAGCTGCAAGTGACGGGACGGATCAAGGACATCGTCAACCGCGGCGGCGAGAAGGTCGGCGCGCAGGAGCTCGAAGCGCTGCTGGAACGCCACCCCGGGGTGGCGGCGGCAGCGGTGGTCGCGGAACCGGACCCCGTGCTCGGCGAACGGATCCGCGCGTTCGTCGTGCCCGCCGCGACACCGCCGAAACTCGAAGAGCTGCGTACCTTCCTGCACGAACAGGGCGCGGCGGCGTACAAACTGCCGGACCGGCTTGACGTCGTCGCCGGCCTTCCGATGACCGGCGCGCACAAAACAGACAAGAAACGGTTGCTGCGGGAGGCTCGTCCATGACCGTGCACAGGCTCACCGGGACGACGCATCGGGAAACCCACTGTTTCGTCTGCAGTCCCACCAACGAATCCGGGCTGCGCATCCCCTTCGACTACGACGACGTCGCGAAGGTCGTGCACGCCCGGTTCAGCTTCGGCGAGAACCAGTCCGGCGCGCCGACCTTCGTGCACGGCGGGATCGCGCTCGCAGTGCTGAACGAGGCGATGGCCTGGGCGGTGGTGAGCGAAACGGGCGATTTCGCCGTGGCGGCCTCGATGACGACGGACTTCCGGCGTCCTCTGCGCATCGGCTCCGGTTACTCCGTGCGGGGCACCGTGCTCTCCCGCGACGCGGGGCAAGTGCGCGCCGAAGCGACGATCGCGGACGATTCCGCGCGTGCGTGCACGCACGCGGAAGCGTGGTTCCGCGTGCTCTCGGCGGCGACCGCCCAGCGGCTCAAAGCCCGGGTCGCTCGGCCTTGATCTCGCTCCATCCCTCGTCCAGTTCGACAGTGTCGCTCAGGTGCTGCCAGAACGTCCATTGGTGCCCGCCGGGATCGGTGACCATCGCGATCCGCGCGCCGTAAGGCTTGTCCTCCGGAGCGACCCCGTTGACGCCGGCCGCGCGAATCCGTTCCCACTGCGCGTCCACATTGTCGACGTACACAATGCACATGTGCCCCACCGGACCGGGCACGCCCTGTTCTGCCCAATAACCCGGATCCGCGCCGTGCAGGGAGACCGGCGCGTCGCCCGCTCGCATTTCGGCTTCGCGCACGATGCCGCCCTCGTCGGCGTACCGCGCGACCTCGGTGAATCCGAACGCTTCGGCCAGCCATTCCAGCGCGGCCGCCGCGTCCTCGTAGTACAAGTACGGGCCGATCCCGCGGAATCCGGCATTGTCGTTGCCTGCCATCTCGATTCCCCCGGTCGTTCGTTGCGGCGGCGTCGGTTCCGCCGCCACTATAAGGCAAGCCGATCTCCTCTGGAGGGACTGTCATGGCCGAAAGCGGACGGACACCCGCGGGGAAACCCGCGCGCAACGGCGCCGTGCTCGCAGTCGCGTGCCTCGCCCAGCTGATGGTCGTGCTGGACGTGTCCATCGTGAACGTGGCATTGCCGAGCATGCGCGACAGCCTCGGGCTCAGCCCGGCGGGCCTGCAGTGGGTGGTCAACGCCTATGCCGTCGCCTTCGCCGGTTTCCTCCTGCTCGGCGGCCGGTTCGCCGACCTGTTCGGCCGCCGCCGGATGTTCCTGTGCGGGCTCGTGCTCTTCATCGCGGCGAGCCTCTTCGGCGGTTTCGCCCAGAACGGCACGTGGCTGGTCGTCGCCCGGGCGGTGCAGGGCCTCGGCGGCGCTGTCCTCGCTCCGGCCACGCTCACTGTGGTCACCACCGGATTCGCCGATCCGGCCTGGCGCACCAAGGCCATCGGCGTCTGGAGCGCGACCGCCGCCGCGGGCGGCGCGGTCGGCTCGGTGATCGGCGGCGTGCTCACCCAGGCGGCGGGCTGGCAATGGGTGCTGTTCGTGAACGTGCCGCTCGGCGCGATCATCCTGCTGCTCGCCCTCGGGTCGCTCACCGAGTTCGTCCCCGGACGCGACCGGGGCAGGCCGGACTTCGCCGGCGCGGTCACCGTCACCGCCGGGCTCGCGGCGGTCATCCTCGGGGTCACCCAGCTCGAAGGTCATTCGTGGGGCGCGCCCGCGGTGTTCGTCCCGCTCGTGGCTGGCGTGCTGCTGCTCGCGGCGTTCGCGGTCGCCGAAACCCGGGCGCCGCGGCCGATCGTTCCGCTGGGCATCTTCCGGCGCGGGAACGTCGGGCCGGCCAACCTGTTCGCCGCGCTCGGCGGCGCCGGCACGGTAGCCGTGTTCTACTTCGTTTCGCTGCTGCTGCAACGGGTCTTCGGCTACGACGCGCTGCGGGCCGGCCTCGCTTTCCTGCCCATGTCGGTCGCCATCGCCGCGGGCACCGGGATCTCCACCAAACTGCTGCCCGCCCGGGGGCCGAAGCCGCTGCTCATCGCGGGCGGGCTGGTCGCGACGGCCGGGACGGCGTGGCTGGCCCAGTGCCCCGCCGGCGGCGGCTTCGCGGCCGACCTGCTCGGCCCCACGCTCGCCATCGGGCTCGGGATGGGCCTGGTGATGGTGCCGGTCACCGCCGCGGCGACGTCCGGGATCGAGCCGGCGGAAGCGGGCCTGGCGTCCGGGATCATCTCCACCACGCGCCAGTTCGGCGGCGCGCTCGGACTCGCCGTGCTCACCGCGGTCGCCGCGACCACCACGGCGGGCCGCACCGGCCCGGCGGCCGAGACACTGACCGCCGGGTACACCCGGGCGATGCTCGTGGGCTGCGCGCTGCTGCTCGCCGGAACACTCGTGGCTTTCCTGCTGCCGGGCCAGGCGGTGCCCGCCGAGCGGGCGTCCGCGGCGACGGAGTGACGGCGTGGGAGACCTGGCCGAGGACACCGCACTCGCCGAACTGCCCGCGGAACCCGGCGAACATCGCTTTCGGGCCGAGCTGAGCCGCGACTGGGACCTCATGGGCCCGAACGGCGGTTATCTCGCGGCGATCGCCTTGCGCGCGGCGGCCGCGCACGCCGGGCAGGCGCTCCCGGTCAGCCTGTCCTGCCAGTTCCTCGCCCGGCCGAGATTCGGGCCGGTGCACGTGCGGACGGAGGTGCTGCGGGCGTCGCGACGCGCGACCGCCGTGCGAGTGCGGATGGAGCAAGGAGCCGATCGACCGGTGCTGGAAGCGCTGGTCTGGGCGGCGCAGTCCGGTCTGGCCGGGCCCAACGCGGACTGGACGCCCGCCCCGCGGGCTCCCGGGCCGGACGGCGTGCCCGATCTGCGCACCCATCTCGCCGCCGAAGGACGCGGAGTCCCGGCCTGGCACCGGAACGTGACCCTGCGCGAGATTTCCGGGCGCACCGGCGGGGCGGACGGCGAGCCCCGGGTGCGCTGCTGGGCTCGGTTCGAGCCGCGCCGGCGCTTCGACGACTGCTGGGTCGACGCCGGGCGCTCGGTGATCCTGCTCGACAGCCTGCAATGGCCCGCCGTGATGAACGCGTTCCCCAAGCGGGAAACGGTGCTGTTCGCCCCGAGCATCGACCTCTACGTCGCGTTCCACGGATCCGGCTCGGACAGCGAATGGCTGCTGGTGGAAACGACCGGGACCGCCGCGCACCGCGGGACGTTCCACGGCCGCGGCTCGGTGTGGACACGGGAGGGCAGGCTGCTGGCGTCGGCCGGGCAGCAGATGCTCGGCACCGCGGTGCGGGAGCGGGCGGACCGGCTCTAGCCGGTCCGCCCGGCGACCGGTCACGCAGGCGGCGGAACCGGCACCGTGCCCGGCTGGTAGGTGCCGATCACCCACACGTTGCCCTCGGGGTCCCGCGCGGCGTAGCCGCGGGACGCGCCGAAGTCCTCGTCTTTCAGCTCGCGCACGATCTCCGCTCCCGCGGCCGCCGCGCGGGCGTGGTGCGCGTCCGGGTCGTCGACCACCAGGTACGTGCCCGCCTGGCCGATCTCGGTCGCCAGCCGCGGCCCGTCGCCCGCCGAGTTGACCATCACGGTGTCGCCGCGCCAGCCCAGCTCGGCGTGCACGACGCTGCCGTCCGGGCCGGGCACGCGGAAGTTCTCGGTGAACCCGAAGGTCTCCTTGAGCCAGTCGATCGCGGCCGCGGCGTCCCGGTAGAGCAGACACGGGAAGAAGGAAGATTTCTCAGTCATGGCAACGATTTTAGAGTCCCGGACGGGTCCGGGACAGGGCGTGCGACCGGCCACCGCGCGGGCAGCCGCGCCGGGGTGCGGAACGACGTGTTGGGCACGTCGCCTGCCGCATCAGCCGGTTCGAGGCGCAAGTCCGGGAAGCGGCGGGCGAGTTCCTCGACGAGCACGCGCACCTGGAGCCGGGCGAGGTGCGCGCCGAGGCACACGTGGTCGCCGTCGCCGAAGGTCAGGTGCCGCCGGGCGCCGGAGCGGTGCGGGTCGAATGCGCCGGGACGGTCGAAGGCCCGTTCGTCGCGGTTCGCCGAGGCCGTGACGAGCAGCAGGTTCGCCCCGGCGGGCAGGTCCGCCCCGCCGAGTGTCGTGGCGTGCCGGGCCCGGTGCCGCCAGGACACCACCGCCGGCCGGTAGCGCAGCGTTTCTTCCACCGCGCGGGCGGCCAGCCGCGGGTCCGTGGCCACGGCGGCCCAGAGGCCGGGACGGGACGCCAGTTCGCGCACCGCGTGCGCGGCGGCGCCGGCGGTCGTTTCGTGCGCCGCGGTCGATCCGTTGAGCACCAGGGACCGCAGGTAGTTGTCGGAGAACAGCTCGGGGTCGCGCCGCTGGGCGCGCACCGCGTGGCCGATCCAGCCCGGAGGAAAGCGCTGTTCGCGCAGCCGGGCCACGAATCCCCCGGTGTACTCCCAGTACCGGCCCAGCGCGTCCGCCGACCGCTCCTGTTCCTCCTCGGTGGGCTCGCCCCAGGTGAACCGGGCCTGCGACACGGAGAACTCGTGCACCGCCGGGATGTCCTCGGCGGGAATCCCCATGAACGCCAGGATCACGTGCGAGGGCACCGGCCACAGCAGCTCCGCCATCAGGTCGGCGTGCCCGCGCTCGGCGAACCGGTCGATGTGCCCGGCGGCGAGCGCCCGGATCCGCGGTTCCCACGCGTTCACCCGGGCCCGGGTGAACGGCCGCGCCAGCGCGCGGCGGCGCCGTCGGTGCCCTGGCTCGTCCTCCACCGCCAGCACCGGGGCTCCGGCGAACCGGTGCCGCACCAGCGCCCGCAGCGCGCGCCGGCCCGGCGGCCGGATCGAGTCCATCGCGTTGGCCGCGGAAAACGTCGCCGCGTCGGCGAAAACGCGCTGCACGTCGGCGTAGCGGGTCACGATCCAGTGGTCGATGCGCGGGCTGTAGAACACCGGCCGGTCCGCGCGCGCCGCGGCGAGCGCCTCCGCCGGGTCCTCGTGGTAGGCGCCGCTGAACGGGTCGAAGTCCTCGTCGGCGGCGGAGGTGAACGGGCACCCCGCCGGTTCGTCAGTGCGCACGCTGCCGTCCTTCCCGGCGGCCGCCCTCAGCAGGCGACCAGCGATTCGAATTCCGCCCTGCTGGGCCCTTGCGCGCGCGGTTCCGGCACGGCCGTCTCGCCCAGCCTGCGGGTGACCCGGCGGACGACTTCCCGGTCCGAGAGCAGCTGGGCCGGGGTGATCAGCAGATGCGCCATCCGGCCCAGCCCCCGCCCCACGACCTCGTCCTCGCTCGCCATCGCCTCCATGCCCGCCATCAGCCGGGCGAACGGAGCGCGCGTGTCCTCGTGCCGGGCGCCGCGCAGCCCGGCCTCGATCCTGGCGACGCCGGTCCGGTCCGCGGCCAGCTGCGCCCGGAACCACACGCCGAGATGCCGTTCGGTCCACGCGCCGAACCCGGCGACGTAGCCCGCCGGATCGCCCTCGGCCTCCCCCGCGCTCCGCGCCAGGTGCTGCGCGTGCATCATCGCCATCGCGGCCCCGCGGCCGTAGGTGGGATTCGTCTGGATCGCGGCGTCGCCGATCGAAACCAGCCCGCCGATCGCCGGGCCGTCCGCGGCGGGCATCCGCTGCCAGCGGTTGTCGATGCCGGACATGCCGTCCACGCCGCCGCGCGGCACGCCCCGTTCGGCCCAGCGCGCGGTGTGCGGCACCGCGGCGACGAACCGGTCCCACACCCGCGGATCGCGCAACGCGTGCCGCAGCCGGTCTTCGGTGGCGAAGGTCAGCGACAGGGAGAACGTGTCGTTGTCCCCGGGGAAGACCAGTGCCGCGGCGTAACCGAGGTGCAACGCCAGCGGCCGGTCCATCGGCGGCAGCTCGCGTCCGGGGCTGAGCCGGTAGTGCCGGCTCAGGTACACGAATCCGCAGTGCTGCGTTTCCGGCGGCGGCAGCCGCGCGCGGAGCATCCGGCGCAGCACCGGCGAGCGCCGCCCGGAGGCGTCCACCACCAGATCGCTCCCCAGCCGCCGGCCGTCGTCCAGTTCGACGCCGCGCACCAGCACCGACTCGCCGCTCCGGTCGGCCCGCAGGCCGGTCACCCGGCGCCCCAGCACGAGTTCCACGCCCGACCGGCGCTCGACGGCCCGCCGCAGCACCGCCTCGAACACCGGGCGGCGCGCGGCGAGCGCGTACTCCGCCGGTTCGCCGCGGCCCGCGTCGAACCGGTTCACCGGCGTCTTGCGGACCCCCGCGGCCAGCAGTTCGGCGACGAGCGCCGGTTCCTCTTCCAGCAGCACGCCCACCGCGCGGCCGAGGAACTTGTGCGAATGCCGGAACTGCGGCACCCCGGGCCGCCGCCACGACGCGAACACCTCGTCCGCGCCGCCCTCGGGCCGCGCCGCGTCGCGCTCCACGAGCACCACCTCGTGCCCGCGCCGGGCCGCGAACAACGCCGCGGACAGACCGGCGATCCCGGCGCCGACGATGACCATCCGCACCACGTCGCGCCCTCCTCAGCCCGCGGCGGTCCTGGCCAGCACTGTCGCCAATGCCCGGCCGAACTCCGCCGCGGCGTCCGCGGACTCCTCGTCCGCCCGCCACGCGACATACCCGTCCGGGCGCACCAGCACCGCGGCCCCGGGCTCGAGCCGGTAGCGCCGCAGCATGCTCCCGGTGTCGTCGGTCAGGTCCCCGCCGAGGCTGTAAGCGGGCAGCGGCACGTCCAGCGTCCGGGCGGCCTCCTTGGCCGCGGCGAGCCAGCCGGAACCGGGCGAGCCGACGAACAGCACGTGCCCGCGCCCCGTCAGGTCCAGCACGGACATCCGCGTGCCGTCCTTGTCCACGAGCACGTGCGGGGCCCGGCTGCCCGGCTCCGCGGTCGCTGTCGCCGGGTCCTCCAGCAGCGTCTGGCGCCCGCGTTCCGCGCCGGGCACCGCGGCCGAGGCGACCCGGTAGCCCAGGTGCTCCCACTGCGCCGGGACCTCCGGCGGGAACGGGTACTTGCCCTGCAGGTGCGGGGCCATCCGGTCGGCCAGCCGGGCGAGCTGGCGGTCCGCGGTGGACTCGCCGATCTCCTGCCGTTCCGCGGCGTACCCGTCGAGGAGCGCCGGACCGGCGTGCCCGTGCAGCACCGCGGCGAGCCGCCAGGCGAGGTCGTGGCCGTCCTGCAGCGCGGTCGCGCCGCCGAGCCCGCCGGTCTGCGGCATCACGTGCGCGGCGTCGCCGGCCAGGAACACCCGGCCGCGGCGCATCTCGTCGGCCACCCGGTGCGCGATCACGAACGTCGACTGGTCGGTGATCTCCACCTCCAGCTCCGGCGTCGCGGTCGCGACGCGGATCAGCTCGACGCAGCGCTCGTCGGTGAAGTCCTCGTCGCGGTCGCCTCGCTCCGGGTAGTAGTTCACGCCCAGCAGGTGCGCGCCGGAGACGCCGAAGACCTCGATCGCGTTCTCCAGATACGAGTACAGGCCGGAGAAGTGCTCGTTCTGCAGGTAGGTCAGCAGCGCCTTGCGCCCGGCCAGCAGGTCGTCGAGATCGGCGTTGAACAGGATGGTGCGGCACCGCCACAGCTCGCCGAGCCCGTGCGTGCCGATCCCCAGCTGCTCGCGCACCGGGGCCTGCCAGCCGTCGGCCGCGACGAGGTAGTCGGCCTCGACGGCGAACTCCTCGCCCGAGCCCAGGTCCCGCACCCGCGCGCGCACCTGGTCGGCGTCCTGTTCGAAGGATTCGAGGCGGTGGCCGAAAAGCAGCTCGGCGCCCTGCTCCTCGGCAGTCGCGCGCAGCACGGATTCGATCTTCGACTGGGGCAGCGCGCCGAACGCGGCGGGCGTCATCGACGCCAGTTCCTTCATCACGTCGTCGCCGCCGACGAGCAGCTCGACCTGGTTCTCGTCGCGCAGGTCGCGCCCGATGGTGATGGTGGCCTCGGCGGCGAAGTCGAGCACGTTCGCGGCCGCGATCCGCTCCGCCAGGCCGGGGATCTGGCGGAGCAGTTCCATGCTGCGGTGCACGATCCCGAACGCTTTCGGCTGGACCGAGGTGTCGGGATGGCGCTCGACGAGCGTGACCCGGATTCCCCGCCAGGCGAGGAAGAGCGCGGTGGTGAGTCCGGCGTAGCCGGCACCGACTACGAGGACGGAAGTGCGCCGGCCGGCCGGCGTGGCATCAGACATAGCTCATCAGTACCACCGCGCGGGCCGCCGATGAAGCGTTCAGGTTGGCGGGCAACGACTTCGCCGGAATCGCCGCACGCTCCGGCTAGACTCCGGGAAATGGGCACTGCGCATTTCCCGGCCTCGATCGGCCAGCGGCTGGTGTGGTTTCTCGAGCATTACCGTTCCGAGACTTCCTCGGTCAACTGCCCCGCCACCTTCCGGATTTCCGGAAGGCTTTCCGAAGACCTCCTGCGCGGGGCGCTCGCGGACCTGGTGCGCCGGCACGACGCCTTGCGCACCACGCTTTCCCGCGACGGCCGGAACCTCCTGCAGCACGTGCACGACGACCGCGGCGGCCGCGCCGCACTGTCGGTTGTGGACGTTTCCGGCGGCGAGGAGGAGATGCGCGCGCTGCTGCGCGCCGAACAGGCGGCCGGCCTCGACCCCGGGCGCGAGCCGGTGCGCACCAGCTGGTGGCGGCTGGGCCGCGAAGACCACGTGGTGTGCGTGAACATGCATCACCTCGTCTCCGACGCGTGGTCCTGCGGCATCGTGATCGCCGACCTGATCGCGCTGCTGGGCGGCCGCCGCCCGGATGCTCCGCCGTGGCAGTACTCCGACTTCACGACCTGGCAGGCCGGCCAGGAGAAATCCGGGAAACTGCGCGCACACCAGGATTTCTGGTGCGAACAGCTCGACGGCATGCGGCTGGCTCCGCTGCCGTGGCTGGCCCCGGAGGGCTCGCCCCGGCCCTCCCCCGGGCTGGAAACCCTTTCGCTGTCCGCCGAAACCGCCGGCGGGCTGCGCGAGTTTTCGCAGCGGAGGCGGCACACGCTGTTCTCGGTGCTGCTCGCGCTGTACTACCTGCTGCTCAACCACGAAACCGGGCAGGACGACCTCGCGGTGGCGTCGTTCTTCGCCAACCGGACCCGCCGCGAGGTGACCTCGACCGTCGGGTTCTTCGCGAACATGCTGGTGCTGCGCGCGAAAGTCGATCCGGACCGGCCGTTCGCCGACCTGCTCGGCACGACCCGCCGCACCGTGCTCGACGCCACCACCCACCAGGCGGTGCCCTGCCAGATGCTGCCGATGTCGCGGCTGCAGCGGACACCGGGACGGGTCAACGAGGTGGTCTTCCAGATGCTGCCGGACCGCAAGCCCGGTTCGTGGTCGCCGATCGATTCCGGCACCGGGCTGCGCATCGGCACGTTCCGCCCGGACCACGGCCTGAGCCGGTTCGGGCTCAACCTCACCGTGATCCCCCGCGAGGACCGGTTCGACGTCCGGCTCTCCTACGACCGCAACCAGCTCGACCGCGAGTGGGTGCGCGGGCTGCTGCGCTCGTATCGCGTGCTCGCCGAGGGGATGCTCGCCGCGCCGGACGCGCCGGCCGCGAAGCTGACCGCCGCGCTGCGCTGACCCGGCCGCGAAAAAGGGGACCTGCCCGCGCAGGTCCCCTTTTTCCTCGCGTGGTCACCGTTTTCCGGGAATCACCAAGCACCCTTCGGACGGCGTCAGCAGCACGTGCGAGCCGCGCTGCTGCTCGGGCGGCGCGCCGGCCCGCGTGCGCAGCCGGACCCGCTTGATCACCTCGGGGATCACCGCCTTCATCTCCAGCATCGCGAACTGCGCGCCAAGGCAGTGCCGCCGTCCGCCGCCGAAGGGCAGGAACGTCCCGCGCGGCAGGTCGGTGTCCAGGAACCGTTCCGGGCGGAACACCTCCGGGTCGTCGAACGACGCCTCGCGCCCGTGCAGCAGCGGCACCGACGGCGCCACCCACCAGCCGGCCGGGATGTGATAGCCGGCCAGCTCCAGATCGCCCGACAGCGCCCGCGGCATCACCGGGACGATCGGGCGGGTGCGCAGCGTTTCGTTGATCACCGCTTCCAGGTACTTGTCGTCCTTGTCGACCTCCTCGACGAGCCGGTCGTGCACCCGCGGATGGCGCACCAGCCGTTCGAACACCCACGCCATCGCGGTCGCGGTGGTCTCGTATCCCGCCTCCAGCAACGTCATCAGCCCGTCGCGCAGTTCGAGGTCGGTCATCTTCTCGCCGTCGTCGTCGGACGCGCGCAGCAGCTGCGACATCAGGTCGGTGCGCTCGGCGATGTCCGGGGCGGCCCGCCGCCGCTCGATCTCGTCGTAGAGGATCCGGTCGACGTCGGCCCTGGCCACCGCGAACCGCGCGGCCGCGCTGCCGGGGATCTTGCGCAGCATCGATTCCAGGCCGGTCCAGGCCGCGCGGGACAGCACGAACGCGACGGTCTCCATCCGCGCCGCGGCCGCGGTGAGCCGGGGCAGCATCTCGCGCAGCTGCGCGACCCGCTCCAGGTCGTGGATGCCGAACACCACGCGCAGGAGCACGTCCAGCGCGATCACCTGCATCCGGGGCCGCAGCACCAGTTCCTGTTCCAGGGTCCACCGCGCCACCTCCGCCGCGGCGATCTCGGCGATCTGCTCGCGGTAGCGCTGCAGGTAGCGCGCGTGGAAGGCGGACCCGAGCAGTTTCCGGTGACGCAGCCAGCTTTCGCCGTCCTCGACCAGGATCGAGTTGTCCCCGACCATGCGCTGCAGGAAATCCGCCCGGGTCTTGCCCGCCTCGCCGACGCTGCGGTCGGTCGCGAAGACTTGCCGGGCCAGCTCGGGGTTAGCCACGTAGACGATCGGCGGCATGCCGACGAGCGTCACCGTGAAGATGTCGCCGAACTGGCGGTGCAGGCCGTCGAGATAATCGATCGGGTCCCGGACGAAATTGCGGGTCTGGCCGAATTTCGACGCGGCCGGCCCGGGCGGGGCCGAGACACCGGCCGGGGACGTGTGCACTGAGGTCATGGAGTTTCCGCTTCCTCTGCAGGGGCGCGGCCGGACGCGAACCGCGGCAAACAACCGGTGCTGAAGGTAGAACACCCGCCCGTCCCCGGAAAACCGCGCGGTGTGCAACTGCTGATTGTCCCCAGTCGGGCAGCCGCGCCGATACGCTGGCCTCTCCTGGTCCGCGCTCTTTCGCTTGCCAGTTCCCGTTTTCCCGCGCCGAAACCGAGGTGTCATGTCGACCACCGAGCACAGCGCCGCCGGATCCGAGGAGGCCCCGGCGGTGAATTTCCCCGCGCTGACCGACGTGGTCACGCCGTTCGCTGTCCGCTGCGCGGCGACCCTGCGCCTCGCCGATCTGATCGGTGCCGGCTCCCGCGACGCCGCCGCGCTCGCCGAATCGGCCGGGGCCGATCCCGCCGCGCTCGCGCGACTGCTGGACCACCTTTGCGTGGCGGGCCTGTTCGCCGCCGACGGCGATTCCTACCGGGTCACCGCGGCGGGCGCCGTCCTGCGCGAGGACCACCCGGCCGGGCTGCGGGCCACCCTCGACCTGGAAACCTTCGTCGGGCGCAGCGATTCTTCCTGCGCCAACCTGCTGCACTCGGTGCGCACCGGGGAACCGGGGTACCAGAAGACCTTCGGCGCTCCGCTGTGGACGGACACGGTCGCGCACCCGGAACTGGTGACCGGCTTCGAGCATCTGCACGAGATGTTCGGCGCGTGGTCGGAGCCGACGGTGACCGGCGGGTTCGACTGGGCGTCGGCGAAACAGGTGGTGGACGTCGGATGCGGGCACGGCGCGGTGCTGCGGCGGCTGCTGCTGGCCTTCGGGCACTTGCGGGCGACGCTCGTCGACCTGCCGGAAATCGTGGCCAGGGCGGAACAATCGCTCGGCGAAGCGGGGCTGGGCGACCGGGTGAGCGGCGCGCCGGGCAGCTACTTCGACCCGTTGCCGGAAGGGGCGGACACCTACCTGCTCTCGCTGATCGTCCACCAGGAGCCGCACGAGCGCGCGGTCGCACTGCTGCGCCGATGCGCGGATGCGGCCGGATCGCACGGCACGGTGCTGGTCATGCAGGCTCCGGTGACGCCGGCGAACCGGTTCGCGATGACCGCGCTGGACCTGCGCATGCTGGTGACCGTCGGCGGGCGGGAGCGCACCGTCGACCAGTACCGCGACCTGTTCGCCGAAGCCGGGCTGCGGATCGCCGGCCAGTACGCGGGCGGCTCGGAATCGCCGGTCGACCCGGTGCTGTTCGCCTGCGTCGCGAACTGAGCCGGTGCGCACGACCGCGACCGGACTGGTCGCCGACCTGGCCGCCGGACGCGTCAGCAGCTCCGCCGCGCTGGAGTACTTCCTGAGCCGGGTCAAGGAGCACAATCCCGCGCTGAACGCCGTGGTGGCTCTCGACGTCGCCGGCGCCAGGGCACAGGCCGAGGCCGCCGACGCGGCCGCCGCGCGCGGGCTCCGGCTCGGCCCGCTGCACGGGCTCCCGATGACGGTGAAGGACACTTTCGAGACCGCCGGCCTGGTCACCACGGCCGGAGCCCCGGAACTGGCGGGACACCTGCCCGAGCGCGACGCGGACGCGGTGGCCCGGCTGCGGGCCGCCGGAGCTGTCGTGTTCGGCAAGACCAACACGCCGCTTTACGCCGGGGATTTCCAGTCCTGCAACGACGTCTACGGCGCCACCGGCAATCCGTGGGACCTCGCCCGGACGCCCGGCGGATCGTCCGGGGGTTCGGCCGCCGCGCTGGCCGCCGGGCTCACGCCCCTGGAGCTGGGCAGCGACGTCGCCGGGTCGATCCGCTCCCCCGCGCACTTCTGCGGGGTGTGCGGGCATCTCCCGACCCGGGGAGCCGTCCCGGCGCGCGGGCACATTCCCGGTGCGCCCGGCACCCTCGCGGTGCCGCCGCTGGGCTCGCCCGGCCCGATGGCGCGGTGCGTGGCCGATCTCGAACTCGCCTTGGACGTGCTCGTCGGCCCCGACCTGGCCGGAGTGCCCGGCGGGACGCTCCCCGCCGCCGCGGTGCGCACCGGCGAGCTGCGCCTGGCGGTGTGGGCCGAGCATCCGGCGTTGCGCACCGACCCGGAGATCCGGGCCGCGCTCGACGAACTCGCCGGGGAACTGGCCGGCCTCGGCGTCCGAGTGCTGCGCAAGCTGCGCCCGCCGCGCCCGCTGTACGAGATCCACCAGACCTACGCGCGGCTGCTGCTCGCGGTACTGGCCCCGAGCTTCCCGGAACCGGTTTTCCGGCGGCTGCGGCGGATCGCCCGGCGTGCCTCGCCCGACGACCGCCGTCCGGCGGTGGAACTGGGCCGGGCGGTCACGCTCAGCTACCGGGAATGGCAGGACCTGGACGAGCGGCGCGCCCGGATCACCGCCGGGTGGGCCGCGGTGTTCGCCGAGGCGGACGCGGTGCTCACGCCCGCCGCGCCGCTGACCGCCTTCGCCCACCAGACGGCGGGGACCCCGCTCACCCGGGAACTCGAGGTCAACGGCCGGAAGGCGCCGTATCTGGCCCAGATGGCCTGGGCGACCCCGGCCAGCCTGTCCGGCCTGCCCGCGACGACGGTCCCGCTCGGCCGCAGCGCCGCCGGGCTGCCGTTCGGGGTGCAGGTGATCGCGCCCCGGTGGCACGACCGCAAGGCGCTCGCGGTGGCCCGGGTCGTCGAGCGGCTGACCGGCGGGTTCGAGGCGCCGCCGGGCTACTGACCGGGAGCCGAGGGCGCCGGGCGGCCGCGGCGTCCGGTCCGCCGCGCCAGCCGAAGCCTGCCGGACCGATGCGGCCGGCCGGGGCTACTGGCCGGCCAGCTGTGCCGACAGCTTCTTCGGCGCCAGCAGCCGGTAGGCGTCGGCCAGCATCGTGCGCACCTCGGTCCAGTCGACCTTGCCCGCTTCCAGGTCGAGGGCCACCCAGCCGCGGGAGCCGAGGTAGGCGGGCGCGTAGAACCGCTCCCCCTCCCGCTCGATCAGCTCGGCCTGCGCGCCCGGCGCGGCTTTGCACGCGATCGCGATCTTGCCGTCGCCGTGGTGGTCGTCGAGGAAGTAGGCGAAGTTCTTCCCGCGCACCGAGTACGCGACATGCTGCTCGCCCTTGCTCTGCACTTCCGGGAGCGCCTCGGCGAGTTCTGTCACGCGTGCACGTTTTGCGGTCGCGGAGTCCGGTCGGCCCATGCCGCGAGCCTAACGGTCATCGGGGCAGGCGGCAGTCGTCGGCCGCCGCGACGATGGCGAACCGGGTGGCCAGCGACGCCGCCCGGAGACAGTGCTGGGCGGCGCGCAGGCATTCCGGACGCGCCGGGCCCGGCGCGCTCCGCGCGTCGGCGAGGTGCTGCGCGGCTTGGATCGCGGCCAGCAGCGCGTCGTCCGCGCCGGTGGTCCCGGCGCCGAGGGCGGCCGACTCGGCGAGCGCGGCCAGCTCGGCGCGCAGCCGCGCGGCCGCGGATCCGTTGTGGACAGTGGAGGTTTGCGCACTCGCCGGAACCCGATCCATACTCGTTGCTCACCCCGCGTAAGAGATCGACCAGAACTTCGACGGTCATCAGCATTCAGCTGCTTTCCCTTATCGCGCAAGGAAGACAATGGAACACGAAAGTCAGTTCGGGCCGCTTCGCGGGCTCCGGGTGCTCGAAACCGCGACCGGAGTGGCCGGCCCCTACGCGGGACGGCTGCTGGCCATGCTCGGGGCGACGGTCGCCAAGGTCGAACCCGCGGGCGGGGACCCCGCGCGGCGGCTTTCGGCCGACGGGCGGGCGCAGCGGGACCCGAGCCCGGTTTTCGTCCATCTCAACGCCGGGAAGCGGCTGCTCTCCCCGGACGCGGCCGCGGTCCCGGAACTGCTGGAATGGGCCGACGTCGTGCTCAGCGACCGGGTGCGCCGCGAGTTCGGGCCGTGGGAACTGCGCGCGGGCCTCGCCGATCCGCCGCTGCTGGTGTCGGTGACCGCGTGGGGCGTCGATGCCGGGAGCGCGGGAGAGCCGTCCGACGAGATGCTGGTGCAGGCGGCCTCCGGGCTGCTCGCCGCGACCTGTCACGAGGACGGCGGCCCAGACCGGTTCCCCGGCTGGCAAACGCAGTATCTGGCCGGAACCTACGCCGCGGCGGCCGCGCTGGCCGGACGGCCCGGCGGGCACGCCGAGACGACCTGGCGGGCCGCCGCGGCCTCGGCGGTGGAGTCGCAGGCCGCGGCCGCGCTGTACGCCGCGACTTCGGCCAACGCCGCCGATCCGGAGGAGGAACGGCGCCAGGCCGGCTTCCAGACCCGCACGTTCCCGTCCGGGGTGTTCCGCTGCGCCGACGGGTTCGTGGTGCCGGGCACGGTCCGCGGCGAGGACTGGAACCGCCAGTGCCTGCTCTACGACCGCGGCGACCTGCTGCGCGACGAACGCTTCGGGTGGGCGCGCCGGTGGGCCAACCGGGAGCTGCTGCGCGGCGAACTGGCCGGCTGGTACGCCGGGCGCACCCGGCGCGAGGTCTTCGACGCCGGTCTGGCCGCGGGCTGGTCGGTCGGCAAGGTGCTCGACGCCGCCGACGCCCTCGACGACCCGCACCTGGCCGCTCGCGAGTTCCTCGGCACGGTCCGCGGCGCCTCGGCGGGCCGCGCGATCGTGCGGCCGTGGCGGGATCCGGCCGCGCCGGCGCCGCGCTCGGTGCGGCTCTCCGAACCCGCCGAGGACAACGGATGGTTTCGCTCCGGCGCGACCCGCGGCCGGTCGCCCCGGCTGCCGGACCCGCGCCGGCTGCGGGTGCTCGAACTGACCTGGGCCTGGGCCGGGCCGCTCGCCGGCCGGCTGCTGGGCGCGCTGGGCGCGGACGTGGTGCGGGTCGAGTCCGGTCGGCATCCCGACGGCTGGCGCACCCGGTTCCGCTTCGCCGAAACCGGGGCCCCGCTGCCCGAGGGCGCCGACCCGCACGAGTACACCTGGGACGCCGCGGCCCAGTTCAACAGCGTGAACCGCAACAAGCGCGCCGTGTCGCTGGACCTGTCCGCGCCGGACGGGAACCGGGTCTTCCGCGATCTGGTGGACGCCGCGGACGTGCTGGTGGTGAACATGAACCACCGCGTGCTCGAGGACCGGGGCGTCGCCGCGCACGTGCGCGCGCGGGTGGCCGAGGGGCTGGTGCTGGTCACCATGCCCGCGCTCGGCAGCAGCGGCCCGCACCGGGCGATGCCGGGCTTCGGCATGCTGACCGAGGCGATGGGCGGGTTCGCCGCCCGTTACGGCCCGCCCTCCGCCGGCGCCGAGGTGAGCCCGACCTACTACCCGGACGCGGTGGCCGGCGCGCACGCGGCGGTCGCGGTGCTGTCCGGGCTGGCGGCGCGGACGGCGACCGGGCGGGGCCGCGAGATCGACCTGTCCCAGCAGGAAACGCTGTGGCTGCAGTTCGGCGAAGGCATCGTGCTGGCTTCCCGCGAAGGGCGTCCGCCGCGGCGGATCGGCAACAGCGAACCGGACGTCCCGGCCGGCGTGCTGGCGACCGCGGACGGGTACGTGGCCTACGTCGGCGGAGCCGCGGATCCGCGGTGGGCGGAAAAGCGCGACGGCGCGGCGGTGGTGGAGGCGTTGCGACGGAAGGGTTTCCGTGCGGAGCGGATGCGTACGGTGCGCGAGCTGTTCGAGAACGGCGAGTTGCACTGGGCCGAACGGGTCCGCCACCCGGTGACCGGGGAACGCGGATACCTCGGCATTCCGGTCGGCATGGACGGGAAGGGACTGGCGACGGTCCGTCCGGCGCCGTGCTACGACCAGCACACCGACGAGGTGCTGACGGAATGGCTCGGGACACCGGCGGAGGAACTGGCGGCGCTGCGCGCGGCCGAGGCGATCGGGACGGTGCCCCGGCAGCCCTACCGGGTACGGAAGACGCGCCGGGCCTCGTGAGCTCCGCCGACGGGGTTTCCCGCTCGTGGCTGGGAAACCCTCGGCCAGCGCGATCCGCGAGGCGGGGAAACCCCCGCGCACCCGGCACCCCAGCTCCACCGGCGACGACACCGCCGCCCGGACCGGTCCAGCTGCACGCGGCCGAGGCGATCGGGACGGCGTCCCGGCAGCCGCACCGGGCCTTGCGGACCTTCACCGGCGAGGTTTCCCGGCCACGACCAGGAACTCCTCGCCCGCCATCCTCCGCGAGGCGGGGAATCCCCTGCCACGGCGAGAAACCCCGCTCAGCCAGGCTGCTCCCGCGACCACGAGAACCGCCCCGCCGGGCGATCGCGCGCCCAGCCGTCCAGCTCCACCGTGAACGGCACCGGGCTCGACACCGCCACCTCGGACCGGTCCAGCCGGACCTCCACCAGCCCGAACGGCGTCGGAACCGCGCCCGCCACCCGGGTCAGCGCGCCCGGCCGCGGTGCGATCCTCGCTCGCGCGAAGCCGGGCTCGGCGGGGCTGACGCCCAGCACGTACAGCGGCAGATCCCGGCTCGGCGTGCTCGACCAGCCGTGACAGTACGACCCGCCGTGCCACACCTCGCGCCACGTGCGCGTGCCGTCGCCGGCCAGTTCCGACCAGTCCCGGCAGAGGTCGGCGATGTGGTCCGCTCCGCCGAGCAGGGCCACGGCGTCGTGCACCACGTAGCGGAAAAACGGCTGTGCGGCGACGACTTCCCGCTCCACGTCCCAATCCGGCGCGGGCGGGCCCAGCGCGGCCCGCAGCGGCATCAGGCCGAACGACCACGCGCGCCGCACCAAAGCTGTCCGGTCCAGCAGGAAAGCCAGTGCCCGGGCATGGCGCGACGGCGGGATCAGGCCGCCGGCCGCGGCGGCGGCGGTGGCGTGTTCGCTCATCGCCGGCGCGAGCCCGGCCGCGGTCAGCCAATCGCGGTAGCCGCCCCGCTCCTCGTCCCAGTACTGCTCGAAGGCGGCGGCCAGTTCGCCGTGCCGCCCGCGCGCCCAGCGGGCCCGGCCCGCGTCGCCGAGCCACTCGGCCATCTCCGCGAAGTCCCGCAGCGCCCGGCCCCACAGCCCGTTCAGCACGCTGCTCGCGCCCCGGCCCTGAACGCTCGCCCAGTCCAGCAGGACCCACCCGGTCACGTCCGTCAGCAGGCCGTCGCGCGAGAACGGCTCGAACCAGCGCACCACCCGTTCGGCGACCGGGAGCAGTTCGCCCACCAGCTCGGCGTCGCCGGTCCACCGGTACAGGTTGTGCACCGAACGCACCCAGTGCAGCGCCCAGTCCGGGATGTACGCCCCGTCGCGGTGCTCGTAGTCGCCCGCGACCGCCATCGGCAGCATTCCGTCCGGACGCGGCGACGCGGCCAGCCGGGGATGCCACCGGGCGAGCCGCCAGTCCGGATTGGACAGCAGGTCCACCGACTGGTGCACCACCGAATCCCCGGTCCACGCCCGCTGCTCGCGGGTGGGGCAGTCGATGTAGGCGTCCTGCGCGGTGAGGTCCACCGTGCGCAGCCCGGTCTCGTAGACGGCGTCGAGCACCGGGTCGCCGGATTCGAAGAACGGGCCCGGCGGACGCGGGCGAAGGCGCTCGAGCACGGAAAGCCCGCGGACGGTCACCTCGCCCTCGCCGCGCAGCACCAGCAGCACGAACCGGCCGCCGACCGGATCGGCCGAGCAGAACCGGTCGGACTTGCCGCGCGTGCGGTAGCGCGCCGCGTACCCGTGCTGGAACGGGCGCAGCCGCAGGTGCTCGTCGAGGTCCTCGGCGGGCCGGGCGTCGACCGTCACACCGGGCGGCGCGTCCAGTTCGAACACCAGGGTGCCGGCGACCACCTCGTCCCAGCCCGCGGTGAGCAGCACCGCGACGCCGGGTTCCAGCACGGTCGTGAAGGGCAGTCCGGCCGGGACCGGGCCGGGCGCGGCTCCGGCGTCCACGTTCGCGACGAGGTCAGCCGGTCCGTACTCGCCGCCGGGATCCGGGCCACGCCGCTCGCGCAGCCACCGGACCGGGCGTTCGACCGGCTCGCCGGGCGGCACCGGGTTCTCCAGCAGCGGGCCGTACGGGTCGGCGGGCGGCGTGGACCGGGCCGTGCCGCCGAGGTGCAGCGTGGTGAGCACGCGGGCGGGCGCCCAGCCGGTGTCGTCGAAGCCGGGTTCGAGCCAGGCCGGATCGCACAGCGCGCCGTCGAGCACTTCCGGCACCGCGTGCCCGACCCCGGACGGCTTCTGCGGCGTCCACGCCGGACTCGTCTGGTGCCGCCAGCTGCGGTCGGTGCCGAGCACCCCGGACGGCAGCTCGAGTTCGGCGAGCAGCACTCCCGCGCCGTGGCTGAAGGTGGGCGTGACCGGTCGCCACCACGCGTTCGCTTCGCCGTAGAAGCGCACCAGAACGCAGATCGCGTTGTCCCCCGGCACCAGCCACCGGGCGACGTCGACGACGTCGTAGAGCAGCCGTCCGGCCGCGCCGCGACCCGGACCGCGCGCCGCCTCGTGCCCGTTGACCCACACCGTGTACCGGGAGTCCGCGGTGATCCGCAGCGAGGCGGCGGCGGGCACCAGGGCGAGCGGGAAGACGCGCCGGAACCGCACCCGCCGATCGTGCGCCGCGGCGGGCACCAGCGGCACGTCGGAGAACTCCCCGGTTTTGGCGATCCGGCCGTCGGCGCACCAGATCCACTGGCCGGTCCAGCCGCGGCTCACCCGGCCACCGGCTCCCGCGCCGCGCGTTCCCGCAGCACCCGTCTCGCCAGCTTCCCGGTTCCGGTCACCGGCAGCTCGTCCACGAGGAACAACCGGCGCGGTCGGCGGTCGTCGGCGATCCGGCCGCGCAGCCAGTCGCGCACCTCGGCCAGTTCCAGCCGCCGTCCGCTGCGCACCGCGGCCGCGACCACCTCGCCCCAGCGCGGATCGGGCAGGCCGAACACCGCGCACGCCTCGACGTCGGGGTGCCCGGCCAGTACTTCCTCCACATCGGAGGGAAAGACGTTCACGCCGCCGGTGATGATCAAGTCGTCGTCCCGGCCGGCGAGGTGCACGTAGCCCTCTTCGTCGACGAAGCCGACATCGCCGACGCTGCCCCAGTCGCCGTCGCGCCCGGCAGGCGTCTGGCCGGGACCGGAAACGTAACCGTCGAACGCCAGCGGAGTGAGCGCGCGAAGCGTCCCGGCCTCGCCCGCGGGCAGCCGCCGGGCGCCGCGGAAAGCGGCGATCCGCACCCCGTCGAAGGGCCGTCCGCACGACCCGGGGCGGGCCAGGAACTCCTCCGCGGGCAACGCGCACATCGGCCCGAGTTCGGTGCAGCCGTAGCACTCGACGAATCCCTCGCCGAAGACGTCCAGGGCGGCGCGCTTGAGCCGGTCGGGGAACGGCTCGCCGGACACCACGACGTGGCTCAGCGGCGGGCGCGGGCCGGGCCGGGCGCGGGCGAAGGAGACCAGCCGGGCCAGCTGGGTCGGGGTGAGGAACCCGCTGTCGCATCGGTGTTCGACCGCGGAGTCCAGCCAGGACCGTTCGTCGAAGCGGGGCAGCAGGACGACGGTGCCGCCGAGCGACAGCGTCATCAGCGCGCAGGTCCACGGGCCCGAGTGGTACAGCGGCCCGCCGACGAGGAACCGCGAGGACGGTCCGAGCCGGAACCCGCGGGCGATCGCGTCCGACAGCCGCCGATCGCCGCGGGTGCGCAGCGCCGCCTTCGGACTGCCGGTGGTCCCGGAGGTGAACAGCAGCGAAGCTCCCGCGCCCAGCCGTCCGCCGTCCGCGGCCGCGCGGGGAATCCCCGGGTCGCCCGCCGGCTCGGGCGGATCGTCCGCGTCGAGCACGTTTTCCTTGCCGTGCAACAGCTCCAGCAGCTCCCGGGCGGCGCCGCTGGCCACCACCACCGCGGGCTGGGCGACCGCGAGCCGCCCGGCGAGTTCGCCCGGGGTGGAGCGGCCGCCGAGGGCGACCGCCTGCGCGACGATCCGCCGCGCCGCGAGCGCGACCGTCAGCACCTCGGGCCGGTTGGGCAGCAGCCAGGCCACCCGGCCCGCCGGGCCGGCGCCGCGCGACCGCAGCAGCGCCGCCCAGCGGGTCACTTCCCGTTCGAGCTCGTCGCGGCTGAGCTGCCCGCTTTCGGAGACGATCGCCGCCGCCGGCCCGCTCATCCGGCCGCTCCGCGCGGCGTGCGGGACCACGACTCCGGGACCGCGTCAGTCGAGTACAGGGTGCCCGCCGACCACACGTGCCGCGTGCCGTGCCACTGCATCGCCGAGGCCGCGTCGGGGAAGAAGCCCCGGCCCGGGTGGTTGGCGCTGGTGTTGCACAGCACCGGGATCCCCGTCCGCGCCTCGTAAGCGGTCAGCAGCCGTTCCAGCAACGGGTTGTCCGCGCCGACCGTTTCCAGCCGCGCGCTGCCGTCGAGGTGCGCCACCGCCGGGATCTTGCCCTGCCATTCCGGGCGGACGAAGTGGTCGAACAGCATGTACGGATCCCGGGTGCCCGGAGAAAACACTTCCGGCGCCCGGTTTTCCAGGCAGACCGGGGCCACCGGGCGGTACCACTCGCGGCCCTTGATCGCGTTCAGCCGGTCCCGCATCGCCTCGTCCCCCGCCGGCGCGATGATGCTGCGGTGCCCCAGCGCGCGGGGACCGAGCTCCGCCGGTCCGTCGACGATCACCACCGGTTCGCCGGCTTCGGCCAGCAGCGCCGCGAGGTCCTCGACCGACGCCGGTTTCGCGGTCCAGCCCGGTTCGGCCGCGGCGGTTTCGCGCACCGGCGGCCCGGCGAACACCGACCAGTCCAGCCAGGACGTCCCGGTGCGGCGCACCATTTCCGTGCACGCCGCGCCGATGGCCGATCCCGCGTCGTTCGGGAACGGCGGCACCCACACCTCCGGCGCCAGCCGGCTCGCGCGCAGCCCGGAGTTCCACTTGATGTTGAGCGCGCAGCCGCCGGACAGGCACAACGGCAGCCCGGCCAGCTCCGGCCGGGCGCGCAGCACCTCGCCGAGACCGTCCCGCAGCCGGCGGAACAGATGCTCCTGGAAGGAGTTCAGGATCGACGCGTCGGAAAGCCCCAGCTTCGCCACGCCGCTGAGCACCCGCCTGCTCCACAGGTACGCGCGGATCGCGCCGTCGATCTCGCCCACCTGAGCGTCGACCTCCGCCATCACCGCGATGGCTTCCTCCGAAGCCGGGCCGAGCGCGGCGTACGCCATCGCCTTGCCCGAGACCGGGAGCAGCGCCTCAAGCCCCGGACCCGCGTCGGCGGCCCGGCGGGCGTCGTGGTCCACCCGGAACGGGCCGAAGTGCGACGCGAAAATCGGGTACAGCGCGCCGGAAACCCCGCACACCGGGCCGAAGCATTCGAGCCGCGGTCCGGCCGGGTCGAACCGGTACAGCACCGGCGGCACCCCGCCGTCCCACACCAGCATCAGAGCGGGCTCGCGCTCCCGCGCGAACGGGCTGGTGCAGTAGGCGGACATGACGTGGTCGGTGGTGTGGGTGAAGCTGCGGAAGGCCACCGGCTCGCCGCCGACGAGCGGGCTCTGCCCGGTCACCCCGGTCAGCATCGCCGCGCCCGCGCCCGGTTCGTCGTGGTACAGCGCGACTTCGACCGGCTGGACCGCGCCCTGCGCGTCGCGGATCTCCACCCAGCTCTCGCCCTCGCGGCCGCGCGCCCAGCCGTCGACCGCGAACACCGGCGCGCGCACGTCCTCGATCCCGTGCGCGCGCAACTGCCGCGCGATCTCCGCGGGCTCCGCGAACGGGCTGTGCCGCGGGTTGTTGCCCAGCTTCTCGGCCTCGACCGAAACCAGCAGCCGGTTGCCCTCGATCACGGCGAACCCGCCGTCGTGGGTGAGCTTCAGCCCGCAGATGACCTCGTGCTCTGGCATGTTGTCCTCCGCCCTTCGCCGGCCGCGCCGTTCAGCCCGCGGCTTGGTGCTCGCGGATGATCGCCGCGCATTCGGTCACCGTCGGGTTCTCGAACAGCAGGAACAGGTCGATCACCTCGCCGTAGGTCTCGTTCAGCCGGTTGCAGATGTCCATCAGCTGGATCGAGTCGAGCCCGAGGTCGAAGAAGCTCTGGTCGGGCGCGACCTCGACCTCCGCCACCTCGCTGACGACCTTCGCCACCACCGGGGCGGGATCTCCCGCGCCGGCCACCTGCTCGCTCGGTCGAGTGGTCATGGTGTCTCTTCCCTCCTGCGGAATCCGCTCACATCATCCAGGGGTCCGGCACCGGGAGGCCGAACAGCGACCGGCCCACCCGGGTCTCGTGGTATTCGGAGAAATAGCCGTGATGGCTGCCCGCGTTGATGTCGCGCCAGCAGCGCTGGATCGGCGAACGGTCGAACAGCGCGCCGCCTCCGGCCAGCTGGAACACGGTGTTCACGACGTCCACGCCGGTGCGGATCGCCTGGCCGGTCGCCAGCCGCACCGAGGCCCGGTCCGCCATTGTCGTCTCGTCGCCGGCGAGCGTGCGCTCCCACGCCGTGCCCAGCACGTCGCGCGCGTACGCCTCGGCCGAGCGCAGTCCCGCCTCGGCCCTGGCGTAGGCGATCTGCACCGACTGCTCCTCGGCCAGCGGACGGCTGCCGCGCGATTTGTTCGGGGCCAGCTCGCGGAACTCGTCGAGCGCGCGCCGGGCGATGCCCAGCGGGAACCCGGCGAACAGCACCCCCATCAGCGCGAAGAACGACCAGTTGAAGATCGCGCCCTCGTGCCGGGCGCGCTCGAAGATCGGGTTGGCGGTGTACTCCGGCGCCACCACGAGGTCGCTGACCGACACGTCGTTGCTCCCGGTGCCCTTCAGCCCGGCCACGTGCCAGGTGTCCAGAACGTCCACATCGGACGCGGGCACGAACACCAGCCGCCAGTCCGGCCGCCCCGGCGCCACGATCGCCGGTTTCCCGCCGTCCTGCACCATGACCCCGTTGGCGAACCACGAGGCGTTGCGGGCCCCGGTGTTGAACGGCCAGCGCCCGTTGACCAGGAGGCCGCCGTCCGGGCGCGGCTCGGCCTTGCCCAGCGGAGCGAACACCGTGGCCACCGCGCGCGGCCGCGCGGCGAGAATGCTCCGCGCGACCTCGGGTTCCAGCCAGGCGACGAAAAACGTGGCGTTGAGGCTCAGCGCGGCGAAGCCGGCGGAGCCGTCCGCGCGGGAGATCTCCCGGATCGTCTCCAGCACGGTCACCGGGTCCATCTCCAGCCCGCCGAGACTCTCCGGGAGCAGCAGGTCGAGCAGGCCGGCGTCGGAGATCGCGGAGAGCAGATCCGGCGGGACGCGCCCGCCCCGCTCCCCCTCCAGCGCCCGATCGCTGATCTGCGGCGCCAATGCGGCTGCTGCGGCCAGGACCTCGGTCCTCGACCGGGCGCGCTCGACGGTCACGGTCATGCCGGTCCCTCCAGTCAGAAGAAAGTGGTTGGCGTGCTGCGGAATTCGCCTCGCCGGACCCCGGACAGGAGTCTGGCCGCCCGGCGCGGCGAGGGCAAGGGCGGTCACGGCGGAGCCACCGCGGCGGCCAGTTCGCCGAGCAGTCCGACGGTTTCCGGCCCGGCGGTCTCCCCCGTATCCACAATGGACAGATGGACGCCGAGCGCGGCCAGTTCACCGTAGCGCCGCGCCGCCTCGGCCACCGTGCTCGTGCCCGGTTCCCCGGTCGCGGACAGCCGCGCCGTGCCATAGGTGGTCACGGTGATCTCCTCGAACGGCCTGCCCAGTTCGGCGCAGCAGTCGCGCAGCATCCGCAGCTTCAGCCCGACCACCGCGGGGTTCCCGTCCTCGTGCAGGCCGCACGCGTCTCCGTACCGGGCCACCAGCCGCAGCACGCGGCGCTCGTGCGCGCCGCCGACGAGCACGGGCGGCGGGCGCACGAACGACGGCGCGAACCAGGGCTCCGGCAGCCGGTAGTGCTTGCCCTCGAACGGCTCCGTCGACCCGGACAGCACCTGCCGGGTCAGCGCCAGGGTGTCCTCCAGCCGTTCGAACCGCTCGCTCCACGGGCCGAGCGGCAGGCCGAACGCGCGGTGTTCCTCCTCGTGCCACGGCGGGCCCAGCCCCAGCCACACCCGGCCGCCGGACAGCGCGTCGAGCGAGGTGAGCATCTTGAGCAGCAGCGCCGGATGCCGGTGGGTGACCGCGGTGGTCATGGTGCCCAGCCCGATCCGTTCGGTGGCCGCGGCGAGGAAGCTCAGCGCGGTGTAGGCCTCGAGGAACGGCTCGCCGGGATCGCCGAACATCGGGATCTGCCGGAAGTGGTCGTTGACCCAGATGCTCGACAGCCCAGCCTGTTCGGCGTCGCGGCCGACGCGGGCGAGCGCGGGCCCGGCCGCGCCCGGCGGCCAGCCGAAGCGCTGCAGCAGAAGTCCGATCCGCATCGCCGGGTCACCGCCTCCGCAGCAGGGTCGCGGTGCCCATCGACCCGCCGCAGCACATGGTCACCAGCGCGTACTCGCCGTCGCGGCGCTCGAGCTCGCCGAGCGCGCAGGCGAGCAGCCGGGATCCGGTGGCCCCCATCGGATGCCCGAGCGCGATCGCACCGCCGTTGACGTTCACCCGGCCCGGATCGGCCCCGGTGCGCTCCAGCCACGACAACACCACCGCCGCGAAGGCCTCGTTCACTTCGACGACGTCCACATCGGACAGTTTCAGCCCGGTGCGGCGCAGGAGCCGTTCGGTCGCCGTCACCGGGCCGTCCAGCAGGNCCAGCAGGAAATACGGATCGGCTCCGGCCACGACCTGCCCGGCGATCTCCGCCCGCGGCGCCAGCCCGTGCCGGTCCGCCGCGGCGGGCGACATCCACAGCACCGCGGCCGCCCCGTCGGAGACCTGCGACGTGGTGCCCGCGGTGTGCCTGCCCCCGCGCACCGTCGGACGCAGCGCGGCCAGGCTCTCCCGCGTCGTCTCGCGCAGCCCTTCGTCCCGGTCCATCCTCGCGGCGCCGCCGGGACCCGTGACGGCCACCGGCACGATCTCGCGGTCGAACCGTCCCTCCGCCCAGGCTTTCGCCGCCCGCTGCTGGGAAAGCGCGCCGTAGGCGTCGAGATCCTCGCGCGAGAGCCCCTGCCGCCGCGCGATCCGCTCGGCGCCGCCGAACTGGAGCCCGGGCGGGTCGTCCCACGGGTAGTCGGGGGTCTGGTAGTCGGCACGGCCGCCGGGGATGTTCGCCCCGGCGGGCACCCGGCTCATCGACTCGACCCCGCAGGCGATCCCGATCTCGATCGCCCCGCTGGAGACCAGCGCCGACACCAGGTGGCTGGCCTGCTGCGACGAACCGCAGCTGACGTCCACTGTGGAGCAAGCGACGCCGTAGTCGAGCCCGGTGGACAGCCACGCGTTGCGGGTCACGTTGAGCCCTTGCTCGCCGACCTGGGTGACGCAGCCGCCGATGATCTGCTCGACCGCGCCCGGCGGCAGGCCGTTGCGGTCGAGCACGGCCAGCAGAGCCTGGCGCAGCAGTTCCGCGGGCCGCAGCCCGCTCAGCGCGCCGCCCCGCCGGCCGATCGGCGTCCGCACGGCGTCGACCAGCACCGCGCCGGTTCGTTCTCCGGTCATCTCGGCTCCGCTCGCACCGGCTGTTCCAGAAATCCCCGCAGCACCACGCTGCGCGTGCGCTTCCCCCGCCCGGCCGGCTCGATCCACCGGGTCGCGCCGAGCACCGCCCGCAGCGCCTCCGCGATCTCCAGCCGCGCGAGGCGCGCGCCGAGGCAGAAGTGCGGCCCGGCGCCGAAGCCGACGTGATCGGTCGCGCCCCGGCCGGGCAGGAACCGGTCCGGCTCGGGGAACTTCGCGCCGTCGCGGTTGGCCGCGCCGAATACGACGAGGATGCGCTGCCCGGCCGGGATCCGGACGCCGGACAGCTCCGTTTCGACAGTGGTGCCGCGCCACAGCGCCTGCACCGAGGTGTCGTAGCGGATCGCTTCGTCCACCGCGGTGTCGATGAGTTCCGGGCACTCGCGCAGCCGCTGCTGGACCTCCGGTTCCCGGAGCAGCACCGCCATCGCGTTGGTGAGCAGGTTGGTCGTCGTCTCGATCCCGGCGACCAGCAGGAACGCGCAGAACGCCAGCACCTCCTGCGAGCTGACGCCGCTGCGGCCGGCGCGGGCGATCGAGTCGAACAGCGTGCGCCCGTCGCCGCGGCGGCGGCGCAGCTGGTGGCTGAAGTAGCGGAACATGCCCATGCCCCGGCCGAGGTGCTCCTCGGTGCGGCCGACCTGGTCCAGGTCGCCGGTGATGACCCGCGACCAGTGCCGGAACTCCTCGTGCATCTCCTCCGGCACGCCGAGCAGTTCGGCGAGCACCAGCACCGGCAGCGGTTCGGCGACCAGGCCGAAGAAATCGCCGGTGCCCGCCCGCACGAGCGCCTCCGCCCGCTGCCGCGCGAACTCCCGCACCTTGGCCGCCAGCGACCGCACCGACGCGGGGGTGAACGCGGCCGCGACGGCGTGCCGGAACACCTGGTGCTCGGGCGGGTCGGTGGCGATCAGCACGCGCACCTTCGGCGCGCCGATCCGGTAGCCGACGCCGGTCGAGGCGCCGCCGCGCGCGGCGAACTCCGGGCTCATCCCGATCTTGGACGAGAAGGAGACCGGATCGCGCACGACCCGCAGCACGTCCGCGTACCGCGTCACCGCCCACACGTCGTAGTCCGGCAGGTGCAGCACCGGCGCCTCCTCGCGCAGCCGGGCGAACACCGGGTACGGGTCTTCGATCAGCGCCGGGTCGAACGGGTCGAAGACCGCCGGGGCTCCGGACACCTGGCCGGGAGTGCTCATCCGCAGCCTCCCGCGGTGTCGGTGTCGTAGGCGCCGACCGGCACCGCCGGCTCCGGCGGCGCGGGCGGTCCGGGCACGGCCAGCTCGGCGAGGAACCCGTCGAGCCGGTCGAGGCCCCAGAACCGGTGCCTGCCCACCCGGAAGTACGGGATGCCGAAGATGTCGTCCTCGAACGCCCGCTCCAGGCAGTCGACGCTCTCGCGGCGGATGTCCGCCGACTCCGGCGCGGACAGCAGCGGTTCCGGATCGAGCCCGGCCGCCGCGGCCGCCTCCCGCAGCACCGGGCGCTCGCACACGTCGCGCCCGTGCTCCCAGCGCGCCTCGACGACCGCCTCGTAGAACCGGCGCGCCACGCCGAGCCGCCGGGCCCGCAGCCACGCGAGATGCGGCAGCTCCCACCACGGGTCGTCGTCCACCGGCCAGGTCATCGACAGCCCGAGCCGCGCGGCCTGCCGGCGAGTGTCCTGCAGGATGTAGAGGTGTTTCGCCTTGCTCATCGGGGTATAGGGGATCTCCGCGCCCCGGTCCGCGAGGGCCGCGGCGGTCTGCTCGTCGGGGTCCCAGAACGGGACGAACTCCAGCACCTCGTCCGCGTCCGGCATCCTGCGGTACAGCTCGCTCANAGCGCCATCCAGCTGAACGGGCTGCGGAACGAGAAGTGCACCCGCGGCGTCCGGCGGCGGGTCATCGCGGCGCTCCCGGGGCCAGCGCGGCGAGCGTGTCCGGGTCGAGGGTCGCCAGCGTGCCTGCCCCCGGTCCCCGGCTGACCGCGTAGCCGTGCAGGATGCTCGCGGTCGCCACCAGCCGCGGGGCCCGGCCCGCGCCCAGCGTCCAGCAGTCCATGACGCCGTCGAACGCGCGGTCCTTCACGAAATCGGTCACCGCGAACGTCGTGCGCACGGTCTCGCCCATGTGCGCGTCGCCGAGCAGCCGGACCCGGGCCCGGGACACGACCGGGATCCAGCCGCGCTCCGCGAGCAGCCGCGGCACCCCGAGGCCGCGCTCGGCGAGGAACCGGTCGACCGTTTCCTCCAGCGCGGCCACGTAGGCGCCGTGCTGGACGCGGTCGGAGAACTGGCAGTGGAAATAGCGGGCGGTCCAGTCCCAGGAGAACGCCGCCGGGTCCGGTTCGGCCGGCCGGTCGCTTTCGGCCGCCGCCGGTCCGACAAGCGGCGCGAGCTCGTCCGGGCAGGCGCGGGCCGGCTCCTGCTCGCGCACCAGCGCGACGGTCGTCCTGCCGCGCAGCACCCGGTTCCCGGCTGCCTCGAAGACGACCCGGAACCGGCCCGGCCCGGCCGGTCCGACCCGCGCGCGCACCTCGTCGTCGATCTCCAGCACCGCGGGCAGCTGCACCGAAGAATCCACAATGGACAGACCGAGCCCGTGGTCGTGGTAGAGCGCCTGCGGGCCGAGACCGCGTTCGCGGAACCAGCACAGCACCGCTTCCTCGGCCATCGCCATGAACTGCTTGAACCCGATCCAGGTGCGGATGTTCGCGCTCGCGTACCGGGGCCGCAGCGCGAACCCGGTCCGCTCGTCGGCCAGCGACGTCATGTCCGGCTTCCTCTCTCCCGTTCCGGCGCGGCGGCCCGGTCGCGGACGAACCCGTCCACGATCGCGGCCACCTCCGCGGCGCTGTGCAGATGGCAGAAATGGTCGAAGTGCGGTGCGCAGTGCAGCCGTCCCCTCGGCAGCGCCCCGGAGAGCGCTTCGAGGTCCCGCAGGGAAAAGCCGATGTCCTGCTCGCCGCCGAGCACCAGGGCCGGAGCCGTCGTCTCGGCCAGCGGCAGATGCCCGCTGGCCACGTACTGCTCGAACACCGCGAGGAACCCGACCGGGCCGATCCGCTCGGCGGTCTTGGCGTGCATTTTCTCCAGCACCTCGCCGCACAGGCCGGCGGCGCGGGAGCCGAGCCGGGTCAGCAGGCCGCCGCGGATCTGCCGTTCGAAGGTCTCCCGGGACCGTTCCACCGTCCGCCACGTCACCGTCGCCTCCGCCGGCCGGTAGAACGGCATGGCCAGGACCGCGGCCGGGCACGGCCGTTCCGGCTCGCGCGACAGCAGTTCCAGAAGTGCGTTGGCCCCGAAGGAATGCCCGGCCAGCACCGGGGCCGGGTCGTCGACGGTGTCGAGCGCGGCGGCGATCCAGTCCGAGGGCGATCCGGCGAACCGCCACCGGTAGTCGTTGCCCGCGCGCCACGGGAGATCGATCGAGAGCACCCGCCAGTGCGGCAGCCTCGCGGCCACCGCGCTCCAGGTGCGCCAGTGGTCCTCCAGCCCGTGCGCGAAAACCAGCACCGGGCCGGTGCCCTCGTTCAACGGATGCACCTTGGGTGCGTCGGGTTTCACCGCTCCCCCTTGGTTTCGACCACCGCGCAACGCCAACCGTCGGCGTCGCTGCCCGCGACCACCCGTGCGGTCCGGTTCGCCGCCGCGGCGGCGGCCACCGCCAGCACGCCCGCGGCGCCGTAGAACTGTCCCAACCGGACCGGCCGGGCCGGCTCGCACGACTCCGGATCGGCGTGGTCGTGCACCGGGTGCAGCACCAGCGCGCTGTCCTCGGCGGCCGGTTCGAGCACGACGCAAGCCGCGCCCGCCCGCAGGTCCTGCCCGGCCAGCGCCGCCGCGGTCTCGTCGGCGGGCTCCGCGCCCACCACCACGACCCGGTCCGCCCGGCCCGCCGCCAGCAGCAGCTGCGCGAGGCGCACCGCGTCCAGTCCGGCCGGATGTCCCGAGCACACCATGAGGTTCGGGCCGCCGAAGCCGAACCGGATCGCCACCGTCGAGGCCAGGACGTTGCTCGACACGTTCGGCGCGTCCAGCGGGCTCACCTCGGACAGCGACCCGGCACCGGCGGCGCGCGCCACCGCGCAGACCGTCTCCAGGCTGCCCAGGTTGGAACTCGCGACCACCGCGGTGCGCGGATCCGGCTCCGGCGGCGTCCAGCGCCCGGTCACCGGGGCCAGGCCCAGCGCCCGGTGCACCGCGCACAGGCCGAGCCGCTCGGCCGGCTGCTTGTACAGCAATCCCTTGCGCCCCAGCAGGTCCGCCGCCCGCTCCGGCGGGCATGCCGGGCCCGGCGACCATCCGCCGGGCAGCGGCCCGGACCGCCCGGGCAGGTGCGCGCTCCACGCGCGGATCGCGACCGGCCGCATCAGGCCGCCCCGACCAGCGTCACGGCGTTGACCCCGCCGAACCCGAACGCGTCCACCTGCGCCAGCCGCGGCCGGGCCCGCACCGGCCCGGACCGCACCAGCCGCACCCCGCCGCAGTCCGCGGCCGGGCGGTCGAGCCCGGCGACCGGCGGCACCCAGCCGGTGGCCAGGCAGCGCAGCGCCACGTCAAGGCTCATCAGCGCGGACGCGCCCGACGTGTGCCCGGTCGCACCCTTGATCGCGGTCACCAGCGGGCCGTTCTCGCCGAGGTGCTCGCGCAGCACCCGCGCCTCCACGCGGTCGTTCAGCTCCGTGCCGGTCCCGTGCGCGAGCACGAGGTCCACTTCCTCGCCCCTGCGGCCGGAACGGTCCAGCGCCTCGCGCATCGCCCGTGCGATGCCCTCGGCCTCGGGCGCGGTTTCGTGCGCGGCGTCGCAGGACATCCCCGTGGCCAGCAACCGGCCCAGCGGGGCCGCCGCCGCGCCGTCGGGCACCACGACCGCGGCGGCCGCGCCCTCGCCGAGCAGCACACCGGTGCGGTCGGCGTCGAACGGGCGGATCCGCTCGGTGCGGTCCGGCGCGACCCGCCCGATCATCGCCAGCATCGACACGGTGAGCGAGTCCGCCCCGGCCACCACCGCCGCGGGCGCGGCTCCGCTGTCGACCAGGTCCTGCGCCAGCGCGAGCAGGTGCCCCGTCGCCGAGCAGGCGTTGCACACCGTCACCACCGGCCCGAGCCGGTCGTCGGTTTCGCGCAGCACACCGGTGAAATGCAGGTCCTCGACGGTCATCTCGACCGCGCCCGCCGACCACTTCTCGGCCGCGCCCAGCTCGCGCAGCCCGGTGCCCGCCAGCACCGGGATCGAAGCCCGCGGCACCTGGGGATCGGCCTGGCGCAAGGCTTCCCGGACACAGCCGGCCAGCCAGGTGCCCGCTCTCCGGTGCGAAGTCTCCTCGTCGATTTCGTACGCGGCGCCGACGTTGACCAGAGCCGCGTCGACGTACCGCAGCGGGGCGGCTCCGCCGCGACCGGCCAGCAGCGCGGCGAACGTGGCCGGGCCGTCGCCGAGGCAGCTGCGCACCGCGCTAGCCGCGATCGTCGCCACGGCTCCACCCCCTCACCACGGCGGCCGCGACCGCACCGGCCGGGCTGCTCGCCACCAGCAGCGCGATCTCGCCGTCGCGTGCGGGCTCGGCCCGGTGCCGGGCGAGGATCAGCGCCAGCTCGACCGCGGGCGTCGCGGCCGGGGAGTTCCCGGCCAGCTCGACCGCGGCCAGATGGTGCGCGCCCTCGACCCCGAGCAGCCCCTCCAGCTCGTTCCGTGCCCGCCAGGCGGCCACCTCGTCCGCTCCGGAGGCCGAGGCCACCGTCCGGACGGTCTCCGCTCCGACGCGAGCCTGCTCCAGTGCGCGCCGCGCGCAGTCGGCCAGCGCGTACACCTGGTCCTCCCCGCTCGGGCAGAACCCGGCCGCAGTCGCCAGGATCTCCGCGTCCGGGCGGTGCTCAAGCCCTTCGGGGGGACGCAGCACGAACACCGCGGCGCCTTCGCCGGGCGCGCCGGCTCCGCCCAGCCCGGCCCACAGCCACGCCGCGTGCGGAGTGAATTCTTCGACCGCGCCGGCCAGCAGGACGTCGGCCTGGCCGGTGCGGAAAGCGTTGGCGCTGTAGCGAAGCGAGGACAGCAGCGCGACCGGCCCGCCCGCGACCGTCGCGTTGACCCCGCGCAGTCCGAAGCGGATCGCCGCCTGCCCGGCCGCGCCGTTCAGCACGGTGTTGGGGAACAGCGCCGGATTGACCAGGTAAGGCGGATCCTCGGTGAAGGTCTCCGCCGCGTAGTCGACCGCCGCCTGCGCGCTGCCGACCGTGGTGCCCAGCACCAGCCCGGTCCGGTGCCCGTCCTCGCCGATGTCCAGGCCGGC
Organism: Amycolatopsis sp. M39; assembly: GCF_001651785.1. NCBI lineage: Bacteria > Bacillati > Actinomycetota > Actinomycetes > Pseudonocardiales > Pseudonocardiaceae > Amycolatopsis > Amycolatopsis sp. M39. The sequence goes on from NZ_LWSF01000018.1 coordinate 87,393, forward strand.
GTCCTCGATCGCGCGGCCGCAGGCGACCACGGCCAGCCCGGTGCGCCGGTCGAAGAACCCGGTCCCGCGCCGGCCAAGCTCGGCCCGCGCGCTGAACTCCGGAAGATGGTGCGCGGTCCCGGTGGGCAGCGTGACCTCCGGCCACTCCACCGCGCGGGCGGTGGAGCGGCCCGCCGCGACCGCTCCCGCCAGTTCGGCCGCGCTCGCCCCGGCGGGGCTCACCACGCCGAACCCGGTGATCGCCAGCACCCCCATCAGACCGCCCCCAGCATCACGATCGCGTTGTTCCCGCCGAAGGCGAAACCGTTGTTCTGCGCCACTTGCACGTCCGCGGCGCGCGCCTTGTTGGGCACCGGATCAAGCCACGCCATCTCCGGATCCCGGCTCCGCCAGTTCGCCGTCGGCGGCAGGAATCCCCGTGACAGCGCCAGCGCCGACGCGATCGCGCCGAAGCCGCTCGCGGCGCCCATGGCGTGCCCGAGCATCGATTTGATCGAACTCACCGGCGGCACCGCGCCGCCGAACGTTTCATACAGTGCCGCCGCTTCGGTCGCGTCGTTCGCCAGAGTTCCGGTGCCGTGCGCGCACACGTAGTCCACGTCGTCGGGCCGGACGCCGGCGTTGGCGTGCGCCAGCCGCATGCATCTCGCGATCGACGCGGCGTCCGGCGCCACCATGTGCGTGGCGTCGCAATTGGTCGCGTAGCCGAGCACCTCCGCGTACGGCGAGGCGCCGCGGGCCCGGACGAAGTCCTCGCTCTCCAGCACCAGCATCGCGCCGCCCTCCGCGGTGACCATGCCCGACCGGTCCCGGTCGAACGGCGCGCACGCCTCGTCGGCGACCGCGCCGAGCCGCAGGAAACCCGCGTGCGCCCACCGGCACACCGAGTCCGCGCCGCCGCTGACCACGACGTCGGCTTCGCCTTGGCGGATCAGGTCGTAGGCGTAGCCGAGCGCGTAGTTGCTCGCCGAACACGCGGTCGCCAAGGTGATCGATTCGCCGGTGACCGCCAGTTCCTCGCTCGCCGCCGCGGCGAGCCGGTCGGCGGGCAACTGCTCGAACACCTCCGGCGGCACCGCCGGGAACCCGCCCTCGGCCAGCGCCCGGCCGAACTCCTCGGTGATCTTGGCCTCGCCACTGGTGGTGCCGACGACGACGGCCACCCGGTGCGGCCGCGCCTGGTCGGTCGAGAAGCCCGCGTCGCGCACCGCCAGCCGCGCACCGGCGGCGGCGAACACGCTGCTGCGGCCCCACGCCTTGACGTCGAGCCGGCGCAGCACCGTCTCCGGGCGGAACGCCTTCACCTCGCCCGCCAGCACCTTCGGGAAACCCGTGGTGTCGAAGGACGTGATCGGCGAAATGCCGCTGTGCCCGGCCCGCAGGCCGCTCTCGAACGCGGCCGAACCGACCCCGATGCTCGAGATCGGGCCGAGTCCGGTGATGAATACCCGGTTCATGGGCCTCCCGCCCGCCGCCGGCGCGCGTGCGCGCGCAGTGGCCGTCAGTGCCTCACGCGGTCACCGGCTGCCATCCGGCGTGGCGGGCCGTCACCTCGTAGACCGTCTTCAGGTTCCGCATCTCCGCGAGTTCCTTCTGCGGGATCTCGATCCGGTACTTCTTCTCGATCCGCGCGAGCATCTCGATCGCGCGCAGCGAGTCCGCCTCGTAGTCGGCCTGGAAGTCTCCCTCGTCGGTGAGCTCCTCGGTCTCCACCTCCAGGACCTCCGCGACCACGTCGCGCAGTTCCTCCAGCCGTTCGTTCGCCGTGCTCATCCCTGCCCTCACCTTTCTTCCCGCACTGGCGGGCCGTCCGCCGCGTCCGTTCCGGGCGCTTCGCGGGCGACGGCGATCAGCGACCCGAAGGCCGCGACCGGCTCCGCGCCCGCCCTCGTCCGGCCCGACACCATCGCCGAACCGTCCGACGCGTGTTCCAGTTCCAGTTCGTGGGTGAGCGTGGTCCCCGGCGGCACCCGCCCGGCGAACACGCAGTCGCGGGCGGCGGCGAACATCGGCAGCCGCCCGTCGCCCGCCCGGCCGTGCAGCCACAGCACCGCCGCCGCCTGGCCGAACGACTCGACCACCAGCGATTCCGGGTAGCCGCATCCGGCTCCCGCCTCGCGGAAGCAGTATTCGGTGCCGCTGACGGCTTTCGTCGCGACCGCCGACCGGCCGTCGCCGGCGATCCAGATCCGGTCCACCAGCACCATCGCCCGCCCGTGCGGCAGCAGCGCGCTGATCTCGCCGAAGCCGAGGTGCACGCCGCCGCTCACGCTCGCCTGCCGAACACCGCTTCGACGGTGGCGGTGCGCGGTCCCGCGGCGAGCCCGCAGCTCGCGGACACCTTCAGCCGTCCCGATTCTTCCCGCGAGACCAGCACTTCCAGCTCGATCCGATCATGCTCGCGCACCGGGCGCGTGAACCGGGCCGAAGTCAGTTCCAGCAGTTCCGGTCCGGTGCCGGCCGCCGCGCGCACCGCGTGCCGCACCGCCTCCAGGACGAACACCCCGGGCAGAATCGTCCGGCCCGGGAAATGCGCTTCCAGATAAGGGTTTCCGGCGGGACGCACGACCGCGGACGCGGTCACCCGGACCGGGTCGCCCGGCACCACCGCGATCTCGCGCAGCTCCGGCCACGCGCTCGCCGGGCCCGCCGCGGCGACCTGCTCGCTCACAGCACCATCCCCCCGTCGACCGGGAACACCCCGCCGGTGATGTAGCCGGCCTCCGCCGAGAGCAGGAAGGACACCAGCGGGGCGACGTCGCCGGGGGAACCGAAGCGCCGCAACGGAATCGCCTGCTTCGCCTGCTCCCGCGATCGCGGACCGAGCACGGCGGTCATGTCCGTTTCGATGAATCCGGGGGCCACCACGTTCGCCCGGCCGCCGTAGGGGGCGATCTCCTTGGCGATCGATTTGGTCATGCCGATGATCCCGGCCTTCGCCGCGGCGTAGTTCGACTGGCCCGCGTGGCCGTACACGCCCGCCGCGGACGAGATCGCCACGATCGCGCCGCCGCGCCGCTTGACAATCCGGAACGCCATCGCCCGGCAGAAGTTCCAGGCCCCGGTGAGGTTCACGGCGACGACCTCGGCGAAGTCCGCCGGGGACATCAGCGCGCTCATCGCGTCCCGGGTGATCCCCGCGTTCGTCACGAGCGCGTCGATCGGCCCGAGTTTTTCCTCCGCCGCGGCGAAGAACGCGTCCGCCGCGTCCGCGTCGGCGACGTCGCACGGTTCGAAGAACGCCCGCCGGCCGCGCCGGGTCACCTCGGCCTCGACGGCGGCGGCTTCCTCGCTCCCGGTGCGGAAGCACCCCGCGATGTCGTGCCCCTGCCCGGCCAGGTGCACCGCGATCGCGCGCCCGATGCCCCGGGACGCCCCGGTGACCAGCATTCGACCCATTGCGCACTCACATTCCCCGGAATTCTTCGCGACAAGTGTTTTCTGCGGAATTCAGCCGGCGATCGCCGCTGCTTCGACTCTACCCTCGAAAACCGAGAATCCGGACGGAAGCAGTTGCACGGGTCCGGGCGAAATCCCCGCTGCCGCAACGAGTTCCCGCAGCCGCGAAGCGTTCCGCTGCCGCCCGGCGAACAGCACCAGCATCTTCAGATCCGCGGCCGCGCCGTCGCCGCCCATGTCCTCGTCCGGAATGCGTTCGACAACAAGAATCCGCGCGCCCGGACCGGCCGCGGCCGCGCAAGCGCGCAGAATCCGTTCCGCGGTCCGGTCGTCCCAGTCGTGCAGGATGTCCACCAGCAGGTACACCCCGCCGCCCGCCGGAACGCCGTCGAGGAAGCTGCCCTCGACCAGCCGGCACCGCGCCGCGACCCCGGCCGCTTCGAGCGCCCGCCGGGCGGCGCGCACCGGAGCGGGCCGGTCGAACAGGCAGCCCCGCAGGTCCGGATGGGCCCGCAGAATCGCCGCCAGCGTCTGCCCGCTGCCCCCGCCGACGTCGACCACCTCGCCGCCGCCGGAGAAGTCCGCGTGCGCGGCGAGCTCGGCGGCCACCGCGGCGGCTTTGCCCGCCATCAACCGGTCGAACGAGTCCGACAGGTTCTCGTCCGCGCCGAGATCCGCCCAGAACGAGCGGCCGAACACCGCGTCGTAGCCCGGTTCCCCGGTGCGCACCGCATGCAGCAGCCCGGTCAGCGCGAGGTCCATCCGCCCGCCCGCCGCGTCGAGGTCGAGCCATCCGGCCAGCCCGGCCGGATGGTCCTTGCGCAGCAGCCGCCCCGCAGGCGTCACCCGGTAGCCGCCGTCCTCGGCCCGGCACACGTTCAGCTGCGCCAGGTAGCGCAGCAGGCGGCCGAGCGCGTCCGCGTCGCAGCCCGCCGCGGCGGCCAGTTCCTCCGCATCGGACAGTCCGGATTCCATCAGGTCGGCGAGCCCGAGCGTCGCGGCCACCCGCAACGCGATCGGGGGCAGCATCTCCAGCCGCTGCGAGATCTGCGCCCGGCGCGGCGGGCCGGTCACGGCGCGTCCGGCACCGGCGCGTCCGGCCGGTGGTAGAGCCGGTCGCGGCACCACACGTACCGGGTCCCGCCCCAGCGCATCGCCGAAGCGGCGTCGGGAAAGAAGCCGCTGCCGGGATGGTTGGCGCTGGTGTTGCACAGCACCGGAACCCCGCTCAGCGCGTGATAGGCGGTGAGCAGCCGGTGCAGCAGCGGGTGTTCCGGCGAGACCGTCTGCAACCGCGCGCTGTTGTCCGAGTGCACCACCGCGGCCACCCGCTCGCGCCACTGCGCCCGGACCTGGTGCTCGAACAGCATGTACGGATCGGGCACGCCCGGCTCGAAGATCTCCGGCGCGTGCGCTTCGAGGCAGATCGGCGCGACCGGCCGGTAGGACTCCCGCAGCTTGATCTCGTTGAGCCGGTCGCGCACCGCCGCGGGCGCGGCGGGGGCCACGACGCTGCGGTGGCCGAGCGCGCGGGGGCCGAGCTCGGCACGTCCGCTGACGAGCACCACCGGCTCGCCGACCTCGTGCAGCAGCCGGGCGACGTCCTCGATCGGGCACTCGCGCTCCCGCCATCCCGGTTCGGGTCCCGGCACCGGACCGGCGTCCGGACCGGAGAACACCGACCACTGCACGGCCGGATTCCCGGTGGTGCGCACCAGTTCCGCGCACGCGGTGCCGATGGCCGAACCCGCGTCGTTGGGAAACGGCGGCACCCACACCGCGGAGAAGACGCCGCTCTCCCGCAGCTGCGCGTTCCACTTGATGTTCAGCGCGCAGCCGCCGGACAGGCACAGCGGCAGGCCGTCGGCGACCATCCGCGCGACCGGGCCGTCGCGCAACCCGCGCAGCAGCAGCCGGAAAAGGTGTTCCTGGAACGAAGCGAGCACCGCCGCGTCCGGCAAGCCGAGCGGGGCCAGCGCCGCGCGCACCCGGTGGCTCCAGACGAACGCGCCGGCGACCCCGATCTGCCCGGCCTTCGCGGTGTGCTCGATCATCAGCTCGACCGCGCGCTCGTCCGGCTCGGCCAGCGCCGCGTAGGCCATCGCCTTGCCGGAAACCGGCAGCAGCGCCTCCAACTGGGCGAAATCGCCGAAGTCCCCCTTGTCCCGGCGCTGTTTCCCGGAAACCTTGAAGGGGTCGAACAACGACGCGAAGATCGGGTACAGCGAGCCGGCGACCGGCAGCACCGCGCCGTACGAGCGCAGCGACGCCGAATCCGGATCGAACCGGAAGACGGTGGCGGGCATCCCGCCGTCCCACACCAGCACCAGCGCGGGCTCGCCGGTCTTCGCGAACGGGCTGGTGCAGTAGCTCGCCAGCGCGTGCCCGGTGGCGTGGGGGTAGCTGGAGTACTCGAAGGTCTTCTCCCCGATCGGCAGCCCGCTGCCCGCGGTGCGCACCAGTGCGTCCAGCGGCTGTTCCGGGGAGCCGAGCACGCTGTATCCGGCGACGTCGAGCAGATGCGGCCCGTTGTGCAGCACCTCCACGGCGTTGCGGCCGTCGCCCGACTGCACCCAGCCGTCGACCGCCACCCGGTCGAGATCGCCCGCTTCGAGCCCGTGCGCGGCCAGCAGCGCGACCACGTCGGACATCTCCGCCAGCCGCGAGTGCCGGGCCCGGTTCTCCAGTTTCTCGGCCTCGGCCGAGAACACCAGGCGGTCGCCCTCGAACACGGCGAGCGCTCCGTCGTGGGTGGCCTTCAGGCCGCAGACGATCTCCTGCCCGGCCATCGCGGGCTCACTCCGCCGGCGCGGGCTCGGCGGGAACCCCGGACCCGGCTTTGCCGAGCTGGCTCAGCACGTAGTCCTCGATGTCCCGCGCCGTCTTGATCGTCTGCACGCTGGCCTCGTCGATGGGCGGCAGGTCGAATTCGTCCTCCAGGGCGAAGGCGAGCTCGAGCAGCGCCAGCGAGTGGTACTCGAGCTCTTCGACCAGCATCGGGTCGGTGGATGTCTCTTCCGGCGAGCCCGGAGCCAGTTCGAGGACGATCTCCCGGATCTGGCTGCGGACCTCCGCTTCGGTTCGCGTCGTCACACGGCGATCCTACGAACCTCCGGCGTCAGCGAAAACCTCTGTGCATCAACACTTTTCGCCCGGATCGGCCAGCGCGGCCGCGCCGATGAAGGCGCGCGCCTCGCCCGGCGAGAACGGCTGCATGAACCCGCCCGCGCGGGCGTCGCGGTAGAGCCGGGAAAGCGGGTCGCCGGACCGGTAGGAGCGGCCGCCGACCACCGCCATGGCGAGGTCCGCCGAGTCCACCGCGGCCCGGTTGAGGATCAGTTTGGCGCACTGGAACTCCGCCATCAGCTGCTCGGCTTCGCCGTCCCCGAGCGGCCCGGCGAGGTGCTCGTCCAGCAGCTGCCCGGTGCGCGACAGCGCGGAGCGGGCCCCGGTCAGCAGCAGCCGCAGTTCGGCCAGCTGCTCGGCCGAACCCGGCCGCGCCCTGGCGCGCACCGTCTGCCGTGCCCGTTCGGCCGCGGCTTCGGCGATCCCGAGATACGCGCCCAGCATCGGGTAGTTCACCGCGAGGACGCCGATCCATTCCTCGGCCGAGGCGACCCCGAGCCGGCCGCGCACCCGCACCGCGTCCGCCGGGACGGGGCAGCCGTCGAACACGACGTCGTGGCTTCCGGTGCCGCGCATGCCCAGTGCGTCCCAGGTGCGTTCGACACGCAGTCCCGGCGTGTCCCGGCGGATCATCGCGGTGCCCGCGCGCGGTTCGCCGTCGGCACCGGGCACACGCAGGAAAACCGTGAACACGTCGGCGACTTCGGCGTTGGTGGCGAAGGACTTCCGTCCGGTCACCCGGTAGCCGTCCGGGCCGGGAACCGCCTCGGTCGCCGGGGCGAACAGGCTCGCGCCCGGCTCGGTGCCCGCGTGCGAAAGCACCAGCCGGCACCGGCCAAGCAGCATGAGCAGACCGCGCAGGCCGCGCTGGTGCGCCGGGTCGAGGCCGGCCGCGTCCGCGCTGCGGGCGAGCAGCAGCGCGGCTCCGAGATGCATGTTCGCCGACAGCGCGGTGGCCGGGCAGCCGCGCGCCAGCCGCGACACCGCGACCGCGAGGTCGTGCAGCGACCGCACGCCGAGGCCGCCGAAGCTCTCGGGCACCGTGCCGGCCAGGAACCGGCTCGCCCGCATGGCTTCGACGTTCTCGGCGACGAAGGAGTTTTCCACGTCGTGCCGGGCGGCCGCGGGCTCGAACTCCGCGGCGTGCCGGTGGGCGAGCCCGGCCAGCTTCTCCCCCGCCGCGCTCAGCGGGGCCAGCTCGCCGTTCACTGCCGCCCGTCCCGGCGGTAGAGCGTGCCTTCCGACCACACGGAGGAGACGCCGCCCCAGCTCATCGCCGAGCCCGGGTCGGGGAAGAAACCGCGGCCGGAGAAGTTCGCGCTGGTGTTGCACAGCACCGGGATCCCGGTCAGCCGCTCGTAGCAGGACAGCAGTTCGTGCGCGGGCTGGTTGTCCGGTCCGACGGTCTGCAGCCGGGCGCTGCCGTCGACGTGCACGATCGCCGGGACCCGGTCCTGCCAGCCCGGCCGGATCGTGTGGTCGAACACCATGTACGGGTCCCTGGTGCCGGGATCGAACACTTCCGGCGCGCGGTGCTCGAGGCAGATCGGGGCCACCGGGCGGTAGGACTCCCGGCCCTTGATCTCGTTGAGCCGGTCCCGCATCGCCGGGTCGGTCGCCGGCGCGATGATGCTGCGCCTGCCTAGCGCCCGCGGACCCAGCTCGGCGCGGCCGGTGACCACCACGACCGGCTCCCCGGTGCGCGCCAGCAGCGCGGCCAAGCCGGTGACGTCGCACGGCTGCGCCGACCAGCCCTCGGGCACCGCCCCGTCCCAGCGCACCGGCGGTCCGGCGAACTCCGTCCACTCCAGCGCGAATTTCCCGGTGGTCCGCGCCATTTCGGCGCAGGCGGCCCCGATCGCGGACCCGGCGTCGTTGGGGAACGGCGGCACCCACACGTCCGGGAACAGGCCGCTGCCGCGCAGCCGCGCGTTCCATTTGATGTTCAGCCCGCAGCCGCCGGACACGCACAGCGGCAGCCCGGCCAGCTCCGGCCGAGCGGCGAAAACCTCGCGCAGGCCCCGTTCGAGCCCGCGGTAGAGCGCTTCCTGGAACGAGGCGAGCAGTTCCGCGTCGGACAGCCCGAGCGGGCGCACCCGGCGCAGGGCCCGCGCGCTCCACTGGTAGCACCGCATCGGGGTGGTCGCGGGCGCGGTCGCGGCGGTGACCTCTTCGAACCGGTCGACCGCCGCCTCGATCGGCTTGCCGAGCGAGGCGTACGCCATCGCTTTGCCCGACACCGGGAACAGCGCTTCCATCCCGAACCGGCGGTCCGGGTCCGCGGTCCGCCGGTCCACCCGGAACGGCGCGAAGTGCGAGGCGAAAACCGGGTACAGCGCACCGGAAACGCCGGTGAGCGCCCCGATCGGGGTGATCGCCGGCTCGCGCGGGTCGACCAGGTACAGAAACGGCGGCATCCCGCCGTCCCAGACGATGCCGAGCGCCGCGCGGCCTTCCTTGGCGAACGGGCTGGTGCAGTACCCGGACAGCAGGTGGCCGGTGGCGTGCGTGTAGCCGGCGTAGCCGCGCGGCCCCCGCTCGCCCAGCACCGGGCGCGTCCCGGAGAACGCCGCGGGCGGCGCGGGCGGGCCGGGTTCGTCCGCGTAGCCGGCGACCGGAAGGGCGATCCGCCGCCCGTCGAGCGCGGTGAACCCGACCGCGGGCGGACCGTCCTGTTCGGCCGCCCAGCCGTCGACCGCGACCCGGTCGATCGCGTCCGGGCCGAAGCCGTTGCGGGCGAGCTCCCGCACGATCTCCGCGGCGTCGTCGAGCGCCGAATGCCGCGGCCGGTTGCCGATCTTCTCCGCCTCGACCGAAGCCACCAGCCGGGTGCCGCCGATCACCGCCACCGCACCGTCATGGGTGAGCTTGAGCCCGCAGACGACGTCCGATCGCGACACTTGACTACCTCCCTGAAGGACTGCCGGCGGTACGTGCAAGTGGGGAAATCCCCCAGTCGGACACCCGCCGGGCGCCCGCGGCGAGCGCGGGACGCGCGCAGGGAACGGTGCCGGACCGGTCGCGGCACCCGCAACGTCGGGCGGCCCGGTTGCACGCGAGACGCGCGGGACGCCCGTGCGCGACGATTGCCGCATGGACGCACCGAGAACCGACCGGCTCGCGCTCCTGCGGTGGCTGTGGGAACCGCGGCCGGACACCGGGATCCGGTTCGCCGGGGACGAGCAAGAGTGGAGCCGCTGGGACTACCCGCGGCTGGCCGCCGGCGCGCACGCGCGCGCCGCCGAACTGCTGGAGCGCGGCGCGGCGCGGGGCGACGTGGTGCTGGTGGTCGAACCGACCGGACCCGGTTTCCTCACCGGGTATTTCGGTGCGATGCTGGCCGGCGCGGTGCCCGCCCCCGCCAGCCCGCCGCTGTTCGGCCAGGATCTCGCGCAGTGGCGAACGCTGCTGGCCTCGCTGACCGGGACGGCCCGGCCGCGATTCGTCTGCACCGCACCGGGATTCGCCGAGACCGTGCGCCAGGCGGTCGGCCCGGAACCGGTGCTGCTCGAAGAGGCGCCCGGCGGCGGGCCGGTGCCGCCGGTCCCCGCCGCCGACCTCGCGATGCTGCAGTTCACCTCCGGGTCCAGCGGCAGCCCGCGCGGCGTCCGCGTCCCGTTCCCCGCGCTCACCGCGAACGTGCGCGCGATCCGGGAGTGGCTGGCGATGGGGCCGGACGACCCGACCGCGTCCTGGCTGCCGATGCACCACGACATGGGCCTGATCGGCTGCCTGCTCACGCCGGTGACCCACCAGACCGATCTGTGGCTGTGCTCGCCCCAGCAGTTCCTCCGGCGGCCTTCGCGCTACCTGCGCTGCTTCGGCGAATCCGGCGCGCGGCTGACCGCGATGCCCACGTTCGGCCTCGAACACATCCTGCGCCGGGTCCGGCCCGCCGAACTGTCCGGCTGCGATTTCTCCGAGTGGCGCGCGGTCATCGTCGGCGCCGAGCGGGTGGCCGAGCCGACGCTCCGCGCCTTCGCCGACCTGCTCGCGCCGTACGGATTCGCCCCGGAATCGCTGCTGCCCGCCTACGGCCTCGCCGAGGCGACGCTCGCGGTCACCGGTTCCCGGCTCGACGAACGGTGGACCACCCGCTCGATCGCCCCGGCCGGGCCGGGGCAGGCCGCCGGGGGCGAAGCGGCCACGCTCGTGGGCTGCGGCCGCCCGCTCGCCGGGGTTTCGGTGACGGTGCTCGACAGCGGCGGCGATCCGCTGCCGGAGGATCGCGTCGGCGAGATCGCGGTGGCCGGGCCCTCGGTCGCGGACGGCTACCACGCCGGAGCGGTCGCGCAAACGACCCGGTTCGCCCGCGGCGCGGTCCGCACCGGGGACGCTGGCTTCCTGAGCGGCGGACAGCTCTATGTGCTGGGCCGGATGGGCGACAGCATGAAAGTGCGCGGGAAACCGGTGTTCGCCGAAGACCTCGAAGCGGCGCTCGAAGCGCACGGACTGCCGCGGCGGCAGCAGGCGGTGCTGCTGGGAGTGGTCGACGGGGCGCAGGTGGCGGTGGTCGTCGCGGAACACGCCGACCCCGCGCTGCTCGACCTGGCCCGCACCGACCTGGCAAGGTTGGCCGAGGGCGCCGAGCTGATCATGCTGTCCGCGGCGACGGGCACGATCCCGCGCACGACCAGCGGGAAGCCGCGGCGCCGCGAACTGTGGCGACGATTCGCCGACGGGAACCTCCCGCGGGAAGGAGCCGGTCGGCTCCAGGGAGGTTGACATGACCGCAGCGCCCGACGCGCTGGTGCTCGGCTCGGGGATCATCGGCCTGACCACCGCGCTGGCCCTGCAGGAAGCCGGGAGCCGGGTGCGGATCCGGACCGCGGCGCCGCCGGAGGAGACCACCTCCGCGAAGGCCGCGGCGATGGTCGGGCCCAACCTCGACCCGCCCGGCTCGCCCGGGCACCGCTGGCAGCGAGAGACCCTGCGCAGGCTCCGCGCCGCGCCGCCCGGCGTGCGCGTGCTCGAGGGCAGGCTGGCCGCCCGTCCGGCGGGCGCGATCCCGCCCGGCGCCGACCAGACCGAGGGGTTCCGGCTGTGCGAGCCCACCGAACTGCCCGAGGGCTACGGCACCGGGTTCTGGGTCACGCTGCCGATCGTCGACACCCCGAAGTACCTGCGGCACCTGCGGTCGGAGTTCGAGGCGGGCGGCGGGACCCTCGAGGTGCGCCCGGCGGCCTCGATCGCCGAGGCGAGCGCCGAGTGCCCGGCGGTGGTCAACTGCACCGGGCTGGCCGCGCGCGAACTGGCCGCCGACGACCGGGTGGAGCCGGTGCGCGGGATCAAGGTGGTCGTCGCCGACCCCGGGCTCGAAACCTTCTTCCTCGAGGCCCCGATCAACCCGGAGTGGGCCACCTACCTGCCGCACGGGGACCACGTCGTGCTCGGGGGCGTGCAGACCGGCGGGACCGACCCCGAGCCCTCCGGCGCCGAGGTGGCCGCGATCCTGGAGCGCTGCGTGCGGGTGGAGCCGCGGCTGGCCGGCGCGGAGCTGCTGGAGGCGAGCGTCGGGTTCCGGCCCGGCCGCGACGAGGTCCGGCTGGAAGCCGACCGCGACGGCGGCTCGGTGGTGGTGCACAACTACGGCCACGGCGGCAGCGGCGTCATGTACTCGTGGGGCTGCGCCGCCGACGTCGTCGCGCTGCTCGGTTCCTGACGTCGCACGCTGCTGACTTTTCGTTGCCATAGCGGGAAACTGGGGGCATGCCGACCTTTTCTCCCGAAGCTGTGGCCATGTCGGCCGCACTCAACCAGCAGATCGACGCCGGCCCGGTCCGCGCACTCCTGTACGACGCCGGCGGCAAGTACCGGTGGCCGCGGTTCCGGGTCAACGAGGTCGAGCTCGAATGGCGGCGGTGGCGCATCCGCCGCCATCTCGGGGCCGCCGACGACCCGCCCGCCTCGATCGGCCTCTTCGAAAAGCTGATCGTGTCCGGCGGCGGGCCCGCGGTGTCCGCGATGGACTTCGAAAGCGCCGGGATCGCCCCGCTCACCGACGGCTACGACGCGATGTTCCCGCAGGGCCCGCTCGTGACGAAGGCGTTGCAGGGCCGGGTGGTCCGCGCGCCGGGGGAACGCGACGACGAGGACTACGCGCGGCTGCTCGCCGAGTCCACCCGCCGCCGCGACGCCTATCTGGCCAAACTGGACAACGACTCGTTCTGGTGGCACATCGACGATTTCGTCTCGGCGGAGACGCTGCGCCGGTGCGCGGCCGAACTCGACGAGCTGGACCCCGGAGCCGGAATGGCCTTCGCCGGCGGCCCGGATCCCGGCTGGGACGTCCTGCACGACGCGCTCACCAGCAAGTCCAGCAACACCTACCTCGGCGCGGGCCCCACGCTCGTGCGGATCCACGAGGACCCGGTGCTGGTGGCGGACGTGAGCAGGCGGATGGGCCGCGCGATGTACCCGACCCGCTGCACCTACCTGCGCTACCGCAAGGGCGATTTCCTCGGCGTGCACACCGACATGCCGACCTGCGAGGTGTCGCTGCTGTTCACCGTGGAGGGCGAGGCCGGCCCGATGCGGTCCTATCTGGACCAGGCGAGCGACACCGCGAGCTCGCTCGGGCAGTGGGTGGTCGCCGAGGGGCAGTTCCCCCGCGGCGGCAAGGATTTCGTGTACCAGCCGCGGGAGTGCCTCGCGCTGGTCGGCCGGGCCACGCCGCACGCGCGGCTGCCGCAGGACGACCACGCGGTGATCGGCGCGATGTTCTACAGCGGACTGACCTGATCCGCCGGACGGCACCGGACCTGCGCGGCGGTGTACTCGTGCAGGCCCGCTGTCCCGTTCTCCACCCCGATCCCGCTGTGCTTGAGCCCGCCGAAGGGCTGGTCCGGCGCGAAGTCCGCGTGCGCGTTGACCCACGCGGTGCCGCATTCGAGCCGGCCGGCCAGCCGCCACGCCCGCTCCGGGTCGGCCGACCAGACCGAGCCGCCGAGGCCGAAGCTGCTGTCGTTGGCGCGCGCCAGCGCCTCGTCCTCGGTGTCGTAGGCCAGCACCGGCAGCGCCGGGCCGAACTGTTCCTCCGCCGCCACCGCCATGCCGTCGGTGACGCCGGCCAGGATCGTCGGCGGGTAGAACAGGCCCGGGCCTTCGCCGGGTTTCCCGCCCGCGGCGCTCTTCGCGCCGTCCCGCAGCGCCGCGGCGACCAGCGCGGCGATCCGCTCGTGCTGCGCCGGGGTGCTCACCGGGCCGAGCTGCGTGCCGCGGACCATCCCGTCCCCGACAACCACCGAATCCGCCCGCGCGGCCAGCGCTTCGACCCATTCCGCGGCCCGCGACCGCGGGACGTAGAGCCGCTTGACCAGCACACAGGCCTGGCCGTTGTTCGCGAAACTGTCCCAGAACACCTGCTCGGCCAGTGCGGCCGGGTCCGCGTCGTCGAGGACGATCCCGGCGTCGTTCCCGCCCAGTTCCAGCAGCACCGGCTTGATCCCGTCGGCGGCCTGTGCGGCCACCGCCCGGCCGGTCGCCGTCGATCCGGTGAAGCTCACCTTGCGCACCAACGGATGCGTCGCCAAGGCGGTGCCGAGCGCACCGTCGCCGCAGACCACTGTGCACAGTCCGGGCGGCATCGCCTCGGCCAGGATTTCGCCGAGCCGCACCGTCGCCAGCGGCGCGTACGGGGACGGCTTGAGCACCACCGCGTTGCCCGCCCGCAGCGCCGGAGCGAGCTTGGCGGCCGCGACAGCGACCGGGAAGTTCCACGGGGTCACGGCCGCGACCACCCCGAGCGGCCGGCGCACCAGTTCGGCGTAGCCGCGGCGATCTTCGCGCAGCACCTCCGGCTCAAGCGCCAGACCCGCGTTGTACCGGAGAAAAGCCGCGGCGGCGAACGCCTCGGCCACCGCCATCGCCAGCGGCTTCCCCTGTTCGCGGGTGATCAGCTCGCCGAGCGCGCGCGCCTGCGCCGACACCGCTTTCGCCGCCGCGAGCAGCGCTTCCCGCCGGGCCCGCGGGGGCACGCCCGGCCAGGCCCGATGCGCTTGCTCGATCACCTGTCCCAGCCGCGCTTCGTCGCAGACCGGTACTTGGCCTGCCACCGAACCGTCAGCCGGGTTGTACACGTCGAGCACGCTCACAACGCCCCCTTCTCCGCGGCCGCGGCGATGCTCGGGAATCCGGGGGCGAACCCGAGCTCCTGCCGGATCGCCTCGGCGGTCAGCACTCGGCCGAACGGCTGCGCGCCCGGTTCCGTTTCCGTCACCGCGCCTTCTTCGACCTGTCCGCGCACCGCGAATCCTGGTGCGGCGGCGAGCAATTCGGCCGGCCCGACCGGACGGTCGTCGGCGACGTTGTACACCCGGCGCGGCAGTTCCGGTGCGCTCAGCACGCACAGAATCGCCTGCCGGACGTCGGCGTGGTGCACCAGGTGCATCCGTCCCGTGCCGCCGCGCCGCGCCCAGCCGATCGCTTCGGCGAGGTGCGGATCGCCCTCGCCGTAGGTGAACGCCAAGCGCAGCACCGAGCTTTCCAGTCCGCGCACAGCGGACAGTGCGCGTTCGGCGCCCAGCTTGGCCGCGGGGAAGCTCGCCGCCGCGCTTTCGCGCACGGGGGTGTCCTCGGCCGCGGCACCGGCCCCGTCGGCGTAGACCAGGGAACTGCTGAGCTGGACGAACCGCCGCACCCCGGCGTCGCGGGCAGCCGTGGCCAGCTGCCGGGTCGCCTGGAAATTCACGTCCTCGGACTGGTCCGGCCGAAGCCCTTGGAAAGCCGCGGCGATGTGCACGACCGCGTCGGCCCCCTCGACCGCGGCCCGGCAGGCGCCGGCGTCGGCGAGGTCGCCGACGATCATCGTGGCGCTGCGCCGCACCCCCGGGCCGGGGCTCCACACCATGAGCCGCGTTTCCGCGCCCAGCTGCTTGAGCCTGGGCAGGAACCGCGCGCCCACCCGTCCGGTGGCGCCGGTCAGCAGGNCCCGCCGCACCGGCAGCCCGGCCGCGACCGGCTCGGTTCCGGCAACCGCATCCATGTCCAACTCCTCTGTCCAGTGGGAATCCGCGGGATAGACCTAGCTTGGCGACGCCGCGGCGGGCACCCGCGCGCCGTCGCGGCGGACCGGTTCGCCGCTCGCGCCCAGCGTTTCGAGGAGGCCGACCGCCTCGTCCTCGGCGGGCATCGACCACAGCTCCGCGCGCAGCCGGTTCGCATTGGCCCGGTAGAGCG
>NZ_LWSF01000018.1:103101-168874 GCF_001651785.1 Amycolatopsis sp. M39
GAGAGCCGGTGCGCGTGGTAGGGCTGGTCGACAGCGACCGGGAGCAGCACCATCGGCAGGCCGTGCGCGAGCGCGCCGACGGTGGTCAGGTAGCCGGAGTGGTGCACGACAGCGTCCGCCTTCGGCAGCACCTGCGACTGCGGGAGGTACTCCGACGCGTGCACTCCGTCGCCGTCCAGCCCGCTGGGGTCGACACCCTTGCCGACCGTCAGCACGACCCGGAAATCCCCGCCGCGCAACGCGTTCGCGACGGTGGCGAACAGTTCCGGCTCGGTGTTGAACGCGGTGCCCATGGTCACGTAGACCAGGGGCCGTCCGTCCGGTTCGGACAGCCAGTCGGGCAGTGTCGCGGCGGCGGCCTGCCACAGCGGCGGCCGGACCGGATGCGCGATCGCGTCCTCCTCCCGCGACCCGAACCACAGCAAGGGATCCTCGGAAAGCGGTTGCATGCTCGGCAAATACGCGTCGAGGTAGAGGTAGGGGCACAGCCGTTCCAGCTTCGGGTCGGCCGGAAGGCCCAGCCGTTCCCGCGCCGAATTCCACGGCTGGGCAAGTGCTTCGGCCTGCAAGGCTCGCGGCATCCGCGGCAGCTGGCCGAGCGTGGCGAACGGAACCCCGGCGACGTCCGCGGCCAGCGGGCCAGCCCATTCCAGCGATTCGTGCACGAGCAGGTCCGCGCCGAACGTGCGCAGCGCGTCGACGATCCCGGGCAACAGGGCCGCGGTGCCCATGCTCATCAGCCGGAGCCGGCGGCTCTCGTTGTCGAACGACCCGGCGCGCGGGCGGCCGGAGAGCCATTCCGGCCCGGTCTCGACCACGTCGAAACCGCCGTCGCGCACCCACTTTCCCATGCCCCGCCCGGTGACCACCACCACCTCGTGCCCGGCGCGCACGGCTGCGCGCGCGAGCGGGGCGACGGCGTGGAAGTGCCCGACGGCGGGCTGGCAGGTCACCACGATTTTCACAATCGGCCGCCCTTTCCGGGATGATGGAACGGTTCCGCCGGACATCGTGTTACGACCGGTCCGTGCACCGCCACTTCCCGGGGACGCGAATATGAACGCCAGCGACTTCTTCGACCACGCGGTCACCGCGGGCTACGCGGACCAGCCGTACCCGCGCCTGGCCGGGATCCGCCGCTCGGCCGCGGTCCGCACGACAACCGGGGTCTGGCTGGCCGGGCGGTACGCGGACGTCGCGGCGGGGCTGCGGGACCCGCGGCTCAGCTGCGACCTGGCCCGCGGCGCCGGATACGCCGAGTACTTCCGCTCGCGCGGCATCGACGACCGGTTCCCGTTGCCGCTCAACGCCTTGGACCCGCCCGACCACCCGCGCATCCGCACCGCGGTCTCGGCCGAGTTCCTGCCCGCCGCGGTGGAGCGGATGCGCCCGGCGATCGCCGCCGCGGCGCGGACCGCGGTCGACCGGCTCGCCGCCCGCGCGCCCGGCGTCGTCGACCTGGTCGCGGATCTGGCCTATCCGCTGCCGATCTCGTTGATCGGCGGGCTGTTCGGCATCCCCGAGCCGGACTGGCCGCTGCTGGAGCGCTGGTCGCGCGCGTTCGGCGCGGTCTCGGACCCCGACTGGCTGCTCACCGGGGCGGCCCGGACCGCGGGAGCCGAGGCGACCCGCGAATGCGGCGAATACTTCGGCCGGCTGGTCCGGCACCGGCGGCGCGGCGGCGGCGACCTGCTGAGCCGGTGGGTGGCCGGAATGCGCGCCGACCGCCGGATGAGCCTGCCGGAGCTGCTGGTGAACGGCGTGTTCCTGCTGATGGTCGGGCACCACAACACAGTCAGCCTCATCGCGAACGGAATGCTCGCCCTGCTGCGCGCCCCGCGGCGGCTCGCGCAGCTGCGGGCCGACCCGTCGCTCGTCGACGTCGCGGTGGACGAACTGCTGCGCTACGACAGCCCGGTGCAGACCGCGACCAGGGTGACCGCCTGCGACTATCCGATCGGCGAGACGGTGATCCCGGAGGGCAGCACGGTGATGCTGCTGCTGGGCGCCGCGAATCGCGACCCGCAACGCTACCCGGACCCGGACGAGCTCCGCTTCGACCGCGGCTCGGGCAAAGCGCACCTCGGCTTCGGCCGCGGTCCGCACGCGTGCGTCGGGGGGCTGCTGGCCCGGGTGGAGACCGCGGCGGCCCTGCGCGAGCTGATCACGCGCTTCCCGGTGCTGGAACAGGCGGGCCCCGAGGAACGTCGGGTGCCGTCGTTCAGCCTGCGGGGGCTGGAAAAACTTCCGCTGCGGATCGCGTGAGAGGGGCGGCTGAACGCGCTGTCGCCCGACACCGAGCGAGCCTGCCGGGCGTCGCCGCCATTCGCACCGTCCCCGGACGACGCCCGGTCCGGGAGTCCATTTCGGACACACCGGGCCGCTCCCCGGCTAGCCGCCGAAACCCGCCGCAGCGAACCCTTCGCCGTCGCCCACCGCCGAGCGAACCAGCCGGGCCGCCCGGCGATTACCGCCCAGCGGACGACCGCTCCGGCAGTCCATTTCAGACACACCGGCCCACTCCCCCGGCTAGCCGCCGAAACCCGCCGCAGCGAACCCTTCCGCCGTCGCCCACCGCCAAGCGAACCAGCCGGGCCGCCCCGCGACGCCCGCCCCGAAAGCCCATTTCGGACACACCGGCCCACTCCCCGGCTAGCCGCCGAAACCCGCCGCGAACCCCTCCGCGGCCAGCCCTTCCGCCGTCGCCCTCAGCCGTCGCGCGGCCTGGCATTCGCGGGGCGATTCCCCGTCGCGGAGACGGGCCACCACCTCCGCCAGTTCGGCCGCGAAGGCCGCCACCTGGTCGTCGGTCACCGCGCGGAAGGCCAGTTCGTTCGTTCCCAGCCGGATGCCGCTCGTCTCGGCCGCCTGCCGAGGGTCGTCCGGGACCAGGTTCTTGTTCACCAGCACCCCGCACGCGCGCAGCGCGTCCTCGACCTGTGCCCCGGTCGCCGCGGCGCCGCGCAGGTCGGCCAGGATCAGGTGGGTGTCCGTGCCGCCGCCGACCAGTGCGACGCCGCTGGCCGTCAGCGCGCCGGCGATCACCCCGGCGTACCGCGTCGCCCGGCGCATCCCCTCGGCGAACACCGGGCCCGCCGCGAAGCGCAGCGCGACGGCTTTCGCCGCGATCGCCCCGAAGTCCGGGGTGCCCTGCAAGCCGGGGAAGACCGCCCGGTCGAGCATCGCGCGGGTCACCGGCGACCGGCGGCTGCACAGCAGCAGCCCGCCGCGCGGACCGCACAGCTGTTTGTAGGTCGAGGTCGACACCACGTCGCAGTACGGCATCGGCGACGCGTGCGCTCCGGCCGCCACGAGTCCGCTGAGGTGGCTGATGTCGGCCATCAGCAGCGCCCCGGCCTCGTCAGCGGCCCGGCGGAACACCGCGAAGTCGATCTTCCGCGGGCAGGCCGAGCCGCCGCAGATGAGCAGGCGCGGCCGGACTTCGCGCACCAGGGAGAACAACTCGTCCTCGTCCGGTTCGCCGGCGCTGTCCAGGTGGTAATGCGCGGACTCGACCCACCGCGAAAGATTGGCCCGCCCGGAAACGTGCGACAGGTGGCCGCCGTGCGACAGCTCCAGCGACAGCACCGGTTCACCGGGCCGCAGCAGCCCGGTGAGCGCCGCCAGGTTCGCCGCCGAGCCGGACAGCGGCTGCACGTTCGCGCCCTGTGCGCCGAACAAGTCCTCCGCGCGGCGCACGGCCAGCCGCTCCACCTCGTCAACCTGTTCGGCGCCCGGGTGGTAACGCCGCCCGGGGTAGCCTTCCGCGGTCACCGATCCGAAGCCCAGCGCTTGTGCCGTCACCACTTCCGACCGGGTCGGCCCCGCGGCGGCCACCAGATTGAGCCGCGTGCGGCGGGTGGCGTGCTGGCGCCGCGCGAGCTCCACCAGCATCGGATCCGAGGCGGTGAGCGCGGCGAATCCGTCCTGCCACGCCCCGGCGGGCCCCGCCTCCAGCGGTGCGGCGGTCACGGCATGCTCGGCCAGCGCACGGCGGCCGGGGTCGTGGCGGACACCAGGTCCAGCACCGCGGCGACGACGCCGGGCCGCTGGTCCACGAGATAGAAATGCCCGCCGGGGAACGTGCGGTACCGCAGCGGACGCGCGGCGACGGCCTGCCAGCCCGGCAGCGAATCCGGATCGACCTCGGGGTCCCGGTCGCCGTTGCAGGCCAGCACCGGGCAGTCCAGCGGCCGCGCGGCACCGGGCAGATAACGCTCGCTCAGCCGGTAGTCGGCCCGCAGCACGGGCAGCATCAGCTCCCGCATTTCCGCGCTGCGCAGCACTTCCTCGCTGGTCCCGCCGCTGCGGCAGACGTCGTCCCACAGCTCGTCGTCGCTCGTGCGGTGCAGCATCCGGCCGGGATCGAGCGGGGCCGCCCGCCCGGACACCGCGAGCGCGGCCGGAGTCTCCCCCGCCCGCCGCAGCCGCAGCGCCGTCTCGTAGGCCGCCGCCGCGCCGAGGCTGTGTCCGAACAGGACGGCCGGGACCCGATGCCGGGCCAGCAGTTCCGCCGCCACCGCGTCGGCGATCTGGCTCAGATCGGTCGCGCAGGGCTCCCGGATCCGGTCCTCCCGGCCGGGATACTGCACCGCGCACAGCTCCACGCCGGGCGGCAGGCCGGCGCACCAGGACCGGAAGAACCGGGCCCCGCCGCCGGCATGCGGAAAACACACCACCCGCGCGACCGGGTCGCGGACCCGCTCGTAGCGCCGGAGCCAGTGCTGCGCGCTCATCCGGTCCCCTCTTCCCGTTGCCCGCCGGTCGCCGCGTTCTCCAAGTCCTTGGCCGACAGCACTGCCGGCGGCGCCCGGCGCACCATCTCGGGCGGGCCCAGCGAACCGGTCAGCCGCTGCACGAGCGCGCTGAGCGCCAGGTGGTACTGCCCCGCCGCGACCCAGTCGCCGGAGCGGAACCCGGCCAGCGCGCGGACCACCGCGGCGGGCCACAATTCGCGCAGCACCGTGCCCCAGTCCGGGGCCTCCGCCGGTCCGAGCGCGCACGCGGCCGGGAAGCCGAGATGCGGTGCGGCCAGTTCGTCGAATCCGGTCGCCTCGCCCGCGGACGCCGGCAAATGCGGCCGGGGGCACCACAGAACCGGACCGGCACTGCCCACGAGCGTGAGCGTTCCGCCTTCGGCGCCCACGGTGACGCGGTGCCACAGGTGCGCGTGGTTGTCCGGCTCGCGCGGGTCGAGCTGATGCTGCACCCGCAAGGTCAGCGGAACTCCGGCGAAAGCGCCCTCGACGGTCGTGAACGGATGGTCCGCGGCGGTCAGTGCGCGCAAGGCGGCCGAAGCCCGCACGGGTTCGTCGAACCCCCACGGCCGGATCCCGCCCAGCGCCCGGCCCAGGATGTCGAAAACCGTGTACAGGACTTGGACACTGGTGGTCACGGTGACGAAGAGCGGTCGCTGGGCGCGCCGCAACGCCTGTGCGGCGGCGATGAACCGGCGGATCGGCGCCACCTCCACGTGATGGCTGTTGACCTGGTACCGGACTCCGCACCGGCGCGCGGTCCGCAGGTGCCCGGCCAGTTCGCCGCCGTGCACCGGATGTTCCTGCAGCACGTCGAGGCCGCGCTCCATCAGCTCGTCCGCGAGCCGCGCGCCGGGGCCGCCGGTGACCGCCGAACCCACCACCACGCACGCCTGCCGGACGTCGTCCGGCACCTCCGGGACCCGCTGCCACAACGGCACTCCGTACCGCTTCGCGCACGCCCGCGACCGCTCGCTCCCCCGCGCCAGCACCCCGGCCAGCTCGACCGGGGAGTCCGGCGCGGCGAGCCCGGCGAGGTACACGCGGCCGAATCCGGTCCCGCACACCACCGCCTTCGGCCGGACGCTCACAACACGCCCTCCTCGGACGCTTCCCGCAGCTCGGCGGCTTCGGTCAGCAGCTCGAACACGCTCAGCGCGTCCGTCTCGCGCAGGTCGGCCACCAGGGTTTCCGCGTCCAGCGCTTCCGCCGCGAACGCCCGGCCGGGCACGACCGCGCCGGACAGGACTTGCAGCGCGGCGAGCCCGCACACGGTGCCGGTGAGCACGGAAGTGTCCCGCGACCCCGCCACCAGCGTGCTCGGGGCCGAACCGTCGGCCGGATGCGCGGTGAACACCATCCGCTGGTACGGCTCGCGGCCGAACATGTCCAGCTCCGCGGCTTCCGCGAGCTCGGCCGCGGCGGCGGCCAGGTCGCCTTCGCCCGACATCGCGCCCTGCAGCCGGGCCAGCGTCGACATCATCGCGGCTCCGCCGTCGAACACCGAATACCAGCGCACGTCCGGGATCGCGAGCTGCTGGGCCAGCCGCTCGGGTTCGTAGCCCAGGTACGGGAACGCGCTGACCACGCCGGGGAAGAACGGGAGCCGCACGTCCACCTGCGGCGCCGCGGACCGCGTGACCCGGCGCCCGTCCTGCCACACCGCTTGCGATTCGGCGTCGCGCCCGCCGAGGCTCAGCAGATAGTCCACCGCACCGGCCGGGGTGAGCCGGTCCAGCACGCCGGCGTAGGTCTCCAGCCGCCCGACCGGGCCGGTCCGCGCCGCGAGCCACCGCGGCAGCAAGCCGCTCAGGCCCGGCATCATGCCCGCCGTCACCACCGCGCGGCGTTCCGTTCCGGCGAGGCGTTCGTAGAGCGGCAGATCGCCGCCCGCGTCGACGTAATCCGCACCGGCGGCGAACGCGGCGCGCGCCACCCGGTCGACCACCTGGTACGACGGCCCGCCGGCGTGGACGACGACCGCGCAGTCCCGGCAGAACGCCGCGAGCGCCGCGTCGTCCCACAGATCCACTTCGGCCGCTTCGCCGGCCGCCAGTGCGTCCGCCGCCGCCTCGGCGCGCTTCCCGTCCCGTCCGCCGACCCGCACGATCCCGTCGAACCGCGCGGCGAGCAGCCGGACCGCCGCGCTGCCGACCGCGCCGTATCCGCCGAGGACACCGATCCGCCGGGTCATCCCTTGACCGCCAGTTCGCCGAGGCAGACCCGCTGCCAGTAGTCCCTGACCCGCTTCGCCGCCGCCGGCCACGCGTCGGTGTCGAAGTCGAGCACCAGCGTCACGTCGCCGGTGTACAGCTCCGGTTCCGCGCTCGCCTGTTCCCTCGCGGCGCGTTGATAGGCCTCGAACCGTTCGGCCAGCTCCGGCCCGAAGCCGGACGGGTTCCACGCCGCGCCGGCCGGAGTGCCGGTGTCCAGCGCCGCCGCGACCTCCGCGTCGTCCGGGGCCGCCGGCAGGTCGAGGCCGAGCGTGCGGGCGAAGAAGTAACCGGCCGGTTCGTCGTCGCGGTAGCCGATCGGGCAGCGCACCACCACGGTCAGCTCGGCCGGCGGACAGCCGGCCTCGGCGAGCCGCCGGGCGAGTTCGAGCGCCACCAGTCCGCCGGAATCGGTGCCGTACAAGGCGATTTCCCCGGCCTCCGGCAGGAGCGGCGCGTACGCGTCGGCGAGCCGCTGCGCCATCGGCGCGGGCACCGGCCCGGTGCCCGGCCGGAGCCCGGAGACCGGCCCGGACACCAGCGCCGGGTCCCAGCGCGGTTCCCCGGTGCCGTCGGCCACGACCACCCAGGTGCGGGCTCCGGATCCCGTTGCCAGCTCGACCAGTTCGGGACCGCTGTGCGCGGCGGGGGCCGCGGCGTCGCTCCCGGCGGAGAGCCGCCCGGCCAGTTCCGCGACGGTGGCGCCCTCCAGCACGTCGCGCAGCATCTCGTCGAAGAACAGCCCGGCCGCCTGCGGCAGCTGCTCCTTGACCTCGCCGACGATCTGCGCGGCGACCAGCGAGTCCCCGCCGAGTTCGAAGATGTCCTGGTCGCGGCCCACCTCGGACCGGCCGAGCACGCGGCACCACACCCGCGCCACCGCGGCCTCCAGTTCGCCCTCCGGACGGGACTGCGCGACCGGGCCCGCCGGGGCCGCCCGGTCCGGCAGCAGCTTCGCCAGCGCGGCGCGGTCCACCTTGCCGTTGCCGGTTAGCGGCAGTGCGTCCAGCACCTCCAGCCGGGACGGGACCATGTAGTCCGGCAGCCGTCCGGCGAGATCGTCGAGCAGGTCGAGATCGTGCGCGGGCGCGCGGCCGGATTTGAACCGCGCGGCGAACGCGTGCATGCCGATCCGGTCGAGCGCCTCGTCGCCCGCGGACAGCTGCACGACCGCGTCGGCCCCGGCCCCGGCGAGCAGTTCCCGCCATTGCGGCAGGGAAATGAACGTTTGGTCGCGGCCCGCCCGCACGTCGGCGAAATCGCCGGACTTGGCGTCGAAGAGGAATTCCATCGAGGTGAGGATCTGGTAGTTGTCGCGGGTGGTCTCGATGAACACCAGCCAGCCGCCGGGCCGCAACAGCTCACGGAGACGGCCGAGCGCCTGCGCCGCGTCGCGCGCGTAGTGCAGCACGTTCGCGCACAGGATCACGTCGGTGCTGTTGGCCCGCAGTCCTTGCGCCCGGTAGTCCTCGTTCAGGTCGAACAGGCCGTAGCCGACCCACGGGTACTGCTCGCCGAACCGTTCGCGCGCCTGGTTGAGGAAGAACCGCGAAACGTCGGTGAACAGGTAGTCCACGTCGTACCGGGCCAGCGCGGGGATCAGGTCGATGCTCGCCCCGCCCACGCCCGCGCCGACCTCCAGCAGGCTCAGCGGGCCGTCGTGGTCCGCGGCCAGCCCGGTGACCGCGGCTTCGACCAGCCGGTTGAGCGAGTTGCTCAGGAAGTTGCCCTGGTAGGCCGATTCCTGGATGTCCACCCGGCCTTCGGGGAACAGCAGCTGCACCGGATCGGCGTCCTCGCGCAGCAGCTCCGGCAGATGGCCGCAGGCGGTGTGGAAGTACTCGACCAGCTCCGCCCGCTGCCCGCCGCCGGGCTGAAGCTCGTCCACCTCGCGCCAGGCCTGTTCGAGGTCCGCCGCGCTCACCGGCGGCACCCCGGTGAGCGCGCCGTCGTCCCGGACCAGCATTCCGTTCTGCTCCAGCGCGTTGATCCACCGCCGGACGAGCCGCTCGTGCTTGGCGGTGACGCCCGCCGTCCGGAACACCTCCTCGACGGTGTGCCGGGACTCCACCGTGGCGAACAATCCCTGCTCCCGCAGGGCGCGCACCATGGCCAGCAACGCGGTGCGGTCCAGCTGCCGGGCGAACGACACCGCCCGCGAAGCGTCCATTTCGGACCGGACGGCGGCCAGTTCCGCCGCGGCGGCCGAGGCGAGCACGGCCGGGAGCCGGTCCGGCGCGGGCTCTTCGCGCGGCGCGGGCTCCACGAACGCGGCCAGTCCGCGATCGAGCGCGCCCTCGCCTTCGACCAGCACCGCCGCCGCGCCCACCGAGGGGTGCTCGGCCAGCGCGCTTTCGATCTCGGCCAGTTCGATGCGGTGCCCGCGGATCTTCACCTGCTGGTCCTCGCGGCCGAGGAACTCGATGTCCCCGCTCGGCAGCCAGCGGCCGAGGTCGCCGGTGCGGTAGCGCCGCCCGCCGGCCGGATCGGCGCCGAACCGCTGCCGGGTCTGCTCCTCATCGCCGAGGTAGCCGGTGGCCACGCCGGCCCCGCCGATGAAGAGCTCCCCGACCGTCCACTCCGGACACGGACGGCCGAGTTCGTCGAGCACGTGGAAGGTCTGGTTGGTCAGCGGCCGCCCGTACGGGACGGACGCCGCGTCCTCGGCCACCTCGCCGACCGGGTGCCAGATCGACCAGATCGCCGCTTCGGTCGCCCCGCCGAGGCTGATCACCTCGACGCCGGGCAGCAGTGCGCGGATCCGGTCGGGAAGCCGCACCGGGATCCAGTCGCCGGACAGCAGCGCCAGCCGCAGCGGCGGGGCGGCGGCGGTGTCCACCCGCAGGTACTCCGCGAGCATCTGCATCTGCGCGGGCACCGAATTCCACAGGGTCACCCGGTGCGCGCGCATCAGCTCGGCCCAGTGCGACGGATCGCCCCGGCGGCCGTGTTCGGGCAGCACCAGCGCCCCGCCGGCCGAAAGCGGGCCGAACACGTCGTACACCGACAGGTCGAACGCGAGGCTCGCCACCCCGAGCACGCGGTCGTCGCCGGTGACGGTGAACCGGCGGTTGATGTCGGCCACGGTGTTGCCCGCAGCACGGTGGGTCACCACCACGCCCTTCGGGTAGCCGGTCGAACCGGAGGTGTAGATGACGTACGCGCGTTCGTCCGGGTCGCCGGTCACCGGCGGCGGTTCCGCGGTGGAACCGTCCGCTTCGAGCACCACCGGTCCGGCCAGCGCCGCCGCGCCCGGCCCGACGAACGCGAAGCGCGCTCCCGACCGTTCGACCAGCTGCTGCTGGCGAGCGGGCGGCTGCCGGACGTCGATGGGCAGGTAGGCGGCCCCGGCCAGCAACGCGCCGAGCACCGCGACGATCTGCCCGGCTCCGGTCTCCGCCGCCACCGCGACCAGATCCCCGGCGCCGCAACCCTTTTCGGACAGTCTCCGTGCGACGCCGGCCGCCCGGCCGACCAGTTCGCGATACGTCAGCGTCTCCGCCGGGGTGATGATCGCGGGCCGGTCCGGGGTGCGCCGCGCCTGCTCGACGATCCCGCCGTGCAGCAGTCCGCTCGGCAGCGGCCCGGCGGTGGCGTTGGCCTCGGCCCTTCGCCGGGCCTGCGCCGGGGGCAGCGCGACCGGCGACTCCGCCGTCCAGCACCGTTCGCCGTCCGCCAGCCCGCGCAGCAGATCGGCGAAGGCCCCGAACATGTCCGCGGCGAGTCCGTCCGGGAACACGCCTTCGCGCACGTCCCAGTTGACCGTCAGCGCGCCCGAGTGTTCGAGCACCTGGCAGTCGATCCAGACCTGCGGGGTCTGGCTGATGCCGTAGCCGGGGGCGGAGGGCCCGCTCGAAGCCGAGCCGAGGCCGAGCGCGCTGGTGAACACCACCGGCATCAGCGCCGCGTCCTGGCCCCGGCGGCGCGCCATCTCGCGCAGCACCTCGACGCCGCTGAACAGCCGGTGGTCGAGGTCGGCCCACAGCTGGTCCTGCAGCGCCGCGGCCCGTTCGGCGAACCGCGGTCTCGCGCCCGCGTCCACCTCCAGCGGCAGGACGCCGGTGAAATCGCCGACCAGCCGGTCCACCTGCTCGTGCAGCGGAAGCCTGCTCAGCACGGTCAGGTCGAGGGTGAACCGGCGGCGCCTGCTCCACCGGCCGATGACCTCGGTGTACGCGGCCAGCACCGCGGTGGACGCGGTGACCCCGTGCGTCCCCGCGATCCGCGACAGCTCCGCGAACCGCTCGGCGTCCAGCGTCGCCGTGTGCCGGGCGAACCGCACCGGAGCGCCGTCGCGGACCTCCGGGCGGACCGGGAGTTCCGGCGCGGGCGGCAGGCTGTCCACCCGGGACAGCCAGTACTCGCGGTCGGCGCGGTAGCGGCGGGTGCCGCGCAGCCGCCGCTCCGCGAGCAGGTAGTCGCGGAAGCCGATCTCCAGCTCCGGCAGCACCAGGTCCGGATCGGCGAGGCAGCGCGAAAACTCGTCCAGCAGCACCTGGATGCTGACGAAATCGGCGATCAGGAAGTCGATCGACAGGTGCAGCGTCGCCCGGCCCGCGCCGCGGGTGACCCGCACGTCGAACAGCGGCCATTCGCCCGGCGGGTACACCCGGTGGTCCAGTTCCTCGCGGGTCCGCTCCCGGGCCCGGTCGAACTCCGCCTCGTCGCGCGCCCGCGCGACCGGCACCGCCAGCGGCGGCACCTCGGCGAGCACCCGCTGGGACCCGTCCGCGTCGACCACCGCGCGCAGCATCCCGTGCCGGGCCACCAGCGCCCGCCAGATCTCGCCGGCGCGCTCGCCGTCCAGATCGGGGAAGTCCAGTTCGCCGTAGGCGTGACAGCCCACCCGGCCGTAGGCGATCACGTCCCGGCGGCCGAGCAGATAGGCGGCCTGGATGCCGGTGAGCGGGAACGGCTTCCCGGCCGCCGCCGGATCCGGTTCCGCGCGCTCGTGCGCCGCCTCCCGCAGGTAGTCCAGCAATTGCGGTTTAGCCGCGCGCAGCGTCGCTTTGCGGTCTTCGGTCAGCACTCCGCGCGGCGCGCGGAACCGCAGCCCGCCGCTCTCGTCCTGCCACAGCTCGACGCCGAGCCCTTCCAGCTCCGCCACCAGCCGCGGCACGTCGACCGGGGCGGTTGCGGTGTCCAGCGCGTCCGTCACAGCACTCCCTCTTCCACGGTGGCGACCGGGCGTTCGGTCAGTTCGCCGATGATCCGGGCCTGCTCGGCGACGCTCGGCGAGCCGAGCAGCTGGCGCAGGGTGATCTCGACGGAGAATCGGGTCCGGGTCAGTTCGAGCAGCCGGGTGGCGAGCAGGCTGTCCCCGCCGAGGGCGAAGAAACTCGCGTGCCTGCCGACCGACTCGACGCCGAGCAGGCTCGACCACAGCCGGGCGACGCTGGTTTCCACCGGACCGGACGGCGGCTCGGCGGGCGCGGGCTCCGCGTCGGTCAGCCCGGCGCGGACCGCGGCGCGGTCGACCTTCCCGTTCGCGGTCAGCGGCAGCCGCTCCAGCACCGAGAACCACTGCGGGACCATGTAGTCCGGCAGCCGCCGGGCCAGGAACTCCGTCAGTTCTCCGGAGTCCGGCGGGGTCTCGCCGGCCCGGAGCGAGACCGCCGCGGCGAGCCGGACGCCCGCCGCGCGCACGTCCACCGCCACCGCGGCCCGCACCGCCGGGTGCGTGCCCAGCACGGCCTCGATCTCGCCGAGTTCGATCCGGTGCCCGCGCACCTTGACCTGGTGGTCGGTGCGGCCGAGGAATTCGAGCGTGCCGCCGGGCCAGTACCGGCCGCGGTCGCCGGTCCGGTACCAGCGCTCGCCCTCGCCGCGCACGAACCGCTCGGCGGTCAGCGCCGGGTCGCCGCGGTAGCCCTCGGCGACCCCGGCCCCGCCGATCCACAGCTCGCCGGGCACCCAGTCCGGCCGGTCCTCGCCGTCCGGCCCGACAACGCGGAACCGCTGATTGCGCAACGGGAATCCGTAGGGCACCGACACCCAGTCCGGATCGGGCGCGGACACCTCGAAGGCGTTGGACCAGATGGCCGCTTCGGTGGCGCCGCCCAGCGCGACCAGGCGGCAGCGGCCGCCGGTGCTCGCGGCGAGGCGGCCGGGCAGGTCGAGGCCCACCCAGTCGCCGGAGACCAGCGCGACCCGCAGCGATCGCGGCAACGGGCTGCCGCCGGCTTCGGCGACGAGCATGTCCAGCAGGGCGGGCACCGAGTTCCACAGCGTGACGCGGCGCCGCCGGGCCAGGTCGAGCCAGGAGCCGGGATCGCGCCGCTCGTCCTCGGCCGGGAGCACAAGGGCTCCGCCCACGGCGAGGAGGCCGAAGATGTCGTAGACGGAAAGGTCGAAGTCCAGCGCCGAAACGGCGAGCACCCGGTCCTCGGGGCCGACCGCGAACCGGTCGTTGATGTCCGCGATGGTGTTCAGCGCGGCCCGGTGCGCCACGACGACGCCCTTCGGCACGCCGGTGGAACCGGAGGTGAAGACGACATACGCCGGGTCTTCCGGCCGCCGCCCGACCGGTCCGGGCAGCGGCGGCGCGGCGTCGATCTCGGCAGGGAGCACGACCGGGCAGCCCGGCGGCACCTCGGCGCCGGCTTCGGCCAGCACCGCTTTCACCTCGGCGGTGCGGTAGATGCGGTCCCGGCGGATCTCCGGCTGCGAGACGCCTACCGGCACGTACACCCCGCCCGCGCAGAGCACGCCGAGCACCGCGGCGATCTGGGCCGGCCCCTTCGGGAGGGTCACCGCGACCGCGTCTCCGGCCCGGACGCCGCGCGCGGCCAGCGCACCGGCGACCCGCAGCGCGCGGTCGTGCAGCGCGCCGTAGCTCAGGCTCCGGTCGACGCCCCAGCATGCCGCCGTCCGCTCCGGCCGGGCCTCCGCCTGCGCGAGAAAGCCGTGGTGCAACAAGCCTTCCGGCAGCGGGCCCCGGGTGTCGTTGACCTCCGCCCGGCACCGGCGCTGCGCCTCGGGCAGCTCCGGACGCACCGGGACCGACCAGTCCGCGCCGTCGTCCGCGAGCCGGTCCAGCAGCTCCCGGTACGCCGCGAACATCGCGTCGACCAGCCCGGGCGGGAACGCGGTCTCCAGCACGTCCCAGTTGAGCAGCAGCCCGCCCCGGTACTCGCTGACCTGGTGGTCGAGCCAGACCTGCGGGGTCTGCGACTGGCCCCAGCAGTACTCGCCGAAGGGCATCCGCAGGTCGAACGGGCTGGCCGAGAGCTGCCCCATGCCCATCGTGCTGGTGAACACCACCGGCATCGCCGCCGACGGGCCGCCGGAGCGCCGCGCCAGCTCGCGCAGCACGTCGATGCCGGAGAACGCGGTGTGCTGCATGTCGGTCCACACCCGTTCCTGCAGCCGCCGCGCCGCGTCGCGGAAACTCTCCCCCGCCTCCGGTTCGTCGGCGACCAGCAGCAGCGAGGTGAAGTCGCCGACCACCCGGGAGATGTCCGGGTGCAGCGGGGGCCGGTCGAACAGGGTCAGGTTCAGCGTGGCCGACCGCTCCTCGCTCCAGTGCCGCAGCACCGTCGCGAACGCGGCGAGGACCGCGGTGGACGGCGTCACGCCGTGCCGGGCGGCCCCGCGCGACATCCGCTGCCACTGCTGCGCGGACAACCGGAACTCACGGCGGGTGAAGGCTTCCGGCCCGGCCGGAGCCGCCGAGGCGACCGCGGGCAGCCGCGGCGCGGCCGGGAGCGTCTCCAGCCGCTGGAGCCACCAGGCCCGGTCCTGCTCGCGCTTGCGCGGGTCCGGGGCCCCGCCGAGCACGCAGTCGCGAAAGGACACTCCGATCGGCGGCAGCTGCGCGGCCGGGTCGGCGTAGAGCTGCGCGAGCTCCGCGAACACGGTCATGATGCTGAGCGCGTCGAGCACCAGGAAGTCCAGGCCCACCCCGAGCCGGGCGCGCCCGTCGCCGTACTCGACCACGGCGAGGTCGAACATCGGCCACACCGCCGGGTCGAACACCCGCCGGCTCAACCGTTCCCGCATCGCGGCGAGCTCGGATTCGCCGTGCGAGACCGGGATCCGGGTGTCCGGGACCTCGGGCAGCACGCGCTGGTCCCCGTTGTCGTCGAACACCGCGCGCAGCATGTCGTGCCGCCGCACCACCGCGTTCCACGCGCGTTCCAGCGCGGCCGCGTCGATCCCGGTGCCGTCGAATTCCCAGTACCACAGCGAACCGACGCTGCCCAGCGCGAATTCGGCGCGCCGGCCCACCCAGTAGGCCCACTGCACGCCAGTGGCCGGGAACGGGTCGTACCGGTGCTCCGGGTCCGCGGCCAGCACCGCCGCCGCGGGCGCTTCCTCCGGCGACAGCCGCTGCGCGAACTCCCGCAGCGTCGGCGCGGCGAACAGGTCCGCCAGCCCGGCGCCGCCCAGCTCCGCCTCGCGCAACGCGACCAGCAGCCGGGTGGCCAGCAGGCTGTTGCCGCCGAGCTCGAAGAAATCGTCGTCGCGTTCGATCCGCCCGGCGTTCAGCAGCCGCGTCCAGATCCCGGCGACGGCCAGCTCGGTCGCGCCCGACGGCGGCCCGCCCCGGTCCCGCGGCGCCTCCTCGCCGAGCAGTTCCCGCACCGCGCGCCGGTCGATCTTGCCGTTCGCGTTCAGCGGCAGCGCCGGCACGCCGACGATCCGCCGCGGCACCAGGTACTCCGGCAGCACCCGGGCCAAGGCTCCGGCCAGCTCGTCCGTCTTCGCCTCGGCTCCGGCGGCCGGCACCACCGCCGCGCCCAGCACCGGCCGGTCGCCGCGGTCGTCCACCACCGCGACCGCCCTGGCGACCTCGGGAAGCGCCGCCAGCGCGTGCTCGATCTCGCCGAGCTCGATCCGGTGGCCGAGGATCTTGACCTGGAAATCGGTGCGGCCCAGGAACTCCAGCTCGCCGCTTGGCCGCAGGCGCACCAGGTCGCCGGTGCGGTACCAGCGCCGCCCGGCGTGCGAAACGAACCGCTGCGCGGTCAGCTCGGGATCGCCGTGGTAACCCAGCCCGACCCCGGTGCCGCCGAGCCACAGCTCGCCGGGCACCCAGTCCGGGCAGTCCCGGCCCAGCCGGTCCACCACGCGGATCGCCTGATTGCGCAGCGGCCCGCCGTAAGGCACCGACGGCCAGCCCGGCAGCGGCGGCCCCGCCTCGTGCCAGGTGGAGTGGATGCCGACCTCGGTCGCGCCGCCGAGCGCGACGAGCCGCGCGCCGGGGGCCAGCGCGCGCAGCCGCTCCCACAGGTCCGGGCCGACCCAGTCGCCGCCGGCCAGCGCGATCCGCAGCGGCAGCGGCTCTCCCGCCGCCTCCGCGACGACCAGCAGCATGTCCAGCAGCGCGGGCACCGAGGTCCACACCGTGACGCGGTGCCTGCCGACGAGGTCGAGCCAGGCGTGCGCGTCCCGGCGGATGCCGTCGTCGAGCACCACCAGGCTCGCTCCGGCGTCGAGGAAGGCGAAGATGTCGTACACCGCCCAGTCGTGGTCGAGCGCCGAGACCGCGAACCCGCGGTCGTCCGGGCCGATCCCGGCCCGGTCGCCGATGTCCTCGACGGTGTTGCGGGCCGCCCGGTGCGACATGCGCACGCCTTTGGGCCGCCCGGTCGAACCGGAGGTGTAGATCAGGTATGCGCAGGACTCCGGGTCGGCCGGAACCCGGTCCGCGCGTTCGGCCGCCGCGGCGGTCACCGCGAGCACCGGCACCGGCGAGTCCGGTTCGGCCGCTTCGCCGAGCACGACCGCCGCACCCGAGTCGAGATACAGCTCGTGCCGCCGCGGCCGCGGGAGGTCCGCGCCGACCGGAACGAACACCGCGCCCGCGTGCACCGCTCCGAGCACCGCGGCGATCTGCTGAGGCCCCTTCGGCAGGGTGATCGCGACGACGTCGCCCCGGCGCACGCCGTGTTCCGCCAGCAATCCGGACACCGTGCGGGCCCGGGCCGCCAGTTCGCCGCGGTCCCAGCCCTCCCGCTCGCCCCAGCACAACGCCGGCGCGGCCGGATTCTCTTCTGCCGCACGGAAAAACCCCGCACCGAGCACGGTTTCGCGCTCCGCGCCCGCGGTGTCGCCGAGTTCCGCCCGCCGGGCCAGCTGGCCCGCGGGCAGCAGCGAGTCCACCGGCTCGGTCCACCGCCGGCTCGCGAGCAGTTCGTCGAGCAAGCCGGCATAGCCGTCGAACATCGCGTCCAGCACGCCGTCGGCGAACAAGCCCTCGACCGCGTCCCAGTTCAGCAGCAGACCGCCGGCCTGCTCGGTGACCTGGAAGTCGAGCCACACCTGCGGGGCCTGGGAAATGTTCCAGCCCGCCTCCCCGAAACACTCGCGGATCCGGTCGCCGAACAGCTCGCCGAGCCCGATCGCGCTGGTGAAGACGACCGGCGCGACCGCCTGGCGCGCCAGCCCCCTGGCCCGGGTCAGCTCGCGCAGCACGTCCAGCCCGGTGAACCCGGAGTGCGCCGCGTCCTCCCGGATCCGGTCCCCCAGCTGCCGCGCCAGCCCTGCCACCGTGCGCGCGCTGCCCGCGTGCACGCCGACCAGCAGCAGGTTGGTGAAGTCGCCGACGAGCCCGTCGACGTCCGGGTGCACCGGCTCGCGGTCGAACAGCGGGACGTTCAGCAGGAAATCCGGTTCCTCGCTCCACGCGGCCAGCACGTGACAGAACGCCGCCGCGAACACCATCGGCAGGGTCACCCCGTGCTCGGCCGCGTGCCCGGCCAGCACCTCGCGCTGCTGGGCGCTCAGCGTGGCGAAGCGCCGGGCCACCCGGTGCCGGTCGAGCCGTTCCGGTGCGACCGCGAGCGGCAGCGCGGGCGCGCCAGGCAGCCGCGGCAGCCGCTCCTGCCAGTACTCCCGGTCGCGCTCGCGGGCCCGTTCGCGTTCTTCGCGGCGCCGCGCCAGGTAGCGCGGGAAACTGAACTCCAGCGGCGGCAGCTCGGCCTCGCCCGCATAGCAGGCGGCGAGGTCGCGCAGCATGATCCGGAAGCTCAGCGCGTCGGCGGCGATCATGTCGAGGTCGAGGTGCATGCGCGTGCGCCCGCCGGGCAGCAGCGAGAGGGCGAGGTCGAACACCTCGCCCTCGGAGATGGCGAACGTCCGGTGCGAAAGCCGTTCCCGGATTTCCCCCAGCCGATGCCGGACCTCGTCCTCGGGCAGCTCGCGCAAGTCGTGCACGGCGAGCCCGCGCCACGCCGGTTCGGGAAGGATTTGCTGCGTGCCGTCGCCGCGCACGCGCATCCGGAGCATCCCGTGCCGCCGGGCGAGCGCCCGCACCGCGCGCTCCAGCCGGGCCGGTTCCACCCCGCTGCCGTCGAACTCCGCGTAGAAATGCGTGGTCACCCCGGCGAGCGCGAAGGTCTCGTCCCGGCCGACCCAGTACGCGTACTGCATCGGAGCGAGTTCGAACGGCTCGCTCTCGTCGATCTCCGGCTGCGGTTCCCCGGCCGGATCGCCCGCCTTCTCGCCGGCCGCCAGCAGATCGCACCATTCCCGCAGGGTCGGCCGTTCCATCAGCTCGGCGAACCGGACCTGCTTTCCCCGCGCCCGCCAGCGCGCGGCGAGCCGCATCACCGAAAGGGAATCCAGCCCGCACGCGATCAGGTCGCCGCCGGTCGCGGCGAGCCGGTCCGCGTCCGGCAGCATCGCGGCGACGTCCGCGCGGATGTTCTCTTCGGTGAGCTCCGCCGCCGCGGGCTCCGCCGCGTCGCTGAGGCCGTCCATCACGCTCCCGGGATTCGCGGGACGGAAAAAATGCCGTCACCAATTCGACTAAAAGCTGAACGCTCAAGCAGTTGCTTCGCCGCGATCGTCCAGTTCCTCCGCGAACTGCTTCCAGGTCTCCGCGTAACCGCGGGCCACCTCGGCGACCACATTCGTGCAATGCGAGGGCACCGAAGCGGCGAGACTGGTGCATTCGTCACTGGTGAGCGCGTGCACGTCGAGCCAGCGCAGCAACGAGCGGCCGGCGTCGGTGAACCTGAGCGACGGATCCTTTTTCAGATTCTGCAACATGCGCACGCTGTCGTGCACGGCCCGCCGCGTCGCGCCGCGGACGGTGCGCTGCGCCGGCAAACGGTGCGGCGCGACGCCGTCCTCGCCCATTCGCTGGCGGGGAGGCAACGGATCCTCGCCACGGCGGATCCGCTCCCGGACGTCCCGCGCGGTGCCGGTGGAAATACCGACGCTCTGCGCGATTTCCCGCAGCGAGGCGTCCGGGTTCTGCCGGATCATCTCGCTGGCCCGGTGCCGTCCCTCGGCGTGGTTCAACGGCCGCACCCGGCCGTCCCGGCCGACCCGGGCGTGCATCTGCGGCAGGTCGCAGCCGACCCGTTTCCGCAGCGCCCCCACGGTTTTCGCGGAGATGCCGGAGGCTTCGGCGACCGCGCGGTCGGACCAGTCCGGGCGCAGTTTCACGATGCGCTGCGCGGCGACCTCGCGTTCCCGCAGGGTCAGCGGCAGCCCGTGCTTGATGTTGGCCTGCACGGAAAGGATGAACGCGGCCTCGGCGCTGCCGCTGAACAAGTACGCCTCGATCCGGTCGGCCCCGCGCAGCGCGGCCGCGCGGACCCGGTGCATGCCGTCGATCACCCGCATGTCCGACCGGTTGACCAGAATCGGCGGGAGGTCCGCCCCGCTCTCCACGAGAGTCCGGGCGTGCTCGAGGTTCTCGCCGCCGAGGCGCGGGCTGTCCGCGGGCAGCAGCGAGCTGATCTCGACCATCCGCTTCTCGCACTGGCCGAGGACCGCGGCGAACGGTTCCACTTCGTTGCCGGGGCACCCGTTGTCCGCTGCGCAGCGGGAAGGCCACAATCGTTCGTTCGAGTCGTGCATGGGCTATTCCCCCAGGAATGAACTCGCCGTGAAACTGCGTCTTACGAGGCGGTGCGGATTCCGCATATCTGCCTCCCCCGGGCCAACTATCCCAAAGCGTCCGCCACCGCGCAAACACCTGCCGACGGCACTCGATGCCACGTTTTCCGCAACCACAAGGAGAAAATACGAGCAATCGGACAATCAGGTGATTGGCGGTACGGAGGCGTCAAGTCACCGTGGGCGCCATCGGAAATATCCGGCCCGCGCGCTTATCGCAACCAGTAAAGCCGGTGCAATGGGTGTTCCACAGAAAGGACCGCGACAGACTGAAACCCTGCGGCGTGCGCATAACCGCGTACGACAGAAGGCCGGATGACCGTGCCCGTTCCGGCCGACGGCCGCTCGGACAACCCGACCGGCAAGCAGTGCAGCACGCTCACCGCGTAGAGAAACCGCTCGACCTCTCCGGCGGGCGCGGCGAACTCCTCGGCCGCTTTCGGCTCCATCAGCAGCACCCCGCCGCTCGCGTGCACCGCCCGGCGGCACCAGCGCAGGACCTCCACCGGCCGCGCCATGTCGTGCAACGCGTCCAGGACGCACACCAGCGCGTATCCGCCGCCGGGCGCTTCGGCGGGCCCGTCCGCGGCTGCCCGCGCGAAGGCCAGCGTGTCCGGCGCACCGGCGGCGGCCGCGTTGGCCTTCGCTTCGCCCACCGCGGCCTCGTCGGAGTCGAACCCGGTCACCGCGGCTCGCGGATAGGCCCTGGCCAGCGCGATCGACGACCATCCGCTCCCGCAGCCCACGTCGGCGATCCCCGCTCCGCGCACGAGCCTGCGGTGCACCTCCGGCAGCGCGGAACGGATCCAGCCGGCCAGTTCGCCCTCGAACACCGCCCGGTTCAGCTCGGTCTGCGCACCGCGGAAGTCCTCGCCGTACTCGTGGTAGCCGAGCCCGCCGTCCCGGCGGTAGGCCTCGGCGATGCGCGGCAGCACCGGCGCGATCCCGGCCGCCGGAAGCACCGACGCCAGCGCGGGCGGCGGGTCTCCGGTCAGTGCGGCCCGGTGGGCGTCCGGAAGCAGGAACCGATGCTCCGGCGGCTCGCCGGAGACCGTCACGATCCCGGCCGCGGCCTGCTGTTCGAGCCACTCCCGCGCGTACCGGGGCCCGATGCCGGCCCGCCCGGCCAGCTCTCCGGCGGTCAGCGGCCGCCCGCACAGGTGCGCGTAGAGCCCCAGCCGCAGGCCGAGGCCGATGGTCAGCAGCTCGGCGGCGGCGATGCCGGCGGCGAAGAGCCGTCCGGCGAACGCCGCTTCGCCGCTGTTCATCCGCACCTCCCGCGCCGTCCGCGCATTCGATTTTCCCCGAATACTGGCCCTATATTGCCGACATGACTTTTCACGAGGCGCCCGCTTCTATCGGACAACGACTTCTGTGGTTTCTCGAACATTACCGACCGGATACCGCTTCCCTCAATTGCCCGGTGGTATGCAAACTGCACGGCCCACTCGATGTCGGCGAATTGAAAATCGCACTGCGCCGGTTGACAGAACGGCACGAGGCATTGCGCACCACCCTGGTCCGCGACGGCCGGAAACTGGTTCAGCGCATTCACGAAAGCGGCGAGCCGCCGCTGCGCGAGGAGAATCTCGCCGCCGGGGGCGCCGCGGCCCCGGAGACCGCCTTCGACCGGGCGCTGGAGGCCGAACTGCAGGTCCCGGTCGACGTCGGCGCGTGGCCGCTGCGCTGCACGCTCTGGCGGCTCGGCCCGGACGAGCACGCGCTGTGCCTGACCATGCACCACCTGGTGTCCGACGCCTGGTCCTGCGGAATCATTCTGCAGGACCTGATCAAGCTGCTGGACGCGGGCCCGGAAAACGATCCGGAACTGCCGCCGGTCGCATTCCCGTATTCGGCCTTCGCCCACCGCCAGCACGAGCAGGCGAAAAACGGGGGCCTGAAGGCCCATCAGGACTACTGGGTCGGCAAGCTCCGCGACATGCGCCTGGTGCGGCTTCCCGAGACCGGGCGCCACGCGCCCGGAGAGGGCCGGGCGAGCGGCATCGAAACCGCGGTGCTGCCCCCGGAAGTCTTCGGGAAACTGCGCGAAGTGGCCCGCGCCGAACGCACCACGCTGTTCACCGTGATGCTTTCGCTCTACTACCTGCTGCTGGCCCGCACGACCGGTCAGACCGACCTGCCGGTCGCGTCGCTGTTCGCGAACCGGTCCGGGCGAGAGGTCCAGTCCACCGTCGGCTTCTTCGCGAACATGGTGGTGCTGCGCAGCAAGGTCGACCCGGACGCCCCGTTCGCCGAGGTGGTGCGGTCGGTGCGGCCCACCGTCATCGACGGCTTCCTGCACGAGTGCGTCCCGTACCAGATGCTCCCGCTGTCGTTCCAGGACAACGGCGGCCGCGTCGACGACGTCGTCTTCCAGATGCTGCTGACCCCTCCGCCGGGCACGAAGGTGCACGCCAGGGGCGTGGACTTCGAGCTGTACACGCCGGACGTGCTGGGCAGCCGGTTCGGGCTCGAACTCGGCCTGATCCCGCAGCACACCGGCGACTGCCAGGCGATGCTCTTCTACACCACCGACCGGATCAGCCCGCAGTGGGCGAAGGACTTCCTCGCCGGCTACGCCGCCATGGCCGCCGCCGCGGCGGCCGATCCCACCGCCGTGGTCGCCGCCGCGAAGGGATCGGCAGCCCGATGAGCGCACCCGGCATCGAGCGCTACGACGCCGGCCGGATCGCGGCGATGGCCGACCCGTACCCGGCCTACGCCGCGCTGCGGGCCAGCGGGCGGCTGCTGCCCGCGGGCCCCGGCGCCTGGGCCGTCCCGCGCTACGAGGACGTCGCCGCGCTCCTGCGCGACCCGCGGCTCGGGCACGAGTTCCCGGACGTCATGTACCGGCTTTCCGGCGAGCCCGACGTGCTGACCGAGTTCTTCCGCGCCACCGTGCTCAATCGGGACGCGCCGAGCCATCCCGTGCTGCGGCGGGCGATGGCCGCGCTCCTCGCCCCGCGCGCCGTCGCGCGCCTGCGGCCCCGGATCGACGAGCTCGTCGCGCGGCTGCTCGGGGACCTGGCCGGGGCGGGGACCGGCGACCTGGTCGAGGGGCTGGCCTACCCGCTGCCGGTGATCGTCTCCTCCGAACTGCTCGGCATCCCCGCGGCCGACCGCGACCGGCTGCGCCCGCACGCCGTCGCGCTCGGCCGCGCCTTCGGCGCGGGCATCCAGCCCGCCGGGGACCGGGACGCGGCGATCGCCGCCGTGCACTGGCTGCGCGGCTACGTGCGGGGCCTGCTCGAACGCGCGGGCGACGGCCCGCTGTCCGGGGTGCTGGCCGCGGGCCGGGACGCCGGGCTGGCGGCCGCGGAGGTCGTGGACAACGTGATCTTCCTGTTCTTCGCCGGGTTCGACACGACCACGAACCTGATCGCCAACGGCTGCGCCGCGCTGCTGGAGAGCCCCGCGCTGCTGGAGACGCTGCGCGGGGACCCGGCGCTGGCCGAGTCCGCGGTCGAGGAGTTCCTCCGGTTCGAGGCCCCGATCCAGGCGACCGCGCGGGTCGTGCGGGAGCCGGTCGAGATCGGCGGGCGGGTGCTGCGCGCCCGCAGGCTTGTCCTGCTGCTGCTGGCCTCGGCCAACCGCGACGAGCGGCGCTTCGCCGCCCCGGACCGGATCGACCTCGCGCGCTCGCCCAATCCGCACCTGTCGTTCAGCTCCGGCGTGCACCACTGCCTCGGCGCGACGCTGGCCCGGATCGAGGGGGCCGCGGTGTTCGCGCAGCTGGCCGCCCGGCGCGGCAGGTTCGTCCCGGCCGGTCCGCCGCGGCGCCGGGACCACCCCAGCTTCCGCGGTTTCGCCCGGCTGCCGGTGCGCTTCGGCTGACCGCGCCACGTGCAACTGCCACATTTCCGCGTTTGCTCACCCGAACACGAGCGGGAGCGCCTTGATGCCGTTCATGAAGTTCGATTCGAGCCGCACCGTCCCGCCCGCCCGGCGCAGCAGCGGCAGATGCGGTGCCAGCTCCCGCAGGAACGCGATCCCCTCGGCGCGGGCCAGGTGCGCGCCGAGGCAGTAGTGCGGCCCCGCCCCGAAGGCCAGGTGCCGGACGTCGGGGCGGGCCGGGTCGAACCGCTCGGGCCGGGCGAACGCGCGCTCGTCGCGGTTGGCGGAGACGTAGTAGAGGACGACCTTGTCCCCGGCCGCGATCCGGCGGCCGTCGAGTTCGGTGTCGCGCGTCGCGGTCCGGCGGAACTGCATGATCGGCGTGATCCAGCGCAGCAGTTCCTCCACCGCGAGCGCGGGGTCGGCGCCCTCGCGCAGGGCGCGCGGCAGCACCGGGTCGTCCGCGCACAGCTCCAGCGTGCCGGACAGCAGGTGCCGGGTCGTCTCGTTGCCCGCCACCACGAGCAGCAGCCAGAGGTGGCAGAACTCTTTCTCGGTGAGCTTCCGGCCGTCCACGTCCGCGGCGACGAGCCTGCTCACCAGGTCGTCGCCCGGCCGCCGCTTGCGCTCCCGCGCCGCCTCCATCGCGTACGCGAACGCTTCGAAGAAGGTCCGCTGGAACGCCTCGACGTCCCCGCCGCCGTACTCCGGGTCGTCGAAGCCGACCAGGTTGTTGCTCCAGCGGTAGAGCAGGCCGCGGTCCTGCCTCGGCATGCCGAGCAGGTCGGCCAGCACCAGCAGCGGCAGTTCGGCGGCCAGATCGGCCACCGCGTCCGCCCCGCCGGCCGAGACCGCGTCCGCCACCAGGCGTTTCGCGTGCGCCGCGATCGAAGACTCCAGCGCGCGCACCGCTCTCGGCGTGAACGCGCCGGTGGCCGCTTTGCGCAGCTTCGCGTGCTCCGGCGCGTCCATCCCGACCAGCAGCTGGCGGGTCCGGTCGAGGTCCGCGGGCGATTTCGCGTCGGTCAGGAACGGCCCGCCCGCCGCCGAGGAGAACACCTCGGGCGCGCGCGACGCCTCGACCACCGCCGCGTGCCGCGTGACCGCCCAGAACCCGTCGCCGCGCTGCACAACCTCGCCGGCGCGGCCGCGGCGGCGCAGGCTGGCCTCCTCGACCCAGCTGACGGGCTCCTGCGCGCGCAGCCGCGCGAACTCGGCGTGCGGCGGACCGCTCCGATAGGCCGCCGGATCCGCGATCCCGGTCCGTTCGGGCACGTGCACCGCTCCCCTCTCGGGTCAGGTCAGTCCAGGAAATCGGGTTCGGCGCGGACGAGGTCGGCGTACAGCGAGCGGAAACTCAGCCGCGCGAGCCAGGGCGCCCCGATGTCGGCTCGCGCGCTCAACGCCGCTTCGCGGCTGACGGTCGTGGGGGTTCCGGCTGCCTCGGCGAGCAACTGCACCTGGCACGCCCGGTCCATCGCGATGAACCACCACGCGGCCTCTTCGACCGAGCCCCCGACGGTGAGGAGGCCGTGGTTGCGGAGGATCACCGCTTTGCCCGCCCCGAGCGCCTCGGCGATCCGCGCGCCTTCCTCTTCGGCGAGCACGACTCCGGAATAGCCGTCGAACACCGTGTGGTCCTCGAAGAACGCACAGGCGTCCTGGCAGATCGGCAGCAGCCGGCGGCCGAGGCTGGCGAACGCCCGCCCGTGCAGGGAGTGCGTGTGCGCGGCGGCGACCGTCTCGGGCCGGGCCCGGTGGATCGCCGAGTGGATGGTGTACCCGGCCGGGTTCACCCGGCCCTCGCCCTCCACCACCGCGCCCTCTTCGTCGACCAGCAGCAGGTCGCTGACCCGCACGTGCCCGAAGTGCGTGCCGAACGGGTTGATCCAGAACCGGTCCGGACGCCGCGGGTCGCGCGCGGTCACGTGCCCGCCCACTCCCTCGGCGAGGCCGAACCGGGCGAAAAGCCGCAGCGTCGCCGCGAGGCGCTGCTTGCGGTGCAGCAATTCCTCTTCCGCGGTCCGGGTTTTCGCCGCGGTCATCGGAGCGTGCCGGCCGCGAGCGGCGGCCGCGCCGGGGCGATGTCGTCCTCGGGCGCGGCGAGCACGCCGCGGCGGCGCAGGTGCGGCATGAGGCCTTCGCCGAGCCGGTACGCCTCCTCCAGATGCGGCTGCGCGGACAGGATCAGGTGCTCGACGCCGAGCTCGTGGTACTCGGCGATGCGGTCGGCGACCTCCTCATGCGAACCGACCAGCGCCACCGCGGGCCCTTGCCTGCCGAGGCCGTAGCCGGTCCAGACATTCGGGTGCACCTCGAGCCCGTCGCGGCTGCCCCCGTGCAGCGCGGCCATCCGCCGCTGTCCTTCGGAATCGCTCGCGGCGAACCTCCGCTGGCTCCGCTCGACCAGGCCGGCGCTCATCCCGGCCACGATCCGGTCGGCCTCGGCCCACGCCTGCGCGGCGGTGTCCCGGGAGATGACGTGCATCCGGGTGCCGAACGGAAGCACCCGGCCGGCCGCCGCGGCCTCCGCCCGCACCCGGGCGACCTGCGCGGCCATCCGGTCCGGCGGTTCGCCCCAGGCGAGGTACACGTCCGCGTGCCGGATCGCGGTGCGCATCGCGGGTTCCGAACTGCCGCCGAGGAAGATCGGCGGCAGCGGGTCCGGGCGCCGGATCACCGTCGCGCCCGAAACCCGGTAGTGCTCGCCTTCGTGGTCGACCGAACCGGTCCACGCCCCGCGCAGCACGCTGAGGAATTCCCCGGCCCGCGCGTAGCGTTCGTCGTGGCCGAGGTGATCGCCGTAGCGGCGCAGTTCCTCCGGATCGCCGCCGGAGACCACGTTCAGCAGCAGCCGGCCGCCGGTCAGGCGCTGGCAGGTCGCGGCCATCTGCGCGGTCAGCGTCGGGCTCGCGGCGCCCGGCCGGAACGCGACCATGAAGCGCAGCCGCGCGGTTTCCCGGCTCAGCGCGGCGGCGACGAGCCACGGGTCCTCGCAGAACAGCCCGAACGGCACCAGCGCGCCGGTGAAGCCCGCTTGTTCGGCGGCGCGCGCCACCTGGGCGAGATAGCCGGCGTCGGGATCGCGCCGGACGTTCGCCGCGCCGTCGCGCGCGACGTCCCGGCCGTCGCCGTGTCCGGGGATGAACCAATACAGGTGCAAGGCCATGGAAAACCGTCCCGGTGAAGGAAAAAGTGCCTGCCGCGGCGGTCAGTCGACCATCGCCGGGCCGCCTCGGTCAACCCTGGTTCCCCTGCGCGGCAACGGGTTGCACGGATTGACAGCGCGCGGGCGGGCCGCTTTCACTTGGACCGCAAGCGCTGGGAGGGAGCTCCGTTGATCGAGCACGTTCTTCCCGCCGCCGCGGCCGGGGCGGAGACGACGGC
This sequence comes from Amycolatopsis sp. M39, assembly GCF_001651785.1. Classification (NCBI taxonomy): domain Bacteria; kingdom Bacillati; phylum Actinomycetota; class Actinomycetes; order Pseudonocardiales; family Pseudonocardiaceae; genus Amycolatopsis; species Amycolatopsis sp. M39. Next base: position 130,148 of record NZ_LWSF01000018.1, read on the forward strand.
CGACGTCGATCCGTCCGCTCCGGACTTCCTGGAACGCGGGGCGCTGGCGCCGCGGACGCGGCGGCCCCGGCTCACCGAGTTCGCCACCGGCCGCAGCTGTGCCAGGACGGCGCTGCGGGAACTGGGCGCGCCCGCCGGGCCGGTCGGCCGGGGACCGCACCGGGAACCGCGCTGGCCGCCCGGGATCGTCGGCAGCATCACGCACTGCCCGGGCTATCGCGCGGCCGCGGTGGCCCGCGCGTGCCGGGTGCGCGCGATCGGGATCGACGCGGAACCGCACCGCCCGCTCTCGCCCCGGATGTTCGCCCGGATCACCTCCGCGGCCGAACGGCGGGAACTGGCCGCACTGCCCTGGACCGGCGCGCACGTCGACCGGATCGTGTTCTCCGCCAAGGAAAGCGTCTACAAGGCGTGGTTCCCGATGACCGGAGCCGACCTGGGGTTCACCGACGTGCGGCTGAGCCTCGATCCGCTCCGGCGCCGCTTCGTGGTCGAACTGCCCGCGCCGTTCGCGCCCGTGCGCGGGCGCTACGCCGTCGCCTGCGGCCGGATCGTCACCGCCGTCGCCGTGCCCGCCGATGGCCTCCGCTGAGAGGCGCCGGGTGACCGGCCCGGACGACGTGACCCCGGAATGGCTCGGCGCGGTCCTGCACCGGTCCGCGCCGGGGAGCGTGCTGACCGGGATCACCCGCACCGAGCTCACCCGCGGCAGGCTCGGCCGCTGTGTCCGGTTCGGACTGTCCTGGGACGGGCCGGGCGGTCCGGCGGCGGTGGTCGGCAAATTCCCCGCGGCGGGACCGGTGAGCAGGCAGACCGGGACGATCGGCAACCAGTACGCCACCGAGGTCGGGTTCTACCGCACGCTCGGCGAACGGGTGTGCGTCGACGTTCCCCGGTGCCACGTCGCCGAGACGCACGACGACGGCGGGTTCGTGCTGGTGCTGGACTGGGTGGACGGCGCGGCCGGCGACCAGGCCGCGGGCGCGAGCCTGGCCGAGGCCGAGGCCGCGGTCGACGCGCTGGCCCGGCTGCACGCCCAGTTCACCGGGTCCGCCGAGCTGCCGCCGCCCCCGGATGCCGCCGCGCACCGGCGTGCCGCGGCGCTCTACCAGTTGCTGTGCGACCGGTTCCTGGACCGCTTCGGCGACCGGCTCAGCGCCGAAACCGCGGCGACGGTAGCCCGGTTCAAGCGTTCGGTGCGCGGCTGGACCGCGCTCTGGGAACCGCCGTTCACCTTGCTGCACGGGGATTACCGGCTCGACAACCTGCTGTTCCGGACCGTTCGCGGGCGCCGCTCGGTCACCGTGCTCGACTGGCAGACGATGTCCGCCGGCCCCGGTCCCCGGGACCTCGCCTACCTGCTCGGCGGCAGCCTCGACCCGCAGCTGCGCCGGACCCACGAATCCGCGCTGGTGGACCGGTACGTCCGCACGCTGCGCGCGCACCGGACCGCCGTGCCCGCCGGCTGGCTGCAGCGGACGCTGCGGCTGGGCACGCTGTCCGGCCTGCACATGACCGTCGTCGGCGCGATGCTGGTGGAATCCGGCACGGACGCCGACCGCATGTTCGCGGCGATGGCCGAACGGCACGCCGCGCACGCCGCCGACCACGACGCCCTGCGACTGCTGGAGCCGATGTGCTGACCGACGCCGACGAACGACTCGCGCACCAGATCCCGGAACCGCTGCCGGCGGTGGCAGGCCCGGACCGGCACTGGCGGGAGAGCTACTTCTTCGCCGCGCACCATCCGGAGCGGCTCGGCGACGCACTGGTGCTGACGATGGCGGCCAACCCGGCCCGGCGCGCGATGGACAGCTACCAGATGGGCCGGCTCGACGGGCAGCTGTTCTTCTCCCGCACGTCGCGGCCGTTCGGCGACGATCCGCACACCCCGGTCGCCGGCCCGGTTTCGGTGGAGATCGTCCGTCCTTATCAGCAGATCGTGCTGCGCGCGGGCCCCGGCGCGCGGGGGTTCGGCGGGACGGAGCTGATCTGGACCGCACGGACCCGGCCATACCTGACCCGCCGCGGCACCCTCGTCGTCGACGGCGCTCCGGTGTGGGACCAGCGCCAGGTCATGCAATCCGGCTGGTTCGACGGCGAGTACGTCAGCTCCGGCCGCACCGTCGCGGTCGAGCGGTGGTGGGGGCAGCGCGACCATTCCTGGGGCATCCGCCGCCACCCGCGCTGTCCGTTGTGGATCTGGCTGGCGGTGCAGCTGCCGGACGGAATGCTCGGCGCCTGGCTGTGGGAGCACGCCGACGGCCGCAGGCACTACCTCGACGGCTGCTGGGCCCCCGACGGGGGCGAGGAGCCGGTGCCGCTCGCGGATCTGCGGTACGACCTCGACTGGCTGGACGCAGCCGGGGAGCCGGTGCGCGGCACCGGCGCCGCACAGCGCGCGGACGGGCTCGGCGGCCGCGTCGTCTTCGTGCTCTCCGACGGCCGCTCGGTGACCGTCGACGGACGAGGGCACTGGATCGCGCCCTACGGTCGCCGAGGCGGTGGCCTGCACCAGGTTTCCGTGCACACCTCCGACGGCCGCGACGGGACCGCGGTCTACGAGGTCACCGGCTGTGCCCACCACCGTTTCTTCCCGGAGGGAGCTTCGTGAACCCGGCCGAATCCGAGTTCCGCGACGAGCTGCGACGCTGGCTCGCCGCGATGCCCGCGCCCGCGAAGCGGTCCGCCGGTTTCCCCACCCGGGAGGAGACCCGCGAGTTCAGCTCCGCGCTGCACGCGGCGGGGTTCGCCGGGGTCAGCTGGCCCGTCGAGCACGGCGGGCGCGGGCTGCCCGCGGCGTTCGACGCCGTCGTCGCCGAAGAGCTGGTGCGGGCCGGCCGGGGCGACCACGTGGGGATCATCGGGCTCGGCATGGTCGGCCCGGCCCTTCTCGCCGTCGGCACCCCCGAGCAGCGCAACCGTTTCCTGCCGCGGATCCTGACCGGGGAAACTCTGTTCTGCCAAGGATTCTCCGAACCGGAGGCGGGTTCGGACCTGGCCGCGCTGCGCACCAGCGCGACCGAACGCGCCGGAACGTTCGTGGTCGACGGGCACAAGCTCTGGTCCACCGGCGCGCCGGTCGCCGACCACTGCCTGCTGCTCGCCCGCACCGAACCGGGCTCGCGCGGGCATCGCGGGCTCAGCTGCCTGCTGGTGGACCTGCGCACCGCGGGAGTCACCGTCCGGCCGCTGCGCCAGCTGTCCGGCGAAACCCGGTTCGGCGAACTGCTGTTCGACCAAGTGCCGGTGCCCGCCGACGCGGTGCTCGGACCGGTCGGCGGCGGCTGGCGGGTCGCCATGACCACCCTCGCGCACGAACGCGGCACCTTCGGCGTCCGGCTCGCCGCCGCGCTTTCGGCCGAGTTCGAGGATTTCACGGCCATGCTGCGGCGGCGCGGCCTCGACCGCGACCCGGTGACGCGGGACCAGACCGCACAAGTGTGGACCGAGATCGCCGGGGTGCGCGCGGCCGCGCACCGGGTCGCGGGCGCGGAACCGGGCCCGGAAGCCTCGATCGTCAAGCTTCGCTGGTCGCAGGCCGAGCAGCGGCTGGCCGCGCTGGCGTTCCGAGTGCTCGGCGACGGCGATTCCGCCGATCATGTCCGGTGGCGGCACGCGCGGCTGCGCAGCCGGGGCGCCACTTTGGAAGGCGGTACCTCCGAGGTGCTGCGCGACATCCTCGCCGAGCGGGTGCTCGGCCTGCCGAGGGGACGGTGAACCGGGCCGTGAACGTGCTCGCCGCCGAACACCGCGCGCTGGTCGAAGCCGCGCGCGACCTGCTCGCCAGCGGCCCGGACTGGGCGGCTCTGGTTCGGCAGGGCTGGCTCGACGAGGACCTGAGCCCGGCCGCGCTGGCCGTGCTCGCCCAGGAGAGCGGCACCGTGCTCCTTCCCCAGCCCTGGCTGATCACCGCCGCCGTCGCGCCGCTGCGCCTGGGTCTCCCGGCCGCCCTCGCGCTCAGCGGCTCCGCTACCGGTTCGGCTCGGCTGCGCGGCCGATTCCGGGTGCGGTGGCCGGGCCCCGGCGGCGTGCTGCTGGTTCCGGGCTCCGCGCTGTTCGCGGTCCGCTGCGCCGACGCGGACGCCCGGCTCATGTCCACAATGGACCCCACAAGACCGCTGGCCGAGGTCGCCCTCGAAGACACGCCTGCCGAACGCGTCGCCGCACTCGACGTCGTGCCCGGACTGCACCGCCGCTACCGGACGCTGGCCGCCTGCGAAGCGATCGGGGTCGCGCGAGCCGCGCTGGAGCTGGCGACGGAACACGCGAAGAACCGGATCCAGTTCGGCCGCGCGATCGGCAGTTTCCAGGCGGTGTCGCACCGGCTGTCCGACGTCTACGCTGAGATCGAAACCGCGGCCGCGCTGATCCCCCGGGCGCTCCCCGCGCTCGACGGGGCGAGCGCCGGCGAACCACCGCTGACCGCCCTGCTCGCCGCCGCCTCGGCCGCGGAGCACGCGACCGAGGCGTCCGTCCAGACCCTCGGCGCGCAGGGGTTCCTCGCCGACCATCCGATCGCGGCGCTGTACCGGCGGGCCCAGTCCTTCGCTGAGCCAGGCCTGCACGCCGAACTGGCCGAGCTGATCCTGGACGAGAACAGCCGAACCCGAGGAGGAGAACCGAGATGAAGGTGGAGATCGACGAGCGCCGGTGCTGTTCAGCAGGCCAGTGCGCGGTGCTCGCCCCGGAGGTCTTCGACCAGCGCGAAGACACCGGCACCGTGGTGCTGCTGACCGCGAATCCTCCCGCAGAACACCACGACGCGGTGCGCGACGCGGCGGAATCGTGCCCGGGCATGGTCATCACGATCCACGAAGACGGCTGAGGGAAGGATCAGCAGCTGTGCGCTGAGCTTGCTGGTCAACCAGTGCGGCTCTGGCGTTGCCCGAGGGCGAGGTCGCGTTTGACGGTCTCGCCGACGTCGTCGCGGGCCATTGCGTCCCCGCCCCGCGAGGCCGCCAGCGCGGCGGCCGTCCCGCAGATTGACCGTCTTCGGATGGCTCTCCAGCACAGGTTCCAGGTGCCGACGTCCGGGCCACGCACCGGTGGCAGCCCGGCACCCGGATCGGCGCGCCCGGCAGCTTCCGGCCGCGGCTCTCGCGGCGAACACGCTCTCGTCCCAGTTCGCCGCGGCCACCGCCGGACAGCCCGCTCGGCCGCGGTGCTCGGCCGGCGATCGCGCAGGCCTGGCCGCCGGTTGCGGTCAGCGGCCCGGACCGGAAAAATCGGCGGGATCCCGCGGAATCGCTGTCGACTTGCCAGGGAGTGTCCCGTGCTGACCCTCGGAACCGGGATCTCGGTGCGGCCGGAAGCCGATCCGCTGGACGACATCCGGTGGGCGGACCGCGAACCCCGCGTCGCGGGCGCGTGGATGCTCGACCACCTGCAGGGCTGGGCGCCGCGCGGGGTGCAGGAAACGGATCCGCACCTGCTGCTGGAGCCGTTCTCCGTGCTGGCAGCGGGCGCGGCCGCGACGAGCCGGGTGCCGCTCGGCGTCGCGGTCACCGATCCCGTGCGGCGGAGCCCGGTCTCGCTCGCGCACACCGCCGCCACGACGAGCTGGCTGGGCGGCCGGAAAATGCTGCTGGGGCTCGGGGTCGGCGACCCGGGCCAGCTCCGCCCGTTCGGCCTGCACCCCGGCCGCGAACGGACCGGACGGCTCGACTACATCCGTCCGGCCCTGCGGGACCTGGCCGCGCTCCGGGACCAGGGCCGGTTGCGCCCCGAGGGGCCGGACCTGCCGCTGACCGGGATCTCCCCGTTCGAAGTGTATGTGGCCGCGCACGGTCCGCAGATGCTCCGGCTGACCGCCCGCTACGGCGACGGATGGCTGCCGACCAGCTTGCCGGTGCGGCAGTACCGGTCGAATCTCGCCGCGATCCGGGAGGCGGCAGCGGCCGCGGGCCGGGATCCGGAGGCCGTTCGTCCCTGTTTGTTCCTCTGGGCCGCGCTCGGCGGCGACGAAGCGGAAAGTGCGGAATTGCTGCGGCGCCCCGAAGTCCGGGCTGTCGCGCTGTATCGCGGCCGGTCGGCGTTCGCCGAACACGGTGCCGGCTACCCCTTGCCGCACGCGTATGTGCCGCACGAAATTCCGGCAGAACAGGCCCCGGAGGTGCTCGCGAGCATCCCCGACGCTCTGGTGCGCGAGGCGGTGCTGCACGGTTCTCCCCAGCAGGTGGCCGGGAAACTGGGCGAGTACGCCGAGGCCGGGTGCCGGCACGTGATCGTGCAGGACATCGGCCGCTTCGCGGATCCGGAGGGCACTGAGCGCTCGCGGGCGGCACTGCTGGCCGTCGCGGACGCGCTGGGAGGTCAGTGATCCGGGCCGCGCCGGAAGGTCTCCCGCACCCCGAGCGCACAGCACAGTCCGGCCGCGCTCAGCACGAGCGGGACGATGAGGGCCCACCGGTAGTCGGCGAGGACCGGATGGCTCGACGCCTCCGGTGAACCAGGACGGGCGTCGAGGATCCAGCCGAAAACCGGCTGGATCACTCCCGACGCCAAGAACGCGCCGACGTTCACGACCCCGAGCGCGGTCGCCGCGGCACTGGGCGCGGTCGACTCCTTGACCGCCGCGAACGCGGGCACCACCTGCGCTCCGGCGAGCCCCACCAGTGCGTAGAGCACGACCGCCGACCAGCCCGGCGACCACGGCAGGAAGGCGAACCCGGCCCAGCCCAGCACCGCGCTGGCCGAGCAGACCAGGATCACCGGGCGCCGCCGGCCCAGCCGATCCGAGAGCACGCCGAGCAGAACGTTGCCGCAGCCGTACACGACCAGCCCGATGGTGGTGTAGGCCGAGGCGGCCGCGTTGCTCAACCCGAAGCCGTCGCGCAGCAGGGGCACCCCCCACAGGCCGGAGAAAGCGTAGAAGGTGCCGTTGGTGCCGATCACCGCGAAGAAAACGAGCCAGACCTGCCTGCTGGCGAGCGCGGACCGCAACCGGCGCGACCCGCCCGCCGGCGCGGGCGCGGCCGGGCGGGGAAGCACGTCCGGGTACCCGGCCTCCTCCGGCGAATCCCGCACGACGACCAGGACCAGCACCGTCGTCGCCGCGGCGAGCAGTCCGACGACGAGGAATATCGACCGCCAGGTGAACGCCGTGAGCAGCAAGGCGGACGGCCCCTCCGCGAAGATGCTGCCGAGGTTGCCGACGAACATCGTGACGCCGGTGACCACACCGTAGTGGCGCTCGGGAAACCAGGTCGCGTTGCTCTTCAGCAGGCCGACGAAGATGCCGGACGTGCCGAGCCCCACCAGCAGCGGGCCGGCGGCGGCGACGCCGAACCCCGGAGCCGCGGCCAGCAGCAAGGTCCCCGCCGAGGTGACCGCCCCGCCGACCGCGACCACCATCCGGGTGCCGTACCGGTCGATCAGCAGCCCGACCGGTACCTGCATCACCGTGTAGACCCAGAAATTGCCCGCCGCGAAGAGGCCGAGCTGCGCCGCCGAGACGCCGAACGCCGCGCCGATCGGTTCGGCGAACGTGGCGGGCGCGAACCGCTGGAAGAAGCCGATGGCGAACAGGGCCAGCAGCAGCGCCGTCGATCCGGCTCGTGCCCGCCGGAACCCGCGGCGGAGCTCCGCGGGCGCGGACTCGCCCGTCCTCACCCAGGCACCCCCTGCGCGCTCGGCGTCCGGTCGCCCGCCGCGCCGAGCACCCGGTCCAGGATCCAGTTGTCCAGGCGGTGCACCACGTGTTCCTCGGGCGTGTAGCAGCCGGGGGTGCTGCCGGGCAGACCGCGCTGCTGGAATTCGGTGATCCAGTCGTCCTCGCGCACGACCTGGTCCCAGCGGCGGATGTAGCGTGCCGAAACCTCGGCGTAGTCAGGGCGGTCGAGGCTGGCGCGCGGGAAGCAGTAGCCGACGTCGACCCGGGTCCGGGTCGGCGTCTCCGGGTATTTCTGGATCCACCACATGCAGTCCGGCGCGGTGACCAGGAAAAACCCCGGAGCGAGCACGGAGAAATGGGTGCCGCGGTTCGCCGCGCCGCTGATGCCCGGCGTGGCCGGGAACCCCAGGTGCCGCTCGCCGGGGGCCAATGCCGGGGTGTGGTCGCTCTCGTGGAAAACCGTGATCCACTCGCCGCTGGTGGGCGGCGAAACGACCGGTTGCTCGCCGATCGACCCGCGGTGGATGTGCTTGGTGTGGAGGGTCTCCATGTCCACCTCGACGTAAAGCTTCCAGTTCGAGGCGAGATGGTAACTGCGCCGGTGCACGCACGCCATCTCGGCGATCCGGTAAGGTCTGGCCACCCGCTCGGCGAAATCGCCGAAATACTGGTCCACGGGCGGGGCGTTCTCGTCCAAGGTGACGAAAAGCAGTCCTTCCAATTCGGCCCAGCGCACGTCGGTGAGCGCGTGCCGCTCCGGGTCGAAGGTGCTCGACTCCTCGGTCCCCGGGGCCCGGAGCAGTTTTCCTTCGAGGCTGTACACCCAGCTGTGGTACTGGCACCGGATGCCGCCGCAGGTCCCCTGGGCTTCCTCCAGGAGAATCGAGCCGCGGTGCCGGCAACTGTTCCGGAACGCCCGGATTCCCTGGTCCGACCGGACCAGCAGCACCGGCTGGCCGAGCGTCTCGGCAGTGAGGAAACTGCCGCGCGAGGGCAGCATCGAAGCCAGCCCGACAAAATGCCAAGCGGGACGGAAAATGGCGTCGATTTCCCGGCGATGCCATTCGGGCGAGGTGTAGCACCAGTGCGGCATGGTCTGCGCTTCCGGCAGCGCACTGCGCACCCGCGCGTAGTTCTGCGCATCGAAAATATCCGGTAATTGCAACACAGTCGCTCCCCTTGGTGGCAGGGCATAATTCGACGGTTACGCCGATTCCGCCCAGAATCGCCAATGCCCTTCCCCAGCGCGCCCAACCCTAGGAGGGAGCGGAGCGCCAGGGCAAGCGGGCCGGCGGACATTCACTCGCCGCGACCAGCACCCGATGCTCGCCGTCGGCTCCGGGTCGACCTCCGAATTCCACCACTCGCTACGTTTTGAGTAGCAAAATCGGCAGCGGCACGCGGAATCAGCTGCTATTTCTCGATTTCCCTGCAACTGAGCACGCGGCGGTCGTCGGAGAGCGAATTCATCGTCGCCGGCCGCGGGTCACGAGGCGGGACGGTGCCGCGTTCCGCTGGCCGTCATTGCGCTCGCGGAAGACCTCGCCACGATGGGCGCAGTTCGCGAATAGATCCCGCGAGCCCTAGCAACACCATGTCGCAGGGTTGTGCCATGATGCTCGCTGCCCGCACTGCGGCAGTCATATCCTCTTCATTTCCGGCGGCGAATATCCGCACTGGCGTATCGGGCGCATGTCGTGCCAGAGCGGCGGCGAACGTGTCCCGATCCGCTCCGATCAGCACAGGCGTTCAGCGATCTGCGCGTCCAGCGACGCGCCTTTCACCTGACCTCCGGCGAGCCTGCTCACCCGCTCGTGAGCTTCCACCGCGACCAACGCCGCGTGCGGATTGGTTGCCTTGGAATCATCGAAGCACCACACGCCATCCGCCTCGGCGACGGCCTCCCCTCGGTGCGCCACAGGCCGGAGTGCCGCCAGGACCGCGAGCGGCAACGGCGGCGGAACTTCCGCTTCGGCGGTGACGCGAGCCTTCGCCACGTCACCGCCGAAGCGGGCGAACGCGATCAGGCGTGGTTGAACTCCGGCGACCGCTTCTCCACGAACGCCGCCATCCCCTCCTTCTGGTCGTGCGTCGCGAACAGCGCGTGGAACACCCGCCGCTCGAACAGGACGCCTTCGGCCAACGTGGACTCGAACACCCGGTTCACCGCCTCCTTGGCCGTCGTCGCGGCGACGAACGACATCGACCCGATCTTCGATGCGACCGCGACTGCCTCGGTGAGCAGGTCCGCCGCCGGAACGACCCGCGAAACCAGCCCCGCGCGCTCGGCTTCGTCGGCTTTCATCGTGCGGCCGGTGAGGATCAGGTCCATCGCCTTCGCCTTGCCGATCGCGCGGGTCAGCCGCTGCGAACCGCCCATCCCGGGGATGACGCCGAGGGTGATTTCGGGCTGGCCGAAGCGCGCGGTGTCCGCGGCCAGCAGCAGATCGCACATCATCGCGAGTTCGCAGCCGCCGCCCAGTGCGTGCCCGGCGACCGCGGCGATCAGCGGGGTGCGGACGCGGGTGAGCGCGTCCCAGCCGGCGAACCAGTCCTCGGCGTGCATTTCGCTGTACGTGCGCGGGGCCATTTCCTTGATGTCCGCGCCCGCGGCGAACGCCCGGTCCGAGCCGGTGAGCACGATCGCGCCGACGTCTTCGGAACGGTCGAGATCGGCGGCCGCTTCGGTGAGTTCGCGCATGGTTCGCAGGTTCAGCGCGTTCAGCGCCTGGGGGCGGGTGAGGGTGATCTGCGCGACGCGTGGGGCCGGACGGTCGACGGCGATGGTCTCGGTCATGCGGTTCCGTTCTCCCGGAGTGTGGTGACGATGGCGGAGAAATCGCGGCCCGGGCCGTCTTCGGCGACGAACTCGGCGTAGCGGTCGGTGGCGTGTTTGCCCAGTGCGGTGCGGACGTCGGCGGCCTCGGCGGCGGCTTGGGACAGGCGCAGGTCTTTCAGCATCAGGCCGCTGGCGAAGCCGCCTTGGTATCCGCGGTTGGCCGGGCTCGCCGGGACCGGGCCGGGCACCGGGCAGTTCGTGGTGAGCGCCCAGCATTGGCCGGACGCGGTCGAGGCGACGTCGAACAGCGCCTGGTCGGTGAGCCCCAGTGCCTGCCCGAGCGCGAACGCCTCGCTCACCGCGATCATCGAGACGCCGAGGATCATGTTGTTGCAGATCTTCGCCGCCTGCCCGGCCCCGGAATCTCCGCAGTGGACGAACTTCGCGCCCATCCGGTGCAGGTACGGTTCCGCGGCGATGAAGGCTTCGGACCGGCCGCCGACCATGAACGTCAGCGTGCCCGCCGCGGCGCCGACGACCCCGCCCGACACCGGGGCGTCGACCGCCTGGTGTCCGGCGGCGACGGCCAGTTCGGCCGCGGCCCGCGCGTCGGCGACTTCGATGGTCGAGCAGTCGAGGAACAAGGTGTCCGGCTGCGCGAGCGCCACGATGTCGCGGTACAGGTCGAGAACGTGCTTGCCGCTGGGCAGCATGGTGAGCACTACCTGCGCCTCGGCCACCGCGGCGGCTGGAGAATCCACAATGGACACTCCGGCTTCCGCCGCCGAGGCCGCCGCTTCGGGGACTGGGTCGTAGCCGAGCACCTTCTCCCCCGCTTTGACGAGGTTGGCGGCCATCGGCCCGCCCATGTTGCCCAGTCCCAGAAAAGCCACGGCCATCAGTTCCGCACCCCCGTCAGCTCGGCGTCGCCGAGATCGGCGAAATAGGAATCGACCAGTTCGCCGGTCACTTCGGCCACTGTGGACGGAGACCACCGCGGCGACCGGTCCTTGTCGATGATCTGCGCACGGATGCCCTCGACCAGCTCCGCGGAGGACAGTGCGCGGCGGGAGATCCGGTATTCCTGGGCCAGTGCGCTTTCCAGATCCGGCAGCGCGGCCGCGGTGCGCAGTGCGCGGAGGGTGACCTTGAGCGCGGTCGGCGATTTGCCTTCGATCTCCTTGGCCGCCGCGACCGCTGCTTCTCCGCCGTCGCGAAGCCGGACCAGGATTTCTTCGACGGTGTCCGGCGCGTAGCAGTGGTCGATCCACTCCCGCGCGGCGGCGAGCGGGCTCGGCGGCGGGGTTTCCGCGACCAGGTCCAGTGCCGAGTCCGGGGTGCGGGTCGCCAGGGCGTCGTAGAGGTCCGGGAGCCGGCCGGCCGGCACGTAGCGATCGGCGAGTCCGCAATGGATCGCGTCGGCGCCGGACAGCTGCGCGGTGGTGAGCGCGGCGTGGGTGCCGAGCTGGCCCGGCGCGCGGGAGAGCAGCCATGTGCCGCCGACGTCGGGGACGAACCCGATGCCGGTCTCGGGCATGGCGACGCGGGAGCGGTCGGTGACCACGCGGTGGCTGCCGTGCGCGGAAATCCCGACGCCGCCGCCCATCACCAGGCCGTCCATGATCGCCACGTACGGTTTCGGATACCGGCCGATCAGCGCGTTCAGCCGGTATTCGTCGGCCCAGAACTCCCATGAGGCGGTGCCGCCAGAGCGGGCGTCCTCGTAGATGGACCGGATGTCGCCGCCCGCGCAGAGGCCGCGTTCGCCCGCGCCCTCGGCCACGACCGCCCGCACGCCCGGGTCGGCGCGCCACTTTTCCAGGTGCTCGGCGATGTCCCGGACCATGCCGTGGGTCAGCGCGTTGAGGGCCTTCGGCCGGTTCAGGGTGATCCGCCCGAGTCCGCTGTGGACGAGGAACTCGACGTCGCTCATGCCGCCTCCTGCAACATCCGGCGGGAGATGATGACCCGCATGATTTCGTTGGTGCCTTCGAGGATCTGATGCACGCGCAGGTCGCGGACGATCTTCTCCACGCCGTATTCGGCGAGGTAGCCGTATCCGCCGTGCAGTTGCAGCGCGTCGTTGGCGATCTCGAAGCCGGTGTCGGTGCAGAACCGCTTCGCCATCGCGGACAACGACGTCGCGTCCGGATCGCCGCGGTCGTACGCGTCCGCCGCGCGCCACAGCAGGGTGCGCGCGGCCTCCAAGCCGGTGCGCATGTCGGCGAGCCGGAACCGCAACGCCTGGGCATCCGACAGTGGACCGCCGAATGCGGTGCGTTCGGTCAGGTGGCGCACCGTCTTGGTCAACGCGGTGTCCGCGCCGCCGAGCGAGCAGGCTGCGATGTTGAGCCGTCCGCCGTCCAAAGCGGACATCGCTACCCGGAAGCCGCCGCCTTCGTCGCCGAGCAGCGCCGTCGCGGGCACCCGGACGCCGTCGAGGACGACCTGCCGGGTCGGCTGTGCGTTCCAGCCCATCTTGACTTCGTTGGCACCGAAGGAAAGCCCTGGTGTGTCCCGCTCCACGATGAACGCCGAGATCCCGCCCGCGCCGGGTCCGCCGGTGCGGGCCAGCACCACGTACACCTCGGAAGCGCCCGCGCCGGAGATGAACTGCTTCACGCCGTCCAGCACGTACTCGTCGCCGTCGCGCCGGGCCCGGGCGGACAGTGCCGCCGCGTCCGAACCTGCTCCCGGTTCGGTCAGGCAGTAGCTGCCCAGAGATTCCATAGTGGACATCCGCGGCAGGTAACGGCCGCGCTGCCGGTGGTCGCCGAAGCGGTCGATCATCGCGGCGACCATGTTGTGGATGGACACGTATCCCGCGATCGACGGGCATCCGGTGGCCAGCGCCTCGAAGACCAGGACACCGTCCAGCCTGCCCAGCGCGGAGCCGCCGACGTCCTCGGGCAAGTACAATCCGCCGAGGCCGAGTTCGGCCGCTTTCCGCAGCACGTCGACCGGGAAATGCTTGTCCCGGTCCCATTCCAGTGCGTGCGGCGCGAGGTGTTCGGCGGCGAATTCGGCCGCCGTGTCGCGCAGCGCGCGCTGCTCGTCGGTGAGATGCACGGCGCGCCTCAGTCCATCGTCGGGATGACGAAGCTCGCGTTTTCCTTGGTCCCGGAGGGCCAGCGCGAGGTGACGGTCTTGGTTTTGGTGTAGAACCGCACCGCATCCGGGCCGTGCTGGTTCAGGTCGCCGAAACCGGACCGCTTCCAGCCGCCGAAGGTGTGATAGGCGATCGGCACCGGGATCGGCACGTTCACCCCGACCATGCCGGTGTCGACCCGCGCGGTGAAGTCGCGGGCGGTGTCGCCGTCGCGGGTGAAGATCGCGACGCCGTTGCCGTATTCGTGCTCGCTCGGCAGCCGCAGCGCCTCCTCGTAGCCGGCCGCGCGCACCACCGCCAGCACCGGGCCGAAGATCTCCTCGCGGTAGATCCGCATGTCCGGCGTGACTTTGTCGAACAGGCAGCCGCCGAGGAAGAACCCGTTCTCGTGCCCCTCGACCACGACGTCCCGGCCGTCCACCACCAGTTCCGCGCCCTCGGCGACGCCGAGGTCCACGTAGTCCCGCACCCGCTGCACCGCGGCCGAGCTGACCAATGGGCCGAAATCGGCGGTCTCGTCCAGCGCGGCGCCGACCTTGAGCGTCTTCACCCGGGCGGCCAGCCGCTCCACCAGCGCGTCCGCGGTCGCTTCGCCGACCGGCACCGCGACCGAAATCGCCATGCAGCGCTCCCCCGCCGAGCCGTACCCGGCGCCGACGAGCGCCTCCACGACCTTGTCGAGATCGGCGTCCGGCATCACGATCAGGTGGTTCTTCGCGCCGCCGAAGCACTGCGCGCGTTTGCCGTGGTCCGCGGCCTGCGAATACACGTATTGCGCGATGTCCGACGAGCCCACGAAGCCGACGGCCTCGACGCGCGGATCGGTGAGCAGCGCGTCGACCGCTTCCTTGTCGCCGTTGACCACCTGGAACACACCCGGCGGCAGGCCTGCTTCGAGAAACAGTTCAGCCAGCCGCAACGGCACCGAGGGGTCGCGCTCGGACGGCTTGAGCACGAACGCGTTGCCGCACGCCAGCGCCGGCCCGGCCTTCCACAGCGGGATCATCGCCGGGAAGTTGAACGGTGTGATCCCGGCGACGACGCCGAGCGGCTGGCGCATCGAGTACACGTCGATGCCGGTGCCGGCGCTGTCGCTGAACTCGCCCTTGAGCAGGTGCGGAATGCCGATCGCGAACTCCACGACCTCCAGGCCGCGCTGGATGTCGCCGCGCGCGTCGGGGACGGTTTTGCCGTGCTCGGACGACAGCAGCCGGGCCAGGCTGTCCTCCTCCGCGCGGACCAGGTCGACAAACCGCATCAGCACGCGAGCGCGGCGCTGCGGATTCCATCGCGCCCATTCGCGCTGCGCTTCGGCGGCGACGCCGACCGCGGCGGCGACCTCGGCCGCCGAGGCGAGCGGGACCCGCGCCTGCACGGCGCCGGAGCTGGGGTCGTAGACGTCGGCGAACCGTCCGGACGTGCCGGGAACCGGTTTGCCGCCGACGAAGTGCGTGAGTTCAGCAGTCACAGCGAAGCCTTTCGGAAAGAGCGCAGGAGAGAGCCGCCGCACGGCGACCGCGCGGCGCGACAAGCACCGGATCCCGCCGCGGCGGGACGACGGCGCGGACCTACCGCGGCGGCGGGTCGGCGTCTTTCACGCAGGCAGGGGCGAGCCACATGCGTTCTGCTCCATCCTCGTGGACGAACACGGACGTCCACGGCCGGTATCCTGGCTCCCGGATCTGCCCCGTCCCGGCCTTCCCGGCTCTCGCCAGTGGCCTTTTCCCGCGTGGGACGGCACTCCCCGGTCACAGTGGCGGGACCGCGCCGGTTTCGCACCGGCTTCCCTGCACCGTGGACCTGTGGACACCATAAAGTAGGAAGTCCGAGTATGTCGAGAGTGGCGCACCCCTCATCCGGGTGGCGGATCCTTCGCTGCGCCGCCCGCGCGCTCGCCCCAGCTGTCCGTGAGGGGAACCCTGAGGGAATCAGATTCCGTCCGAGGGTGTTTCGAAACCCGCGTGGTCAGTCGCTGAATCCGTGTGTTGTGCGGAAGCTTGCACAACCGCCCAGCGAACGGCGCGCCACGCCGATATCACAGTCAACGCCCGACCACGCCACCGGGTTTCGAAACACCCTCTCACGGAACCACCGCGTCCCCAACGGCATCGACACGCCACACGCGACCGCAGCGTCCGCACTGGACAGCCCCTGCGCAATCAACCGCCAGAAACGCTGCCGTTCATCACGCCGATTGATCGGCGGCCGACCCGGAGACCGCAACGGCGGCCGACCGGCCGCAATCGCCGCTCGCGCTTGTCCTTGCGCCACAACACACTCCCAATTTCCACAATGGAGTATTGCGACGACCAGTTGAATCCGCCCAATACGCCTCGACGGAATTCCGCGCCACGCTGGCCGCCCACGAGATCCGGCCCTCGATGGGCAGGACCGGGTCCTGCTACGACAACGCCGCCGCCGAATCCTTCTTCGCCACCCTCAAAACCGAAACCGGCGCCCGCTCCTGGACCACCCGCCAGCAAGCCAGGCACGCCGTTTTCGCCTACTACAACCACCACCGCCTGCACTCCACCCTCGACTACCGAACACCCCACGAAACCCGTCTCAGCTATCGTCACCACCACGCCCACGCGAAATGAAACCCAGTGACCGACCCCCCGGGGAACCTCACCCCGTCCAGCCGCCTCCGCGCAGCGCGCCTGCCGGTGACAGACCCGGTCCGGGCTTGCGTCGGCACTGTGCGGCCTCCGCGATCTTCTTGATCCACCGCTCGTTCGGCTGGGTGGCTAGCGTCTGCTGCCCGAACGGCTCAGTTCCGCCCGCGTTCCCGATGCGCCGAGCAGATCGCGGGTGTTGTGCCCGTGCCGGGAAAGTCCCGCTCGATGTTGTCGCAGAGTTGCCGGATCGCGTCGTCGACGTCGGTGTTCCACAGGATGACGGTGTTGTCTTCGCTGCTGCTGGCGAGCACGCCGGTCCCGTTCCAGTAGATCCCGGTGATCTTTCCGGCGTGGCCGGTGAGAGTCGCCCAGCGGGTCCCGGTGGCGGCATCCCAGAGGGTCACGGCGTCGTTGTTGCCGAATGTGGCGATGTAGCGGCGGTCCGGGCTGAAGTACGGCACACTCGCTGCCGTGCCGGGAGTGGAAAACTCGGCCCTCTTCGCGAAGGTCGCAGTGTCCCAGATGAGGAGCTTTCCCGAGACGGTGAGCATGTTGTCGTTGGAAACCAGCAGCGATCCGTCGCGGCTGAACCTGTACCCCGGCCACGCCTCGCCAGGGTTATCGACGACCTTCAGTTTCTTGATCAGGCTGTAGCCATCGGCGCTCAGGATGTTGATCGTCGTGCCTTCGCTGGTAAAGGCGAACATGCGCCCGTCCGGGCTGTAGCGCGTATTCGCCGCGTCGATCCCTTCGGCGACGTTGCGCACGTACCGCCGTGCGCCGAGGTCGTATAGCCAGACGCCGCCATTCAGCATCGCCACGGCCAAGGTGCGGGAGTCCCGGCTGAAGTCGAACGACTTGGCGTACATCAAGTCTGAGGTGCGAGGCACCTCGACAAGGGCCGAGCCGGTTCTCGCGTCGAGAACGGTGATGCGACCGTTGTCGTTGAACGCGACGACTTTCTCGTCCGGGCTGAGAACCGCGAGACCGCTGACGATGTCGCGCCTGGGGACTGTTGCGATCACTCGGCCTTGCCGTGTGCCGGTGTCCCAAATGACGGTGGGCGAACCGCTGCCTCCCGCGAGTACAGTCCTGCCGGATTCGCTGACCTGCAACGAGGTCGTAACCGGAGGAACCCCGAGAAGCGGGAGATGCGTGCGGTCCCACAGCGCGACGCCGTTGCCGACGATGCCGGCGATGGTTTTCCCGTCGGAACTGACCGCCGCCGACCCGGTCAGTGAGACGTTCTTGGCGAGCGTTGCCAGGAGTGTCCGGCGGCCGAGGTCCCAGACGTCGACTGTGCCGCGAACGTTGACGGTGATTAGCTGTGCATTGGCGCGATCGACCACGACACTGTTCTGAGGGACCGAGTCGCCGGCCAGCTCCGCGACCTGCCGCCGGGTCGTGACGTCCCAGAGCCGGATCGCCGCTGACGCGCGGTTGACGGTTACGAGAGTGTGCCCGTCGGATGTGAAGTCTGCGGAGCTCGTCCACGCGCTCGGCGCCGGCAGTGGATCCGCGCGGGTGGCTGTATGCAGGTCCCAGAGCGCGAGCGCGCCGGTGGCGTCTGTAAAAGCGAGCAGGGCACCGTCTGGGCTGAATGCCACGGCAGGGTTGCCGGCGAGGTCCGGCCCGTCGTGTTGTGCGGCGAGAGTGACGGGGGTGCCTCGTCCGCCGGTATCCCACAGCTTCACCTGGTTGCGTCGATCCGCAGAAGCCAGCAGCCGCCCGTCCGGACTGAAGCGGAGCACGGCGACGGCCGTGTCGGGCTCGGTAACGGTGAACGAGGCCGCGATCGTGCGGGAGGCCAGGTGCCAGATGTGAATATGGCCGTCGACCGTCCCGGCTGCCAGCCGCTGGCTGTCCGGACTGAACATGACCGCGGAGACCCGGTCGAACGGGGCGCCGAACACCGCCACGCGGCGCCGGCCGGGAACATCCCACAGCGTGAGCCTGAGATCGCCCCCGGGCGCGGCCAGCCACCGCCCGTCCGGGCTCAGCGCGACCCCGACTCTGGCTTTGGACGACGAGGGCAGCAGCGCATGGTAGGCACGATGGGACGCGAGGCTGAGAATCGCGCTGCGGGCTTCGACGGTCGGCTCGGCGTGGTAGGCGTCGAGGCTCTTCCGGATCGCCGCGGCCGGGTCCAGTCCGGCTTGGGTCCGTGCTTCGGCGGCGAGCTGCCGTGAGGTCGCGGTGCGTTCCTGGGCGAGCGCGTGTTCGCGCTGGCGCACGGCCACGACCGCGACCGCGAGCGCGGCGACCAGCAGCACGGCCAAGCTGGCGGCGAGCCAGCGCAACTGCCGGGTGCGCCGCCGGTGCCGAGCCTGCTCGCGCTTTTCGGCAGCCCGGCTCGCATCAAGGAATTCCCGCTCTAGCGCGGTGAGCCGGACATCCCCGCCGCCGGCCCAGTCGGAGGCGGCGGTCAGGCGGAGACCCCGGTAGAGCGTGCCGGGGTCGCGGTCGAGGCCTGTCCAGTCGCTCGCGTCGCCGGAGAGGCGGCGGTGCAGCCGTAGTCCGTCGCGGTTTTCGTCGAGCCATCCGCGCAGCCGGGGCCAGCCGCGGATGAGAGCTTCGTGGGCGATCTCGACGGTGTCGTGGCCGAGCACGATCAGCCGCGCCGCACTGAGCTTGTCGAGCACGGTCTCGAGATCGCGGTCGGGCAGGTCGAGTTCGCTGCGGCGCAGCCTGCGTTTGGTGTCCTCGGTGCCTTCGCCCAGAGCGGTGAGCCGGATGAACAGCTCCCGCGCCGCACGCTGCTGTGCCGGGCCGAGATCGGTGAACACGGTCTCGGCGGTCTGCGCCAGCGCGTGCGCGATCCCGCCCGCCGCCTGATAACCGCTCAAACTCAGCACCGTGCCGCGGCGACGCCGCCACGTCTGCAACATGGCGTGCGACACCAAAGGCAGCGCCCCGGGCTCGCCCAGCGCGTCAGCGGTCACCTCGGCCAGCAGCGCGCTCTCCACGCTGAGCCCGGCGGCAGCAGCAGGCCCGGCGATCGCGGCGCGCAGCTGCTCGGAGGTCATCGGCCCGACCACGACCTGGGCACCGTTCATCGCCTGCGCCAATTCGGGATGAGCGCAGCAATGCGCGTAGAAGTCCGCGCGCAACCCCACCACGACACGGGCGCGGCTGGTCTCGGCGGTCGCGGCAGTGATCAGCGCAGCGACGAATGCCGTCCGCTCGGTGCTGTTTTGGCACACGGTGAACAGTTCCTCGAACTGGTCCACCGCCACCAGCAGATCACCATCAGCCTCGCGGGCCGCCAACAGCTGTCGTACGGCGTGGTGCAGCCCGGCAGGATCGCCGACGATGTCCCGGCGCAACGCCGTCGCCGACCCGCCGGACACCGCGGCCAGCGCGACCGCGATCTCCTCCACCGGGGACCGTCCCGGCGTCACGGCAATGACCGGCTCGCGGGCACCATCCGCCCGCGCGATCAAGCCCGCCTGCAACAGGGACGACTTCCCCGCCCCCGAGGCACCGACCACAGTGACGAACCGGCGGTCCGCGACCGCCGCACGGAGCTGAGCGGACAACTCGTCCCGCCCGTGAAACCGTGCCGCGTCACCGGGCCGGTAGGCACGCAGTCCCAGGTACGGAGCCGCGCTGTCGTCGTCCGAGCGTTCACGAGAGATCGGGGGTGACTGGCACTCCGCCGCGAGCCGGGACGCGGTCTCGTGCCAGCGTCGCTCCCACTCTGCTTTGTCCGCGCCGCATGCCTCCGCGAACGCCACCGTCACCGCGAGACTCGGCAGCTTCTTCCCGCCGACCGCCTCGGCCAGGGTGCTGGACGAGTAGTGCGCACGCTTCGCCAGCGCCCGGTACGTCGGCGTCCCCGCCGCGGTACGGACATCGCGCAGCGCCCGCGCGAACCCGGTCAGCACCGTGCCGTCCGCCGGCAACGGCTGTTCAGCACGCGGCATCGCGTCCCCTCCCCGTCACTGAGGATCGCAGAACGGTGGCCGGCCGCGCATCGGCTGTCCGGCGGACAACCCGCACGGAGCAATCCGGCCGACCGCCAACCCCCTGCACCCGAGCCTGTTCTAGCCGAGCAGCGGTTCTCCGGTCGCCGCGCTGCCGACCAGCGCTTATGCGTCATTTCCTTCTGCGGTCGCTGCCTGGCTGGACCACGACGCGTTTGTCCGGGCCTGTTGTCCGGTGCGACGCGGAGCGACACAGGACAACAGCGGTGAGCTAAACCTGGAACCCGGCCGCCGACGTTGCCGAGCAAACCAGGTTCCGCGCAGCGGCCTATCCCGAATCACGCCCGGACAGTTACCGAGGGGAGACCACCACCTCCGTGCCGTCGAAGACACTGCGCTGTCGCGCCGCCGCCTAGATCGCCGACGGGACAGCCATGGCCTGGCTCGACCTTGCAGCGGCACCGACTGCCGCGTCCGCCGCCCAGCCCGATCGAGCGGCAGCGCAAGCAGGGAAGACCAATTTCGGCCCGCGATGACATTGAGACATAAAGAAAGGTTTCAGTCGACATGGCAAAACCCTCCATAGAAGCGCGGCGTCGGTTCTTGTCGCGTCGAACTCCCACTGGACGTGCGACATCTCCTTGCTCCCCTTGACCACAAGATCGGCAACCGGGCCGTCAGCCTCAGCGGCCCACATGACCACAACGCCCGCAGATCCGCCTTCCGGCGTGGCACGGTACGGCAAAGGATGAGAGCGGGACAGCGAGCGACGTCCTCCGACATTTCCCAGTCGAAGCCGCGCGAGGCGTTCCCGGCGCAGAAAGGGCAGCCCTGTCGCCGGAACCCGGACAGCACACGAAGGCCTCGCCGACCAGCCAACCAGGAGAAATCATGCATCACCTGCGAATAGCCCTGACCGTGTCCACTGCCGCCCTCGCACTGAGCGGAGCGAGTGCCGCAGCAAGCACCTCGCCTGGGAACGCCGACCCTGCCCATAATTTCTCCGCACACGCCGCTGCCACAACCACTCCCCCGGCCAACGAGCAGATCGGGGCCTGGTGGGGTCCGATCCGGACCTACTCCTACTGCCTCACCGAGTCCAACGACGCAGTGCGGTTCGGGCAGCATGTCTTGGCGACCTGCGCCTGGTACGCGGTCGACCCGTCAGGCAAGCACCGGGGAGACGGCTACTACTACGGGACACTCGAAGGGGACGGCCCGGCATCTCGGCGCGGGTGAACCAACTGGTGGCCGTCGTGGCTCTCGGGTGACCGATAGCGACCGGACTCCTGCTTGGCCAGCCGGCCGCGGCAAACGGATTCGCGGACATCAAGGGGAAGAGGAGAGGCTACGCCGCGATCCATGCATTCACATTCTGGGGCTGGACCGTCGACAACGTGTGGATGGACTGGTCCAGAGACGGCGGACGCGCCTGGATACAGTGCGGCCCCTTCGGCACCCCGAAGAAAAGGCTGTCGATCACCTCGGCCGCAATGGTCACGTCCAGGGACCCGAGCTGGGTGTTCCGGCCAGGAGCGAGGTACGACGGGCGGATGTATCTCAGCAACTGACACTGGCCACCAGCGATGCGCCCGGCGGAGACGCTGCTCCTCAAGCTGTTTCCAGCTCGGCCCCGCTTCGCCAGATACCGCGACAACCGCTTGTCCAGCCTCGAGCCGCAAAGGAACTCGCCGTGACATTTCCCAGAGTGCCACAGTATCGGCATTCGCGCGCACAGGAGCGGCGGTGCCCAGGCAACCCTTTCAACAGAGCCCGCCGGCGCGACCCGCCCTCCGCAGTATGACGACGCTGTCAGATCGGGGCTCTGGCACGGTGCCTGCGGTCACCGCTACGCCGACCCTCGGCTGACCGCCGTGCCTGACACGCTCATCGCGAACTGAGCCGCGGGTGCCCGGCTAGAACGGGGATCACGCTGTAAGCCCCAGAGGGCTCGAACATGATTGTTCCGGTCTTCCGACAATCACCCGAACGATGAATTCAGGGGCGCACCGAATCGTCCGCGTTCACGCGAAGCCTATTCAACAGCGAAAGGAAATAAGCATGAAGTTGCGTATAGTATCAGCCGTCGCCGCCGCGTTGGCGACTCTCTCGCTGGCCGCACCCACCGCGAACGCAGCCCAATCAGAAAGTTCGGCGTTCGCCAAGATCTATCTGACTATGATTGTTTCCCAGTGGACACACTGGTCACCGGATTCCAAGGCGTCCTCGCATGCGGGCACGTTGCGAGCAGGAAAAAGCTACTTCCACTGCCGCACAAAAGGCGAACTTTTCCACGACAATGCCCGAGAGAGCGATTGGTGGTTGCGAACCGACGATGACACCGGCCATCGCAACGTGTACGTGAGCGATGTATTCCTTGACGAGGAAAGCTGGAGCAGGGATAGCAGCTTACCGTGGTGCTGATCTGATGCAAAGACCGATCATTCTCCACCGGGCAGGAGAATGGGGGACGAGCCGACCGCGCGACAGTGACCTCAAAGCAGGCCGACCGCGCGATCATATTCGCGTCAAGGGCAAGTCGCATCAGGAGGGTGAAGCATGGCAGATCCGAAGGTACTGGAAGCGCAGAAGTGGGTAAACGCGACATACGGGGCGGTCGCCGGATATCGACGGTGCCCAGAGGACGGCCGCCCCGCCTGGAGCACCATGTACTCGTTGACCCGGGCCTTGCAACATGAGCTGGGTATCGCGGATTTGACCGACGCCGTAGGCCCGCTGACCCTGTCCAAGCTTGCGGAAAAAGGACCGCTGGGCCCTGGTTTTGCCAATGACAATATCATTCGAATCGCGCAGCACGCCCTGTTCTGCAAGGGCTACTGGGGTGGAGACACCTACGGCCGATACGATGCCAGCACAGCAGAATCGGTAAACTCGCTCAGGAGCGATACCGGAGTCGGAAACCTCATTGGAACTGTCGATCCGAAGCTATTCAAAGCCATATTTACAATGGACGCCTATGTTCTTCTCGCTGGCGGAACCGAGCAGATCCGCCATATTCAGCAGTGGCTCAACGGCAGTTACGCGGGGAAGTCGACCTACTTCATAGGACCTTGCGATGGCCTATACTCTCGCGACGTCCAGAAAGCACTGGTGAAAGCACTGCAGTACGAGTTCGGAATCCCCGAGAGCGATGTCAACGGAAATTTTGGCCCAGCGACAAAGGCTGGATTGCGCAATCATCCTCTCCAGTTCGGCGATTCCGGAATATTTGTGCAGCTTTTCAGTGCGGCCTGCGTGTTCAACGGCACGGTGGACAACACGTCAACGGCGTTCAAGAGCACGTTCGACGGCAAACTCGTCGAGTGGGTCAAGGCATTTCAAGTCTTCTCCGCGCTTGAATCCAGCGGCCGCGGAGACTACCCGACCTGGGCACAACTGCTGATTTCGACGGGGGACCAGGACCGCCCGGCCGGAGCAGGCGACACCCGGCACCACATCAGCGTGGATCGGGCCAAGGCTCTGAAGGCGGCCGGCTACCACGTGGTGGGCCGGTATCTCGACGAGCCACCGGACAGCACACTCGACAAGGAAATCCAGCCCGGTGAACTGGAAGCAATCTTCGCCGGGGACATGAGGGTTTTCCCGATCTGGCAGTACAACTCACGACGGCTCGAGGACTTCACTTACGCCCAGGGCCACGAACACGCGAGAAGAGCACACGACCGGGCGCTCGGCTATGGGTTCAACGCGGGCACGGTGATCTACTTCGCGGTGGATTACGACGCGACCGGCGAGGAGATCACCAGCAACGTTGTGCCGTACTTTCTCGGCGTTCAAGCCGGGTTGGGCACCATGGGCAGACGCTACATTCCAGGGGTGTACGGCTCACGCAATGTGTGTGCGCAGGTCAGCAGCCACGCCTACACCAGGTTCTCGTTCGTGTCCGGCATGTCCTGGGGATTCTCCGGGAACCTGGGTTTCCCCCTGCCGTCGAACTGGTCGTTCAACCAGATCAAGGAAATCCGCTTCAGCGCGGGCGGCGACACCTTCGACTGGGACCGCGATGTCATGAACCCGCGAGCCGGCAGCGACCGTGGCGCCGGCCCGGAGAACGTCAACGGCCGTGACTCCGCGCTGGATCGGGTGTTCCGCTACATCGACGAATTGTTCGCCGCTGCTGTCCGTTACAATAGAGGGGATCCCAGCCTGCGGGTCTTGGAGTACCTGCGCTACCCACACTATGTCGATCTCTATGACGGCTGGCAGACCCTGATCGGTGACGTCGATCGTGACTGGATCAGCTACGCGCAGGCCAATGGCCCAGCGAAGCTCGACCGTTTCAACGATACCGCAGGCGGCGTTTCGATCGATCTCGACCACCTCGGCGCTACTGCGAACGCCGTGCTGCTCAAGGGCGGTGGTTCTGGCATTGTCCCGGGTCGCGGCGATTTCGGTGGCTGGGGAGGAGACTTGTGCACCTTCTACGGCGAATGGCGCGCGCACAGCGAGGAGTACGCCTCCGGGTACCTCTTCTGCAAAGATCGCCTCGCGAAGATCACGGTACCGTCCACGTTCACCCTGGACGACCTGATCGAAGACGTCGACGGCTACCTCGTCGGCACCGCGGTTCGCAACGGCGTGAAGATCACCGACGCGGTACGAACTTATCTCGGCGGCGACGGACCGACGAAGAGGTTCGCCAACTTCTTCGCCCTTCGGCACGGGGGTGCCGAGCAGACCGTGTTCGACCTGGCGTGGAACATGCTCACCGGCAACACGTACGACGACCTGCAGCTCACCAGCTTGCGGTGGCTGGCGATCAAGTCGACGAGCGGAATGTTCGCCCTCGCCCCCGAAAGCCTGCCGAAGGACAAACTCACTCCGTTCGTCCAGGGCTACGCCGAACTGATCAAGACGCTCGCAAGCCCGTAGCAACGGACCAGGACGACCCACGCTTGTCATCGCAGTGCTCGGATCGGCGGGCATCCTCGTCTCGTTCGCGGTACACAACGCCGGCCGGAGTGCTGCGAACAAGCGGGTCAGGTGGTGTACGAACTTGCTCACCGCGGAGCGGGATCGCCTGACCGCACTGGCACTCGTCATGCAGATCGGGCTCAGCCTGAGGGAGCGTGTTTCCCCTGCGCCACATCCGGGCAAAGATGGGCATGCATCCCCGATCCGGCCGCCGCCTGCGGGGCAGCCACGCAAGCCCGCCGGGCCCGCCGTCGATGACGCGCCGAGCGACCCTGTCCGCCCGGCGATGACGGTGGTCACGCCGTGACGGACACGCACCTGCGCAGATCCCCGCGCAGCGGGACCTGGTGTTGCATCTGATGAACAGTCCACCCTCACAGCGACTGCTCGCGCTCTGGTGCCCGGACTGGCCTGTCGTGGCCGCGGGCAGGGCTCCCGGTCGGTGCTCCGGCGGCGGTTTTTCTCGCCAACCGTGTCGTCGCCTGCTCGGCGCGAAGCCCAGTCCAGATGCCCGAACTTGGTGGTGTTCGGCCACGATCCCGATCGCGACGCGCGACATTTCGAGACTGTCGCGAGGGCGGTCGAGACTGTCGCCGCGGACCTGGAGATCGTCCGACCGGGCATGATCGTGCTCCCGGTCGCCGGCCCGGCCGCGTTCGCGGGCTCCGAAACCGCCCTCGCCGAGCAGCTTGTCGACCAGGTCGCCGCGCTCGCGGGCGTCGAGAGCCAAGTCGGGACCGCGGACGGCTTGTTCGCTGCGACGCTGGCTGCGAAACGCGGGCACCTGGCCCCGCCCGGGACTTCCTCGCTCCCCTGCCGCTGACAGAGCTGAGCCAGCCCGGCGCCGACCTGGTCGGCCTGCTGCACCGGCAACGGGGCAGAACGCGCCCCGCGCAGCCGAGGATCTCCGGACGCCGCGACCGGATTCCTGGCGGCGCGAGCGGCAGGATCTGAGGATCTCGGCGAGGGCCTGTGAACGAGGAGCCGGATCGCACGGCGAACGACCGCGCGGAGTCGCGCCGGCGAGGTGCGCAATGTCGCGGCGCACGTCGAAGGCACCGCGGTCCAGATCGGCACTGTCGGCGGCGGACGTCTACGTAAGCGGGCAGGCGCGCCGCTCGTCGTCACCGTCCAGCAGCCCTCTCCTGATTTCGTAGCATCACTCGACGCTGCTGCGCCGGCCGAGCGCACTCCCCCGCCTCCTGAACCGAAACCCGTGAGCAGGCAGGGATGCTTCGATCTCCACGACCGCCCGCGCTTCGCGGCTTGGCAAGGCTGGAACGACGCTTTGACGGTCCTCGTCGAGGGTCGCGGTGCCCAGGCGGTCGTTCTCGCAGGCTTGCGGCCGGTCGTGCTGGCACGCCGCCGGCACGACCGATGACGAGCGTCTCCTCCGTCCGCCAGGTCTCGGAACCGCGTCGGTTCGTCCTGGATCTCGACGGCGTTCCCGCGGTTGCACCCGTCCGGGGGTCCGACTTCCCTTTCACGGTCACCGCGAGCGATCCCGAGCAGTTCCGGACCACGCTGGAACTCGGTGAGCCTGTCGACGTCGACTGGGTCATGGAACTGGACTGGATCTGCGCAGCCTGCACCGGCACGGTCCGGATCCCGGAAACCGGTCACTACACCCACTTTCCGCTGCCCGAGAAGTACCCTCCTCCGTGCAGCGCATGCCGCCCCGCTCGCACACACCGCGTCGACCGCGAACTGCATGACACGCAACCGCCGGACCACGACGTCGACGTGCGGAGGGAGAGCCGACGCGTTCACCGGTGCCGAGATTTGATGCTGTGCGACGCGGCGACCCGGGCTCTGGACCTGCATGCAAGCCGCCGGACCAGGACAGGGTTCTGCAGAGACCGTCGCTCCCTCCAGAACCGTCAACGCGTTCGCCGGTCGCGTGAAAGTCCGACACCTCAACCCGTGAGGACCGCCCACAGGGGCCGAAGCCATCCCGACCTGCTCGCTCCGCAGCGGAGGTCCAGCAGTCGCACGCCGCAGTCTCGCACGGATGCTCGCCGACCACGCGGCGCGACAGGACCGCGCGTCAGTACAGAACGCCGCCACGAGCGCACTGGTACCGCCCGGAATGCGGGCCTCGGGCACCCGCCAGGCCGAAACGGCGTTCCAGCTGTCACTCCCGGCCGGACACGTCCAGCTTGTTCACACGGGCACGAGCGAACACTCGTTCCTTCGCGGCCAGCGTGACGGCTGCGACCAACTCTCGGACACGAGACGCGTCAGCGTCCGCGACGGACGTCCACTCCGCTCGCGCGCGACCGATGAACAGGACCGTACCCGCGAAGACGTAGAGCGCCTGCCGCAATCGGGCAAGCCCCGCCGCCGACGTGGCATAGGCATTGTACTGATCCGGCTCAGGTTTCCCCTCCAGCTCCCGGTGCACCACCACAAGGCGCGGCGACAGCTGGAACTCGTGCACGCATCCGGCGACCTCGCCCTGCAGCACACGCGACAACACGTCGGCGTCTTCGCTGTCCGCAGCACGCTCAGCGACCACGTCCGCTGGGGTCACCGTCAGGTACTTCACGACAGCCATGGTTGCCTCCGCCAATACGATCCGGCTCTCTTCGCGGGACTGCGTTCAGCGCGTGAAGGACCGCCCGGGGACAGCTGGCGAGCGGTGCGTTTGCGGCCGTCGTCCGCTGTCGAGGACCGGAGCCGGACGTCGGCCGCATCCTCGCACGTCTGCCCTACGCGGACGCAGCCAGCGTGGTGCCACCTGTCGCCATCGCACCTGTAGGCCGCGCACACTCCTGCGCCACGCCGGGATTGGCAGCCACGATCGCGGCCGCTGCGGGCCAGCCATCGCCGTCGTCACCGGCTCCGCCGGCTGCCGCCTTCTGAAATCGTCCCCTCCATCCGCGCGATCATCGCGCCACGCACAAGCTTTTCGATCTTTATCAACCCTGCGCAACGAGACACAGCTGAAGCATAGCGAGACGCGACGCTATTCGGGCGGCAACCGCAGAGGAAGACCGTCCAGACGAATATCGCGCCAAGCGGCAACGTGAGAAACAGACCCGAATTGGCGTGTTTAAAACCGCAGAAACTGGATAGGCGCGGTCACCTGGCGTGACGCAGGTGGGCTTCTGGAAGAGTATTCCCCGCAGGCGTTGTCTCGATCAGGTGTCGTTGCTATACCGGAACATGAAGCGCCGTCACGCCGCGACGGACGTCGGCCAGCACTTGCAGGAACGGGCGGGGACAGCAAGCTGCGGGCCCAGAGAGCACGAGGCGTAAGGGAGATCGGTGTGCGCAGGCCATTAGGCGACTTCGTGCTGATCGACTCGGGCGGTTTCGACGAGGCCCGGACGTGCATGTCCGGCATTTGCGGCGCCGTCGAGTTCTGCTCTTGCTCTGAGACACCGGCACCCGGCATTCGAATTCACTCACAAACAACAGGAAATCTTACGATTTCCTACGTCAGCAGCGCGGAGCCCTTTCGGATGCGTCTCACCAACTCGGAGAACCTCTTCCTGGTGTGGCTTTCCTGCTCGGGGCGTTCGACGGTCGAGGCGAGCCGCTCGCGGACGCTGGTCAGCGAGCGGCGGGGCTGGGNCCGAGATCAGCTGGTCGCGCGATTGTGCGCAGCTGATCGTGGGCATCGATCGATCGAGCCTGGAACGACGTCTCGGCAGGCTGCTCCGGCAAGCCCTTCCGCAACCGCTGGCTTTCGAGGGCCCGCTCGACACCGCAAGCCAGCCGCTCAGCGGCTGGCACGACGGAGTGCAACTCTTCGTGAAGTCGCTCGACAGCCGAAGCAGCGCCCTCGAACACCGCGCGGCAGCGGATTCCGTGGAGGATGCCATCATGACGACATTTCTCGTATCGCATCGGCACAATTACTGGGATGTGCTCCAAGAGAGCGTGGACCTGGTGCCGTCACGGGCGATCCGGGAAGCCACCCGGCTCATCGAGAGCCGCCCTGACCATCAACACTCGGTCGCCAGCCTGGCGCACGCGGTAGGGGTCAGCGTGCGTGTTCTCGAACGAGGCTTCCGCCGTTACCTCGACATCACCCCGCACAACTATCTGAGAGACGTCCGATTGCGCCGAGCGCGGCAAGATCTTGAGGTCAGCGTCCCTGACGCCGTCACCGTTGCCGAAGTGGCGCGACGGCACGGCTTCTTCCATTTCGGACGTTTCGCGGCGACCTATCGCGACCGGTTTGACGAAGCTCCTTCGGACACGCTTCGGCGTGCGGGCGAGCTTTTCGGCTGATCGCCGTCATGGTCAGGTGCGATCGGTTGCGGGACGGCCGGGCGAGCACTATGCAGGAACCATGACCGCCCGTCACCGCAGCCGCACTCCGGCCGGCCCCCTGGCACCGTTCGCGCCGGAAGACCGGATGCGCGCGCGTGGGTGAAGTCTTAGCGCTGCTGTCGGCTTTGTGTTTCGGCCTCGCCGATTTCTCCGGCGGTCTGCTGTCGCGGCGCTCTCGTGCCGCATTGATCGGCTTCCTCGGCCAGGTCAGCGGGCTGCTCGCGACGGTCGTGGCGTCGTTGGTGGTCGCCGCGCCGCACGTGGACGCGCCGAGCCTGCTGTGGGGTGCGCTCTCCGGGATCGGCACCGGAACCGGGGTGCTGTTCCTGTATCGCGGCATGGGCCGGGGGCGGATGAGCGTCGTGGTGCCGCTCAGCGACGTCGGCGGGGTCGCCCTTCCCGTGCTCGCCGGGGTGGTCCTTCTGAGCAATCGCCCGTCGCTGCCCGCGTGGGGCGGCATCGTCGTCGCGCTGCCGGCGTTGTGGCTCATCGCCCGTGAAGGCGGCGACAAGGGCAACGGCTCCGCGAACGGAGCACTCGACGGACTCCTCGCCGGAATCGGATTCGCTCTGCAGAACATCGCGCTCGGTCAGGTCGACCCGTCTGCCGGAATGTGGCCGATCGCGATCAGCAGACTGCTTTCCGCGCTCACGCTCTTCCCCGCCGTGCTCGCGACACCGGGCCGATTCCGGATTCGTCCGCGGCTGCTGCTGCCGGCCGCCTTGACGGGAATCGTCGCCGCCGCGGCGATCGTCCTCTACACCTTGGCGACCCGCCAGCAACTTCTCGCGATCGCGGTCGTGCTCTCCTCGCTCTACCCCGCCATCCCGGTGGTGCTGGGAATCCTGCTGCTCAAGGAAAAACTGCGGCCTTCGCAAGTAGCAGGCCTCGTCGGCGCCGGCGCCGCGATCGTGCTCCTGGCCATCTGAGGGACCGCGGGCCGTACGCATCTTGGACATGACGGGTCGCTGAGGTGATCGCGACGGGCACCGCCCGGCACTAATGTCGTCGACATCCCAGATTGCGGCGGCACTCCGCCAGCGCGACGGAATTGCTTAAACAGCAGGCATTCCGGCTTGCCGCCGTCTTCGACGCCCCCAAGGAGTGTGTTGTGACTTCGGTGTCGTACGCCACAACCGGCGGTCGTGAAATCGCGGAATCCGGTCATCCTCTCGACCCGCTCACCGCGGCCGAGATCCGCAGTGTCACCAGGATGGTTCGCACCCGGCCGGAGGTGAACGACCGCACCCGGTTCGTCAGCATCACGCTGCTGGAACCGGCCAAGCACGCGGTGCAGGCCTATCCGGAAAAGCCCTGCCCGCAACGGGATGCGTTCATCGTGCTGCGTCAGCCCGACCGGAAGACGAGCTACGAGGCCACCGTGTCCCTCACCGGCTCCCAGATCACCTCCTGGCGGCAAGTGCCGGACGTGCAACCGGCGATCACGCTCGAGGAATTCATGGCCTGCAAGGCTGTCGTGCGCGAAGACGAACGCTGGCGCTCAGCGCTGCACGACCGCGGCGTGGCCGACGTCGAGGAAACGGTAGTCGATGCCTGGACGGTCGGACATCATCGGGAGGACGGCCGCTTCGACGACCGCCGGCTGGCGCACGCCCTGACTTTCGTTCTCGACGGCGAAGGCGACAACCCGTATGCGCGCCCCGTCGACGGCCTGCGCGTGCTGGTCGACCTGGACGAGATGTCGGTCGTGGACGTGGAGGACCGCGGCGGGCCGCCCTTGCCGCCGCACGCCGGAAACTACACCGAGGACCTCATCGGCCGCGAGGACAACTGGACACCGGTCGACCGGGTGCGCGACGATCTGCATCCGATCGTGCTCGCGCAGCCGGAAGGGCCCAGCTTTCGCGTCGACGGCTATGCCGTCGAATGGCAGAAATGGCGTTTCCGACTGGGATTCACCCCCCGTGAGGGGCTCGTGCTGCACCAGCTCGGCTTTTCCGAGAAGGGCAGGACGCGGCCGGTCGTCCACCGGGCGGCCTTGTCGGAGATCTTCACGCCGTACGGCGACCCGGGACTGGTCCACAGCCACAAGCAGGCGTTCGACGAAGGCGAGTACGGCGCCGGGTACATGGTGAACTCGCTCAGCCTCGGCTGCGACTGCCTCGGCGACATCACCTACTTCGACGTCGTCGTCCACGACGACCGCGGCGAGCCGATCACCATTCGCCAGGCCATCTGCATGCACGAGGAAGACTACGGCGTCGGCTGGAAGCACACGGACTTCCGCACCGGCGACGCCGTGACCCGCCGTGCCCGGCGGCTCGTGGTGTCGACTTTCTCCGCGCTCGGCAACTACCAGTACGGCTACTTCTGGTACCTCTACCTCGACGGCACGATCGAGTTCGAAGTGAAACTCACCGGCATGATCTCGACCGGCACCGTCGCCCCCGGCGAAAAACCCGTCTACGGCACGCTGGTCGCGCCGGGCCTGTACGGCCCGAACCATCAGCACTTCTTCAACGTCCGGCTGGACATGTGCGTCAACGGCAACGACAACTCGGTCTACGAGGTCAATTCGGAACTCGCCCCGCCTCAGGACAACCCGTTCGGACACGCGTGGCTGGCCCGCCGAACGCTGCTGGCCACCGAGCGGGAGGCACAACGGACCATCGACCCCGCGCACGGGCGGCACTGGCTGATCGTCAATCCGAACGTCCGCAACAGACTCGGCGAGCCCGTGGGCTACAAGCTCGCCGCGGGAGCCAATGTGCTCCCGATCCAGGCCGAAGGAACCGAAGCCCATCGCCGAGCCGGATTCGCCTACAAACACCTGTGGGTGACCGCGTACGACCCGGCACAGCTGTACGCCGGGGGCGACTACCCGAACCAGCACCCGGGCGACGGCCTCCCGGAGTACGCGAAAGCCGACCGTCCCCTGGACAACACCGACGTCGTCGTCTGGTACACCTTCGGCGACCACCACGTGGTCCGGCCCGAGGACTGGCCTGTCATGCCCGTCACGACCGTCGGATTCCAGCTCAAGCCCTTCGGCTTCTTCGACGGCAACCCCGCACTCGATGTGCCGGCGCCCACCCCGCACTGCGCGCCGGAGAACTCTCCGCACACCGACACCGACGACGGAAGGAACCAGCGATGACCTCGACGCTGGCCGACCGCTACCCGACCCGCACAGCGGATACCCCGCAGATCCTCGAACGCCCGGACCCCGCGGTATGGGGCGACCGTCCAGGCCCCCTTGCCGACCCCAGCCTCGACGCATACGCCCGCACCGGCTTCCTCGCACTGGAACACCTCTTCGACCGCGCCGAAGTGCAGACCTGCCTCGACGAACTCGATCGGCTCGGCGCCGAACTCCGTGCCGCGGAAGACGAACGCGTCGCCTTCGAGGGCGACACGAGACAGGTGCGGTCGATCTTCGAAGTACACCTGCTGAGCAAGGAGATCCGCGGAATCCTCGTCCAGCCCAAGGTCGTCGACATGGCCCGGCAGATCCTCGGCTCCGAGGTCTACGTCCACCAATGCCGGATCAACTGCAAACCAGGTTTCGACGGCGGGCCGTTCCACTGGCATTCCGACTTCGAAACCTGGCATGCCGAAGACGGAATGCCGCGGCCGCGCGCGTTNAGCATCTCTGTCGCCCTCACCGAGAACTACCCGTTCAACGGGGCGTTGATGATCATGCCCGGAACCCACGCCAAGTTCATCACCTGCTGCGGAACCACCCCGCCGGGCTACTTCCACGATTCGCTGCGACGCCACGAACCCGGAGCCCAGGTCGGCATGCCCGACCGCGCTTCCCTCACCCGCATGAGCGACGAGCACGGCATCGAGTGCTTCGCCGGGAAACCGGGCTCGGCGACCGTGTTCGACTCGAACTGCCTGCACGGGTCGAACGGCAATGTCACCCCGTTCCCGCGCTCGAACCTGTTCGTGGTGTTCAACAGCGTCGAGAACACCCTGGTCGAGCCGTTCGCCGCACCGGAACGACGGCCGCCCTTCATCGCGGCCCGCGACTTCACTCCCTTGGCCGAACTGGCGAAACGATGATCGCACTGAGCAACGTCGTCGGAGGCACGCGGACCGAATCGCAGAGCCGCGACCGGCTCCCGATCCGCAACCCCAGCGATGCGGTCGTGTACGCGACCGCTCCTCGATCCGGCGGCGCCGACGTCGATGCCGCGATGAGCGCGGCCGCCGCGGCGTTTCCCGGCTGGGCATCGGCCACGCCGAGCCGGCGGCAGCAGAGCTTGCTCGATCTGGCCGGCGTTCTCTCCGATCACGCCGACGAGCTCGTCGACGCGGAGTGCCGCAACACCGGAAAGCCGCGAGCGCAGATGTCCCGGGAAGAGCTGCCCCAACTGCTGGACCACATCCGGTTCCTCGCCGGAGCGTGCAGGTGCCTCGAAGGGCGCGCGGTCGCCGAATACGAAACCGGCTACACCTCCGGCGTCCGACGGGAACCGGTCGGCGTGTGCGCGCAGATCACGCCCTGGAACTACCCGTTGATGATGGCCGTCTGGAAATGCGGGCCGGCGATCGCCGCGGGCAACACGGTGGTCCTGAAGCCTTCGGAGCTGACGCCCGAGTCGACGGTGCTGCTCGCCGACCTCGCGGCCGCAGTCCTGCCTGCCGGCGTCCTGAACGTCGTCTGCGGCGATTCTTCGACCGGGCAGCACCTGGCGGCCCACCCCGTCCCGTCGATCGTCTCGTTGACCGGGAGCGTCCGAGCGGGCATCGACGTCTCTTCCGCCGCGGCAGCGACGCTCAAACGAGTCCACCTCGAGCTCGGCGGCAAAGCTCCGGTGATCGTCTTCGACGACGTCGACGTCGAACGCACAGCCGCCGGAATCGCCGCGGCCGCCTTCTACAACGCCGGTCAGGATTGTGCCGCCGCCACGCGAGTGCTCGTCCACGACAGCCGGCACGACGAGCTTGTTTCAGCGCTGGTGAAAGAAGCGAAGGCGATCCGGATCGGGGCGCCCGGGGACGCCACCGCGACCTGCGGGCCCCTGATCAGCGCGGCACACCGCGATCGCGTCGGCGGCTTCATCCAACGGCTGCCGCCCCACGCCGCGGTAGCGACCGGCGGCCGGGCGCACAGCGGGCCCGGCTACTACTTTCCGCCCACCGTCGTCACCGATGTCGCCCGCGACGACGAGATCGCCCGACAGGAAGTTTTCGGCCCAGTGCTCACGGTGGAACGCTTCGGCACCGAAACGGACGCCGTCGCCGCCGCCAATTCGGTCGACTACGGCCTGACCGCATCAGTGTGGACCCGCGATCACGGTCGCGCCCTGCGCACGAGCGCCGGACTCGATTTCGGCACCGTGTGGATCAACACGCATCTCACCGCGCCGGCGGAAATGCCGCACGGCGGATTCAAAAAGTCCGGCCACGGCAAGGACATGTCCGCCTACGGGCTGGAGGAATACACCCGGCTCAAGCACATCACGGCCGACCACCGGGCGTGACTTCGCCCCGACCACCGCCCGTGCGCAGTGACAACAGACCGGCAGGCGAAGCCGAGGGAGACCACCGTGACCTTGCTGACCGATGACCGGCACATCCTCGTCGGAGACATCCCGAATTGGCTCACGTCGATGATTTCCCGCTGCCCCACCCCGGACACCGACACCGCCGCGACCGACTGGGCCCACACCGCCCAGCACTGGATCCACTGCTGGGCGGCCGCCGCCGGCCGCCCGGTACCGACGATGTACGAGGCACTCGACCGGTTCGTCGCCACCATGCGAGCCGAAGGCGACCTCTCGGAGAACCAGATCGCCCAGGTCTGCCATGCCGTCGATCCCGGCAGGGCGCCGAGCCTGGCCGAGGGGATCGGGGCCGCGACCGAACGGTTCCTCTGGCGGGTCCGGCCCTGGATTCTTCCGTGGATCTCTTTCGCGCACTGGACCGTCAGCTGGTGCACGCACCGCCAGCGCGGGCATCTGCTGTTCCTGGCGCGCGACATGCTGACGACCTACCTGACCGCGCGCCGCCTCCACCAGAAGACGCCGTCCGGGCTGGACATCCGCCTCGCCCACGCCTCGCGCAGCGACCACGGCACGCTTTCCGACGTGCTCGGCCTGCGCACCGGCGAGCAGTACCGGCCCGGACGGGTCGCTCTGGTCGACTCGGGGTGCTACGGCACGGTCATGTCCCGCCTGGCAGGGCAGCTCGACCCGGCGGCCGTACCGGAGGACGAGGCGGCGTGCCTGTTCTTCTTCAGCCGCAACCCGAGGATCTTCGGATACCTCAACTACCTGCTGAGCCCGAGCATCCTCGAGCTGGACGTCGCGGGCACCGACGTGGCCGACTTCGTGATCTACGCCGGCGACGTGCTGGAAGCCATGCCCAAGCCGTACCGGGTCGTGCGCTCGAACGGCGTGCTGACGACCGAACTGCAGGACCTGCTGACGTTCTGCCTGGGCATGGCCGTGCTCAAGGAGGTCGACGACTTCTCCGTGGCCGGCCCGCCCGTCACCGTGCCCCAGGCCCAGCGGCGCGCCTTGGAGCTTTACGCCGCCTACGCCCACGCGGGCCGCAGCCGGATGCTCGCCGACTCGCTGCTGTTCCACGCCCCGGCGCCGCAACAGCTGCCCGACAGCTACGGCTTCGCGTCCCTGGACTACCAGAGCTTCCCGCCGCAGAACGAGATCTTCGGGTCCGCGCCCGGATGACCGACCGGAAGGAGCGCACCATCATGACCGAGCCCGCCTCATTCGTCGGCCGCTGTCGCGACAGCGCCGGTCTGCTGGTCGAAACCGACGAAGACCGGCCCAGCCTCGAGGCGACCAGATTCGGCGCCGAGGTCCTCGCCTTGACCGGATCCGGGCCCGAAGCCGCCGACCTCGGATTCGTCGCCGGCGCCCGGCGGGGCCCCGCCTACGCGATGCACCGGGGCGGCGAGCTTTCCCTCGGCGCGACCTACTACGCGCTGCGGCTGCACGAGCTCGCCGGCATCGCGGTGCCGGCCCCCGCCGAGACCGGCGCCTGGGTCGCCTCGAGCCTCGTCCGCGACGGCTCCGTCGGCGTCGACATGGACGACCTGTTCTACGGCATCCGATCGTTGCTCATCCTCGCGCTCAGGCTGGACCGGCCTGCCGAAGACGCCGTCCGCGAGTTCCTCGGCCGGTGCACCGCCGACGGCGGCGGATGCGCACTCGAGCCGGGCCATTCCGCTGACATCGAACGCACCTACTGCGCCGTCGCGATCCTGCAGTGGCTCGGCGCCGACGACGATCAACTCGCCGCACAACGGCACGCCGGCTTCGCGACCGCGTGCGACGACGGCCGGGGCCACATCAAGATGCGGCCTGCCGAACCCGCCTGGTCGTTGGCCAGCGCCTACTGGGGCGCCCGTACGGTTCAGCTTCTGGGCCTTCCCTGGCGGTGGGAGGCACTCGGCTCGGCAGTCCGCGAGTGCGCGCGGCCGGACGGCGGCTACAGCGCGCACGACGAGTCGACGCTGTGGGAGACCTACTGCGCACTGCGCGTGCGGCGCATCACCGCTGTCCGGCAGGGAAAGCCGACATGACCGCGGCACTGCGCGCGGCCGCCGCCCCGCGGGATCGGCTCGGGTTCGGGCTCTACCTCGTCCCGGGGTATCCGACCTGGGACGTCAGCCTGGCCGCAGCGGAAGCGGCGGCAGCGCGCGGGATCGACTTCCTCGAGTTCCCGGTCCTCACCGAACCGGAGTTCTCCGGGAGCACCGGCGGGGTCGTGGCCGAAGCCATCGCCCTCGCAGGCGAGCACCTTGACCCGCATTCGCCGCGGCTGCGGGACTGGCTGCGGCGGGCGCCGGCGGCAGTCGGCATCGTCTACCGCTCCGCCTGGCCGATCCCGGGCGATTGGCGGGCCGGCACGAGTGTGCTGTCCGCCTGCTCCGGGTTGTTGTGCGAGCACGACGCCCAGCCGTTCGCCGAGTACGCCGAAACCGCACGCCGCCACGGGATCCCGCTGGTGCCCACGGTCCGCGCCTCGGCCGAGGGCCTCGCCGACACCGAGGTCCTCCACCACGGCGACGGGTTCGTCTACTGCGCACTGAGCGGGGAGACCGGCTCTCGCGGCGACTTCGGCGACGGGCTCGAACGGACCCTGGACTCGGTGCACGACGCACGGCCGGACCTGCCGGCTTATGCCGCCTTCGGCATCCGCACGCCCGGCGACGTCGCCGAGATCGCCGCGCGCGGCGCGGACGGGTTCATCGTCGGCAGCCACGCACTGGCCCTCCTCGGCACCGCCGGCCTCGACGGCTTCGAAGGCTGGCTGGACGACATGCTCGCGGCCCGCACCGGCCCCGCGCCGGTTTCGGCTCCGCGCGCCGGAAACTAGGAGAGATCATGTTCACCGCGCCCTTCACCTTCACCTCCGAACAGGAGCGGCTCCGCGAGGACGTGCGGACGTTCCTCCGGGTCGACTGCCGAGAGGACCTCGTCAGGACCCGGCGCGCACACCCGTGGCGGCACTCCGACCTCGCCTACCGCGGGCTCGGCGAGCGCGGCTGGCTCGCGCCCGACTGGCCCGCCGAGTACGGGGGCCTGGGACTGTCCATTGTGGAGTCGGCAATCGTCGCCGAGGAGATGGCGCTGGCCGGTGTGCCCGACAGCGCCCGGGTCAACACCGTCGACAACGCCGGCTCCACCCTCCTCGCGGCCGGCACCGCGGAGCAGAAGGCGGAGTTCCTGCCTCCGATGGCCGCCGCGGAACGGCTGTTCGTCGTCCTCTACAGCGAACCCGAAGCCGGCTCGGACCTCGCCTCGCTGAGCACCCGCGCCACCCGGGACGGCGACGGCTGGCGGCTGACCGGCGAGAAAATCTGGAATGTCGGGGCCTTCGAAGCCGACTACGGCGTGTGCCTGGCCCGGACCTCCGAGGGCCGCAGCAAGTACGCGGGCCTGAGCCTCTTCCTCGTGCCGCTGCGCGCCGAGGGAGTGCGGATCGCCGAGGTCGCGGGGTTCAACCCGGAAACGTTCAACCGCATCGTGTTCGACGACGCCCCGCTGACCGCCAGCGCACTGGTCGGAGCCGAGGGCGACGCTTGGCAGATCGTCAACGAGGCGCTCGCGGTCGAACGGACCGGGGTGTACTTCTACGGGCACGCCCAGCGCTGGCTCACCCTGCTGACCGGGTTCGAACTGCCGCCACGGGCGATGCCCGAGGTCGACCGGCTGCGCTCGGACCTGTCCGCGGCCCGGTTGCTCACCTGGCGCTGCGTGGACCTGCTGGCCCGAGGAGAGGACGCCACCGCCGCGGCCGCCGCCGCGAAATGGTGGACCAGCGAACTCACCGCCCGCGTCGCCGCGCTGGTGTGGTCGGTCCGAGAGGTCTTCTCCGGCACCGAAACCATCACCCCGCGCTGGGAAGGCAGCGTCGAACGGATCGACGGCCTGCCCACAGCCGGCGTCGAACTGGGAGTCTCCCTCAGCGAAGCCCCGGGGCTGACCGTGGCAGGAGGGACGTCGGAGATGATGCTCGAG
>NZ_LWSF01000018.1:168943-220508 GCF_001651785.1 Amycolatopsis sp. M39
GCGGGCTCGGCCTCGGCGAGACCGAAGCCGTTGTGCTCGCCGAAGAACTGGGGGCCGCCGCGCGGCCCGCGGCTGTCCTGGAACACGTCGCCTGCGCGGAAACCCTGGCCGCGCGACACAACGCGGCCACCGACGAAATGCTCGGCGAGGCCCTCCTCGGACGCCGACGGCTCCGGCTGGACCTGCCCGTCGTCCCGCGCGACCGAGTCGAACAGCCGTCCTGGTGGCTGCGGCTGAGCGCGCACCTGCTGGGACTGAGCCGCCGAGCTGTCCGGCTCGCCGCCGAACGCAGCCGCGAGCGCCGTCAGTTCGACGGTCCGATCGCCCGGTTCCAGGGCCTGGTCCTTCCCCTTGCCGCGCACGCGGCCCGCATCGGCGGTCTGCGACTGCGCCTCCACCAGCTGGCCGGCGAACTCGACCGCAGCGTCGCCGACCCGCGCGACGTCGCGGTGTTCGCGCAGTCCGTGCGCGCTCATGCCTACGAAGCGGTCAACCACGCCGTGCACGTCTTCGGCGCGGCCGGGCTCACCTACGCCGAGCCGATCAGCGCCTGCCATCAGCGCATGCTGGAAACCGGCACCCGGCTCGTCCCGGACACCGGCCACGACCACAAGCTGCCCGCGCCGGAACCGTACTGGCGCACGGCATTGCGGCGGCGCGTGCCGGAAAGCCGGTGGGCGGGCAAGCGCGTAGCCCGGACCGCTGAACGGGTCCACGACCTCGTCCGCGCCGCAGCCGCCCGCCACCACGACCAGACCGCGGTCACGATGGCGGGCGAGGAACCGCTCAGCTACCGCGACCTCGACCGGCGCGCCAACCAGCTGGCCCGCCTCTTGCGCGAACGCGGCGCAGGGCCGGG
This sequence comes from Amycolatopsis sp. M39, assembly GCF_001651785.1. NCBI lineage: Bacteria > Bacillati > Actinomycetota > Actinomycetes > Pseudonocardiales > Pseudonocardiaceae > Amycolatopsis > Amycolatopsis sp. M39. Next base: position 169,803 of record NZ_LWSF01000018.1, read on the forward strand.
GGAACTGGTGGCAGTCTGCCTCCCCCGCTGCGTCGACCTCGTCGTCGCGCTGCTCGGCGTGCTCAAGAGCGGCGCCGCCTACCTTCCGCTGGACCCGGAATACCCGGAGACCCGCCTGGCCTTCATGCTCGAGGACAGCGGCGCGTCGGTCGTGCTCACCCAGGACTGGTTCACCGAATGGCTGCCCGAGACTCCGGCCGCCGTCATCCGGCTCGACACCGACGAAGACCTCCCCGGTCAGCCGGCGACGCCGCCGGAAGAACAGGCCACCGCGGCCGACCTCGCTTACGTCATCTACACCTCCGGGTCGACCGGCACACCCAAGGGCGTCGAGATCGAGCACCGCGGTCTGGTCAACCGGCTCTGCTGGGACATCGGCACCTTCCCGCTCGGCCCCGGCGACGCCGTGCTGCACCACACCTCGCTGTCGTTCGACATCTCCGCGATGGAGATCTTCGGCGCGCTGGTCAACGGCGCCCGCGTGGTGCTCGCGCCGCCGGGAACCGAGCGCGACACCGCGACGCTCGCCCGGACCATCACCGAGGAACAGATCACCGCGGTGCCCTTGGTCCCGTCCGTGCTCGACGTCCTGCTGGAGGAACGCCCGGGGCTCAAGGAAGCGACTGCGCTGCGGTACCTGTTCTCGGGCGGTGAAGCACTGTCCGCCGACCTCTGCCGCCGAGTATTCGCCACGGTGCCCTGGGCCGAACTGCACAACTTCTACGGCCCCAGCGAAAACAGCGTCGACGTCACCGCATGGCACTGCACGCCCGACAGCATCCGCGACAGCGTCCCGATCGGCGTCCCGCTGGACAACGTCACCGTCTACGTCGTCGACGACACCGGCACCCCTGTCGCCGGCGGCGCCACCGGGGAACTGCTCGTCGGTGGCGCCGGGCTCGCCCGCGGCTACCGCAACCGGCCGGAGCTGACCGGCGAACGATTCCTGCCCGACCCCTTTTCCCTCGACCCGCGCGCACGGGTTTACCGCACCGGCGACCTGGTCCGCCACCGCCCCGACGGGGCTCTTGAGTACCTGGGCCGGCTCGACGAACAGGTCAAGATCCGCGGCTTCCGCATCGAACCCGGCGAAATCGAGACGGCGCTCGAGCAGATCGCGTCCGTCCGCCAGGCCATCGTCAAACCAGTCGGCAACGTCCGGCTCGACGCCTACGTCACCTGCTTCGACGACCGGACGCGGCCGGATGAACTGCTCGACCAGGTCCGCCACCGGCTTCCCGCGCACCTGGTGCCCAGCCGTCTCGACATCCTCCCGGCGTTTCCGCTCATGCCCAACGGCAAGATCGACCGCTCCGCGCTCGCCGCCTCCGACGACGCCGGAGGCGGCAGTGAACACGAAGGCGGCCTCCGCGGCACGGTCCGCCGGCTCATGGCCGACGTGCTCAACCAGCCCTCGGTCGAGCCTGCCGCCGACTTCTTCGACCTCGGCGGCACCTCGCTGCAAGCGGCCCGATTCGTCGCCCGCGTCCGCAGCTCCACCCCGATCCGGCTCGACCTCGGCCGGTTCATCCAGGACCCGACCTGCGAAGGGGTTCTGGCACACCGCTCGGAGGCATCATGACGACGCTCTACTGCCTGGTGCACGCCGGCGGCACCCCCGCCGGGTACCGGAGCTGGATCAAAGACCTCTCCCCCGGCCTGAAGGTCGTGCCGGTGCAGCACCCTCGGCCGGGCGGGGGAACATCGATGACGCTGCAGGCGTCGGCGCGCGGTGTGGCCGAGCAGGTCGGCACCGAAGACTACGCGTTCTTCGGCCACAGCCTGGGCGCCGTGATCGCCTTCGAGGCGGCGCGCGTCCTCACCCAGGGCGGAGCGCCACCGCGGCGGCTTTTCGCCTGCGGCAGCGCGGTCCCTCCGGTCGAGTCGGCCCGCGCCCGCGACCTGCGGCTGCTGCCCGACCGGGAATTCCTCGACGAGATCGCCCGGCTCGGCGGCCTGCCCCCGGCCGTGATCGCCGACGCGGAACTGCGCCACGAGTTCCTGCCCGGACTGCGCGCCGACTACACCCTGGCCGAAACCTACGACTACCAGGAAGGCCCGCCGCTGACCTGTCCGATCTCGGCGTTCCGGGGCCGGACCGACCCGCACGTCGACCTGGCGGGACTGCGCCGCTGGCACGAGCACACCGAAGACGACACCGTCGTCCGCGAAGTGCCCGGCGGCCACTTCCCCCTGCAGCACGCCAGCCTCTTCCTGCATCGCGCCATCCGGAAGGACCTGGACATCGACCTGCCCGCGCACCGCTGAAGGAAAAGAGAAAGCCATGCACACCGTCGTTCTCGCCACCGCCACCGACGAAGCCTGCAAGACCGAAGCCCACGAGCTGCACCGGTTCACCAGCCTCGTGGACCGGCTCGAACAGCACGACGCCCGCTTGGTGGCGGCGTGGAACCTGCTGGGCAAATACGACTACCTGATGGTGCTGGAAACGCGGGACGATCCCCGCGCCGCCTTCGGCGCGATGTCGCTCATCGCCCAGTCCGGCTCCATGCGCACCGAAACCATGGTGGCCATGCCGCTGACCGAGTACTTCGAACTGGCCGGCGAAGTCGCCGGTCAGTCCCCGGCCCCCACGGCGCGCCGAGCGGAGAACTTCACGTAGACCAGCGCTCCGGCCGCCAGCGCCGCCGGGAACACCACATACCAGCCGGCGAGCACGAACACCCCCAGCACCAGCACCACGGCCGCGAACGCGACCCACCACTGGCGCCGACGGGCCGGCAACAGACGCAGACCGGAGAGCATCGCGACAAGGTAAATGCCCGCGAGGCACGCGTTCTCGGCCCGCAAAGCCGGTTCGAGCCGGAATCCCGTCAGAACCGTGACCACGAAACTGACCGCGATGCCCGCCGTCACGACCAGCAGGCTCCGGCGCGGCACCTCGCCCGCATCGCTTCCCTTGGCCAGCCACGACGGCAGCGCCCCGTCGCGGCCAAGGGCGGCGCCCAGCTTGGACATGCTCGCGACGAAAACGTTGAGCACCCCGAGCGTCACGACCACCGCCACAACCGCGGCGATCACCCGGACAGACGTGCCGAGCGAGCGGCCCAGCAACTCGGCCAGCGGGGCCTGCGCGGAACCGGCGGCCGGACCGAGCACCAGGATCGTCATCCCGCCCACCGCCAGATACAACACGCCGATCACGACGATCGAGATCCCGGTCGCCAACGGCAGGTCCCGCCGCGGGCGGCGGAAATCGGGAGCCAGGTGCGTCACGGTCTCCCACCCGGTGAAGGACCACACCAGCAAGCTGACCGCCGTCGCCACGCCTCCGACACCATGCGGCGCGAAAGGCCGAAGGTGCTCCGGCCGGGCATGAGGCACCGAAACCACGACCGCACCGACCAACAACACCGCAAGGAACGCAGTGAGCACCAGTTGCACACGCCCTGAGAGCTCGACACCGACCGCGTTGACGCCGACCGCGACGAGCACGAGCACCACGGCGACAACCACCGTCGTCGTGCGCCCGCCGCCGACCAGGGCAGTCACATAGGCGGCACCGAAGGCACTCGCCGCGGGCATCCCGGCCAACGCACCGAAGTAGAACCACCAACCGGCCACAGCCGAGGCGCGGCGGCCGAAAGCGCGATGAGCGAACGTCGCGGGCCCGCCCGCGTCGGGATGGCGGCCCGCCAACGCTCCGAACGTCGCCGCCACTGGCGCCGAGACCACGACCAGGATGAGAAACGCCACCAACGCGGCCGGTCCCGCCGCCTTCGCCGCCAGCGACGGCAGCACGAGCAGGCCGGTTCCCAGCACTGCTCCGACATAAAGACCCACCCCTTGCAGCACGGACAGCTGGCGCTTCGCAGTGTCTCGCTCGGCCCGCGCCGTCGGTTGCCCTCCCATGCCCGCCGAGTACCCGATCACCCGCGCCCGAACACCCCAGGCCTGGGCGCAGCCGCTGGGCCGTGTTTCACAAGGCTTAGCCACTCGTTGATGGTGGCGATGTGGATGGTGGCTTCGTAGCGGACGGCGAGCTTGTCGCAGCGGGTGGCCAGTGCTCGGTGGTGTTTGAGGCGGTTGATGCCGCATTCGACACCGTGGCGTTTCTTGTCGATGTCCGGGTCGAAGGCTGGTGGCCTTGATGCTCCTTGACCTGAGCAGCGTCGGCTCCGGCTGGCGGCTGGGTGCCCGATGGTGTGAAGGGCATCCGCAGGTAGGCGCAGATGATGTTGACGATGCTCTGCCGTTGGCCGGGGTTGTCATGGGCCAGGCGCTCCAAGGCGTACAGCTCGGTGACGTTCTTCTCCGTCGCGTTGCTGCTCGCGCCAAGAGAACAGCACAACGCCTGCCCGGCGAATTCGCCGGGCATGACGGAACACTGTGGTAATTTCACGATCGTCGCGGCATGGTGCGACCACATGCGGTCGTCGCGGCCGACGCGAACGCGCCCGCGATCGGCACCAGCGCGAACGGCTGGACGTTCCTCCTCGCCGTCGCCGACAACGGGAATATGCCGGTGGCCCGCCAGACCGGAGCCGGGACACGCCCCGTTCACCGGCTGGGTGCCGGTCGGCCCGCAGCCTCCGGAGCGGACCGGGTCACGCCGACCCGGGCAGGGACGCGGGTTCGACCGCACCAGCCTCGGCCATGTTGCGGAGTGTGTCAGCAGTGATGACCGCCGCGGCGCGAACGATGTCGCCGTTGCGGTACGTCACTCTGCAGTCCGAGTGGGTCGCGTAGATCAGTGACGAACCATTGGTTTCGCGGTAGCAGGCGACCGCGTCGCCGGCGCTGTCGTCCGTCTCCGAGGATGTCTCGACAGTCTCGGGCACCAGTTCTCTCCGTCCGGCCCCGTCTGATGCGCNCCGACGAGCCGTTGGTTTCGCGGTAGCAGGCGACCGCGTCGCCGACGCTGTCGTCCGCGTCCGGGGATGTCTCGACAGTCTCGGGCACCAGTTCTCTCCGTCCGGCCCCGTCTGATGCGCCTGATGTTCCGATCGACGCGCCTCGCGCGCCCGCGATGCTAGTTCGACCGATCGGGAGCGGCGATGCGACATGCTGTGGCAGGTCGCGTAGCGTTCGACAACCCGCCGTCCTTCCAGACGCGACCGTGCGGGGTATCGCTTGGCCCGAGGGCGGCACACGGTCGCGGTGTCCCGGCACGTCGGAATGCCCCGAAGGCTGCCGGTGACCACCCAGGATCGGCCCATGACGAAGGTCGTCGACTACGCATCCCCGGATCGCTCCCCAGTCTCGAATGCTTCGGGTCGCGTGGTGGCCGTCGCGACGATGAAGGCTTCGTCTTCAGGGCCGGACTGGCCATGCCCGTCTGGTTGAACCGATGGATCACGTCCTCGTCGCCCCGCACCAGCCAGGCGATCGCCGGGACAGTGTTACCGCCGACCGAGGCGAGCACCACCATCGCCCGGCGCAGCCGCCGCTGCCCTTCATGATCAGTCAACCTGCGCACCCGGACTGGATCTGCCATCCATCCAGCCTGACGGCAAACCCATCACCCACCCCGAACGCTGACCGGCGTGGCACCAAACCGGCCAACGTTCATGGACAGAGCACTAGCATCGCCGCCGAGCACGCACAGTTCCGCGATCGAGGACTGGTCTCCACCCAGCGCAGCGTCCAGGATTCTGTCGAGTACGCCGACTGGCCTGTCCCCTTCGGTCAACTCGATCTGGGCGGCCCATCGCTGATCGGGCCGCCCTCGGCGAACGCGTTCACTGCGACGCCGTCTCGCGCAACTTCTTCGCGTGCAGGTCCGGAACGTATGGCTCAGCAGCGATGGCTTTCCTCCACAGCGCAGCAGGAACAAAACCGGCCCGGTTTCGGTACCCGGCCCCGTCGCGTTGTTCCCGATGCCTGGCCTGACCGGATACCAAGCACATCCCGCCGGACCGGCTGCCAGCCGAGCCGCTCCAGCGACGCCGCGGCCCGAACACCCGGGAACCAGTTCCGTCGAACGGGAAACTGTGCAAGACCCTGTCCACCGCGTTCGGGGTGAACCTCAAGTACTCATCGGGTGGCTGGGTGCGAGTTCGACCGAGACCGGCACCACGTTGCTGAGCGTGTGACCGACCGGCGACGAGGCGATCACTCTGGCGTGCAGTGCTTCGAGGTCAGCGCGTGACGCCTCGGCAACGATCCGGACGCTCGCGGTGATCGAGTCGAAACCCGCGTGGCCCTCCTTCAGTCCCAGAAAGACCTGGAGGTCCAGGCTCCCCCGAATCTCGACGGAGAGTTGTTCGATCGTGATCCCGGTCAGGGCGGCGTTCGCCGCGTAGCCCACCGCCAGGCAGTTGCCAAGCGCGCCGAGGAGATGCTCGACCGGGCTCGGTGCACTGTTTCCACCCGCCAGTTCCATGGGTTCGTCGGCCTCGGTCGGGGCGAGGCCGCGGGTTCGGGCTTCCGAGCGGAAGCCGCCGAGCCACCTGACGCGGCTGCTCCACGTGGTGCGAGCGTTCGCAGGGTCCTGCCGGACCGACTCCACCAGCGTTGCCAAGGACTGCATGTTGACGCCGTTGATCCCTGCCTCGTTCACGTTTCGCCCTCCGGCCGGTCCGGTCGTCCACGGTCAGGAATCTCTTTGCGAGCAGGTACCATCGCTCGCAGTGAGTTCGCCGCGTGCCGGTGGCGCCGACCGGTAGGCCAGCGCTCCCCAGGCCATGCCGGCTCCGACCGCGGGCATCAGGATCAGTTGTCCTGGGCGCAATGCGCGTTGCCGGCGCGCGGCGACAAGGGTGATGGGGATCGAGGCCGCCGCGGTGTTGCCGAGTTCCGCGTAGGTGGACACGACCCGGTCGCGGGGATAGCCAAGTACGTCCCCGTAGCGAGTGAGAACCTCGTCTGAGGTCTGGTGGGGCACGATGAGCGAGACGTCGGACAGGGTTGCGCCCGCGCGGTCCAGCACCGTCCGGGTGGCGTGCACCATGCGGTCGACGGCCCACGGCCCGATCCTCGCGTACCGCAGCCGGAGGTGGCGCCGGCCGCGGTTGGGCGGGTGCCCGCCGCCGGGCTCGCGGAAGGTGACGTAGTGGCTCAGGTGGCCGTCCGAGCCGGCGCTGTGCGCGATGATCCCCACACTGTCGTCCCGGTGGTGTTCGACCACGACCGCGCCCGCGCCGTCTCCGAACACTGTCCGGGAAACCCAGTCGTCCGGCGCGAACAGCGGGGAGCTGACGTCGGCTGCGACGACGAGGGCCCGCTGGTACCCCTGGCACCGCAACAGTCCGTCGGCCACGAGCATGGCATCGACGAATCCGGTGCAGGCCGAGTCGAGCTGGAGGAACTTCGCACTGCACCCGAGATCACCCTGCACGTGGCTGGCCGCGGGGGGCACCCGGCCTCCGGTGAAGGTGGACAGGACGATCACGTCGATGTCGTCGGCACTCACGGCGGCGTCGTCGAGGGCGGCCCGGGCCGCCCCCGCTGCCAGGCTCGATGTGCTCTCCGGCGGCCTGGCGACCCGCCTGGTCCGGCCGCCGTGCTGACTTCGCGACCATTCGTCCAGGCTGACACCCGCGTACCGCGCGCGGTCGTAACCCGAACTCCGTTCGATTTCCGGATTGGTTATCACTTGTTCGGGCAGGCGCCGGCCGATCCCGATGATGACGGTTCCCACGACAGCCCTCCGTGTCCTGATCCGGTAGGTCCCGCGCCGAAATCCCTGAGGGGTGCCGGAAATTGATCATTAATAAGGAAGCCGACCAAAGCGGATCGAGGTTGTGGCGTGGTTCGGAGAATGGAATCCAATAATGTCCACGGCGACGGTTCGGCTCAACCATACAGTGCGCTTTATCGCTCGGCAAGGCCCCCGCCAGGCCCGTGCGGGAATTCGCCGCATTGGCGACAGGTAGGTCGAGAGCAGGGGTCGCTGCCGTAGTTCGGCCATATTCCGCGCCGCCCAGCGCGAAGGATCCGACAGTCTGGGCGACGGCACAGCCCATCTTCCAGCGACTGGCGTGCCTCCAGTTCTCTCGTGCGCAGCCGCACCGACTCGGACAGCGCGCGATGTTCGGCTGCCGAGGCGATCAGCCGGATATTCCAGCTTCGGCTTCGTACCAGGCTATTTCCTTTTCGCGGTTCACGAAGAATAGTGGGTCGACGCTTTCGGTCAGCTCTGGGATCGGCGGATGCCGGACACCGGGCACCGCACCCGGTCTCCGCTGCCGGAGTGACGTTCTCCTCCGCGCAGCGGCAGAACCCCGCGTTGCTCTTGCTGTCGCGCTCGCGCGTACCGCAATCCGCCCGGCACGCAACCGAAACAGCCGAACCGCCGTCGAGCGTGCCCCGTGCGCCTGGCCGCGAACTCCCTCCCTCGGCTCGGCCGCCCCAGCCGGCGACGACGACGGGTTCATCGCGACCTCGGCTTCATCCACTCCCCACGCACGAGCGGACCTGGAATATTCCGTCAGACCTACACTCGGTTTCATGCCCCCACGGAGCTCGTCCACGCGCAACCGCGAAGCGCCTGCGCGCGAGTTTCGACCGACGATCACCGGATATGAGTATGTTCCGGGGAAGTGTGCTCGTCTCCGGCCCGGTTCGGGCGACGTGCGCACTGTGGTGAAACTGCTCGCGGATCTGGCCGTTCCCGAGGTGATGGGCAGCTCGTTCTTTGATTCGCCGGCTGCTGACTGGTCGGTTGAGCCGCCGTGGCAAACCCTGTCCAGGAATCACGTGCACAAGCTGACGGCATGGGATCGCGAGAATATTGCGGAGTTCGTCGACCTGGAGCGTCACGTCTGCGACGTGTTGTCCGCCGGAACCGGCATCGCGCACGGGGACGTGTCGGAGTCCAGCATTCTGATTGACCGCAACGGGTTTCCCGGGATTGTGGGGTGGACATGGGCGGCTCGTTCTCCCACGTGGGTCGACGCGGCTGTTGTCGTCGTGCGGCTCGTGGAGGCGGGATGCGCACCGGAAGAAGCCGAGAACATCGTGTCGGCAGTGCCGGCATGGGCAGAAGCCAGCCCGGCTTCGCTGAACGCGTTCGCCGTTGCGCTGCTGGGGTGTTGGATACTCAGCAGTCGGCAGCCGAGTCTTACTGACGCGGCACGGTGGTATACCCAATACCGGCTCTACGACGCGACCCACTGTGCGCAGGGCGACATGACGAACGAGGTTGACTACCACGCGCTCGCTGCGTCGGCGATGATCCTGCTTCTGCCTGTCATCTCCACCGCGGTGTCCATCGGTGGTTCATGGTTCATCGCGCGCCGCAAGGAGAAGAAGATGAACGCCGACAACGCGGACGACACTGTCCAGTTCAGGCGGACGGGCGAGCTGGGGAAGCCTCTCACGGTTGACGACCAGACGATCGGCAGATCGTCGTCACGGCCCGGCCGCCACGGCGCTCGCCACCGCTTGCCCGGCGTCGCGGCTCCGCAGTGGCCGGGAGGCGATCCGGATTTCCCGGATCGCAGTCGAAACGAGCGGGGCGGCGGCCGTGACCGCGGTCGCGCGCTCGACAAATTCGACGACAGCCTGCTGGGCCAGCACTCCGGCCCCACCCGCGTCGTGCTGAGCACCTACGTCGACTTCCAGTCCTGGGCCATGAACGACCACCTCGGGATCCCCGACGCGGCACAGATCGCCTGGGACCGCAGGCGCGCCAACGCCGATTCCATGATGTCGGTGCGCGCCAGCGCGCTGGCGATCAACAAGCAGTCCCACGGTGCCACCTACGCCGGGAAGAAAGCCGGCGACACCCAGTGAACACGGCCGTGACGAGCGAGACGATGCCGACCCGCACCGCCAGCCACACATCCAAGCCGCGGCCGTGCAGCACCGCCCCGGACGCGAGCGTCAACGCACTCAGGATGCCGTCGGCGACGCCAAGCGAAAGCGGAAGCAGCAGCCGCATCTGCCACCGGGACCGGACTCCGCTCACCGGATCCGCGGCACCCGGTCGATGACGCGGTCCCCGGCCACGATCTCGTCGATGCTGTGCAGCGCGGCACCGGTCTTCTCGATCGCGGCGAACAAGCGCGCGACGTCGATGCCGTCGCCCTCGACGGTGACCTCGGTGCCCATCGTTTCGACGTCGATGTCGGTGACGGTGATGTTCACCGCCTCGACGCCCGGCACCCCGTCGATCGCCTCGGCCAGGTCCAGCAGGTCCGGGCGGGCGACGGCTTTGTCCACGTCGAGTTGCAATCGGCGGATGTTCACCGGGCCTCCCCGCCCGACCGCAGACCGGCAGCAGACGCGACGACGGACGGAACAGATGGTGCGGACATGGCAGCCCCTTCAACTCAGGAGGAGCCATCAGCCGCTGCGGCAGTTCGAGAAGCACCGTGCGTCGCTTCCCCGGCGAGCCCCATCGCCTTGTCCGGCGACCAGTGTGGCAGACCGGTCCCGCACGATGGCCGGGCAACCGCCATCCGAGACAGTCATGCATACGGTTTGTAACAGCCGTTATGTTCACACCATGACACTCGACGACCAGAAGTCATCGCGATCGGAGCGGCTCATCGCCCTCAGATTCGTGCGGACCCTCGGCATGGCGTCCGATGCTTGCCGATGTCGTCTACGAGAACGCCCGCGACCTCACCGACCCCTGCCTGGCCCCCTTCGGCGCATCGGCGGCGACGGTCGGCGCGGGTGTCAGTGCCGAGGAGACGGCCGCGCGGGCGGTCCGGCTGTTCTCGGCTCAGTTCTGGATCTACCGCTGATTCACGGCACCGACCATATTCGACTACGCCACCTTCTGCGCGCTCTCCTGCCACCCGCAAGCAAAGTTGGCCAGCATCGTCATCTCTCCGAGCTGTCGGCCGCGCGGGAACCCGGCGAACCTGCCGTCAGTGACCGTCAGCGTCCTCGGCGTACACCTTCGCCGCGTATTCCTCCAGTGTCTGTTCGCACCGCTCCAGCGCCCTCAGGGCGTCCGCGCGGCCTGGTGCGCTGAGCACGTCTCGTCCGGCGACCTTCGCCAGCCAATTCCTCAGCTTGGTCAGGTCTTCCTCGTTCTCTTCGAGTTCTGCGTAGGTGAAGTGCTCGGCGGCAGTTTCTTTTTCGATTTCGGCGAGGAAGTCCTGGCACTTGTCGACGATTTCCGCGTACTCGTCGTCGCGCGCCGCCTGGAACGTGGCGACGATGTCCGCCTGGCCCACCAGCGCGCTGCTGGTCAGCAGCTGTGCGGTGCCGCCCATTTCGACGATCTCGTGCCGCAGTTTCCGCAGCGCGCGTTCCGCTGCCGGGGCGGCCGGCAGAGTGGCGACGGAGTTCTGGAGGTAGACCGCGCCGAGCCCTTTGAGGCGGCGCCACACCGTCGCGCGCAGACGCGTCGGCTCTGGCGGGACGCGGTAGATCAGCACCAGCCATCCGGTCGTCTTCTGCTCAGGCACCGCCACAGTCTGCCGGATCCAGCCGTCGCGCGCTGGTGCGTAACGATCGTTACTTTGCTACCGTAACGCTGTCCTTCTCAGGCGGTGGTGCGGCATGAGCGAGCAGGCCGGTCGACAGCGGAAGTCGGCCGCGTTGAAGTTCGTGCTGATGGTCGGCGCGATGAGTTTCTTCGCCGACTTCGCCTACGAGGCCTCGCGCGGGGTCATCGGCCCTTACCTCGGGCTGCTCGGCGCGGGAGCCCTGGCTATCGCGGTGGTCACCGGGTTCGGCGAGTTGCTCGGCTACGGGCTGCGGCTGTTCTCCGGGCGCGGCGCGGATCGCACCGGCCGGTACTGGCCGATCACGATCGCGGGGTACGTCTTGCAGATGTCGGTCGTCCCGTTGCTGGCGCTGGCCGGCAGCTGGCAGGTCGCCGCGCTTCTGGTGATCCTCGAACGGGTCGGCAAAGCGATCCGCAACCCGCCGCGCGACGCGATGCTGTCCCACGCGGCCAAGCAGATCGGCTACGGCTGGGGCTTCGGCGTGCACGAGGCGCTCGACCAGTTCGGCGCACTGTTCGGCCCGCTGCTGATCGCTCTCGTGCTGAGCCTCAGCCACCACGACTACCGGCTGGCCTTCGCCGTCCTCGCCGCCCCGGCCGCGATCATGCTCTGTCTCCTCGCTGTCGCGCGGCTGCTCTATCCGCGCCCGCAAGACCTGGAACCGGCCGTCTCGGAGGTCCGGGCAGGGGGATTCCCGCGCCGGTTCCGGCTTTACCTGGCGGCGGCGGCACTGGTGGCGATCGGTTTCGCCGACTTCCCGGTCATCGCCTTCCGGTTCCAGCAGAACGGCACCGTGTCCGCTGACTTGATCCCGGTCTTCTACGCCGTCGCGATGGCCGTCAGCGGCGCGGGGTCGCTGCTATTCGGACGGCTCTTCGACCGGTTCGGCATCCGGCTGCTGATCCCGCTCACCGTCGTCGCGGCGGCGTACGCGCCGCTGGCTTTTCTCGGCGGGTTCTGGCCGGCGCTGATCGGCATGTGCCTGTGGGGACTGGGCATGGGCGTGCACGAATCGATCATCCCGGCCGCGGTGGCCCCGATGGTGGCACCCGACCGGCGGGCGTCGGCTTACGGCCTGTTCACGGGCGTCTACGGCGTCGCGTGGTTCCTCGGCAGCGCGGCGATCGGCGCGTTGTTCGGCGTCTCCCTCTCGCTCGTGGTGTTGTTCTCGGTCCTCGCCCAGCTCGCGGCAGTCCCGCTGCTGATCCTCGTCGGCCGCGGCAGCGGTCAGCTGAGCGGCGACGGCTGCCAGACATTGCCGAGGTAGGCTGCGACCCGGTCGTCGCCGCGGTGCAGGGCCTGGATGTGCTTCCCGATCGGCGGTCGCAGCGAGAGACCCGGCAGCCGTTGCAGCGGAACGAATTCCGGCGCAAGACCGGTCTCCGTCTCGTACGGCTGCGCGCTTTTGCCGGCCGGATGGGCGAGGAAGACGATCTCCATCAGGTACTGGCCGGCCGCGGAGTTGGTCGCGTCCAGCACGAACGCCACGCCGACCGGAACGACCTCGAGTCCGGTTTCCTCCAGGGTTTCCCGCCGCGCGCAGCCCGCCGCGGACTCGTCTCCCGCCGGTGTGCCGCCCGGCAGCACCCAGCCGTCGGCACGGCGGCACAGCAAAACGGTGTCCTCGCGCAGGACCAGGGCGGAACAACGCAGATTGACCGGTCGCCGATCAGTGCTCATCACGCCTCCGCTTCCGCGAAAATCCGGCGGTAAGAATCCTCGCCGTAGCTGGTCGGGAGCGGCTCCCCCGGCGACAGCCGGAAAGTGCGGCTGCCGTCCGGACGACGCTCGGCGCGCAGAAAGGTTCCTGCTCCGGGCTCCTGCTCGTACAGGCTGTGCGCGAGGTCGAACAGATGCGTCACGAGCACCACTTTCACCTCGTTCCCGGTGAACGCCCGCAGGACCTGCCTGCCGATCTCGGAGCCCTCCCGCTCGTTGGTGGACGCGAAAGATTCGTTGCACAGCACGAGGTCGCCGGGCTCGATCAGGTCGGCGATCTCGCTCATGCGCGCCAGTTCCTCGTCGAGTTTCCCGGTGGTCATCGTGGCGTCCTCCTCTCGTGTGAAATGGGTGAAGACCCGGCGGCGCAGGTCTGCGCGGAAGGCTTCGGCCGCGACGAACATCCCGCACTGCATCATCAGCTGGGCGAGCCCGATGCTGCGCAGGAACGTGGACTTGCCGCCCTGGTTGGCGCCCGTGACCACGACGAGTGCGGAGCCGTCGGCCGCCAGATCGTTGCCGACGGTGCGCTGTTCCTGCGAAAGAGCGAGTCCCACGTCGTACACCCCCTTGGCGGCCAGCACGCGCTGCCCGCACGGTTCCGGCTCCGGGAAGCACACCGGCTGGCCCCGGCGCTCCAGGCGTTCGCGCAGAGCCAGGCAGCCCAGGTAGAAGGCGAGTTCCTTGCGCAGCACCGTGAAGAAGTCCAGCACGTGGTCGGCCGACTGCGCCAGCGCGTTCGCCGCCAGGTTCACCCCGTGCCCGGCCAGGTCCGTCAGCGCCCGGGCGCCCGCCTCGTCCCGCGCCGGGACCTGGAAACCGGCGCTGTCGCGGTCGTGTCCGGTCAGCCGTTCCCACCAGGACAGCTTTTCCGGCGTGTGCAGGGCATGCCGGACGCCCTTGTTCCCCGGCCCCAGCTCCGCGCTCATCAGGACGCCGCGCGGCAGCTCCAGTTCCTGGAGGTGTTCTTCGAGAACCGCGAAGTACCCGGCGTCCAGTTCCTCGGACACCATGGCGAAAAACCGTCGGAATCCGGTCGAACGGAACTGCCCGGCCTGCTCCTGCGCGAGCAGGCTCAGCTGCTTGAGGTTTTCGGTCAGCACCTCCAGGATCTTCACCGACCGGTGCAGGATGTTCTCCGGCGAGGAATGCAGGAGAATCCCGAACCACACCTTCTTCGGAGCTTTCAGCGCCTCCAGCGCGATGCCGTACAGTTCGCGGACGATCCGGTCGTGGCGCAGGCAGTCGGCGAGGACGTGCTGGCGGTAGCGGATGACCTCCGGATCGGCCGATCCGGCGGCCAGCACCTCCCGCGCGACGTCCCGCCGGAAGCCGTCTCCTTCGGCCATCGCGTCGTAGAGGACGTCCAGTTCCAGATCGGCGGTCAGGACCGCTTCGTTCGCCGGGAGCGCGCCTCCGGCGTCGAAATCCCGGTCCGGATGCAGCAAGAAGACCTTCATCGCGCGATCCGCCTCCGCAACGTGTCGTAGGAAAGCCCGTACTTGGCGGCGATCGCCTCCGCGTAGGCGATCCCGTCCGCCGGACGCCGGGTGATCTCGTACGTTCTCTCGGCCGGGTCTTCGGGCGCGACCGCGCCGACCATGCTGACCACGGCCTCGTCGAGCGCGGCGAGTTCGTCGACGAAGGTGACATACACCGCACAGGCGCCCAGCCGCAGGACGGCTTCGAGCACTCTGGCTCCGATGAACCGGGCGTCGTGCAGGGTGGTCGAGGCGAAGCTTTCGTTCAGCACGAGGATGCTGCCGCCGGTCGCCTTCGCGAGGATCTCGCGGATCCGGACCAGTTCGTCGTCCAGTTTCCCGCGCAACGTGGCCAGGTGCTCTTCTCGTTCGAAGTGGCTGAACACCCGGTCCGGCAGGAACATCCTGGCCGAGGCAGCCGGGACCGGGAGCCCGAGGCCCGCCAGGTACGGCAGCTGGCCGAACATCCGCGCGAAGGTCGTCTTGCCGCCGTTGTTCGGGCCGCTGACCACGATGACGCGTTCGTCTCCGGTCAGCCGGAAACTGTTGCGCACCACGGGAACGCGTTCGGAGACCAGCTTTCCGGCCAAGGCGAGGTCGAACGCGTCCGCGACCTCGATGTCGCGCGAGTCCGGCGAGAGCTCCGGGTAGCAGAACGCGAGCCCGGAGACCTCGATCCGGCGCATGTGGTCCAGATACGCCAGGTAGAACTGCACTTCGCGGTCGAACCGGGCGACGGTCGGGTCGAGGTAGCCGCGATGCCGCGCGCAGAAGTCGCGCAGCCGCTGGAACGCGTCCGGGAACAGTTTCGCCACGCAGTCGAGCACTTGCGCCTGCACGTGGTCCATGTCCGCGTCTTCGCGGAACTGGACCCGGTAGTCCCGGGCCGCGCCTTGCTTGAAGCGGGCGAAGACCTTCTCGACCTCGTCGGTGTAATCGGATTCCCCGGTGTAGCGGCGGACGTCCACGCGCAGGCCGCGGATGTGCACGCGGTACTTGATCCTGGCCAGGTCTTCCCGGCAACGGCGAGTGTCCGCGACGAGTGCGAGATATTCCTCCGAACGCAGGTAGCCGCTGAGGAATTCACGCAGCCCGCGCAGCGCCGGCGAGGAAAGCTCGCACTCGCCGAGCTGCGCGCGGAGCGACGCGACCGTCGCGCAGTAGCTCTCGACTGCGTCGAGGAACCACCGTTGTTTCTGCTTCTCGTAGTGAAGTTTCCCGCTGGTTTCCTGTTGCTTGCGGACCTCGCGCATCCGCCGCGCGAACTCGTCGACGCAGGCGCGCACATCCTCGCGCCGCACATCGCGCAAGACCTCGTGCCGGTACCGCACTTCCGCGCAGTCGGCCGACGGGGCGTAAAAGAAAGGCCGGAGGTCGTACTCGTCGCGGCCGGCGGTCACCGCGTCGACGATCTGGTCGAGGTTCAGGTCGCGGAAGAATTCCGGCTCCGCGTTTTCGCCGGGGTTTCGTCCCGGGAAAAGGACGCTCGGGAAAGGGCGCACTGTGCTCACCACCGCGAAATATCGGTTTTTCTGCCGGTAGAAGCCATCAGCCGCGGTGGCGGTGGTGCAAGCGGGCTTCATCGCCTGCCGACAGCGTACCTGAAGCGCCGCTTGCCCCGGAACCGCCTGCTCGCGAGCAGCACGGCCAGCGCGACAGCCTGGATCACGGCGACACTGACCGCCAGGACCGGACTCGACCGGTCGTAAAGGACCCCGGTCAGCGCGCCGCCGGCGAACGTCCCCAGCCCGGCGACCCCGGCGAAAAGGCCGTAGGCGGTGGCCCGGCGACGAGCGGGCGCCAGCTCGGCGACCGCGGCCCGGAGGGTCGACTCCTGGATTCCCGCGCCCGCGCCCCACGCCAGAGCGCCGAGAACGGCGAACCAGGTGCTGCCGCCGAAGGCGAGCACCGGCACCACCGCCGACAACAGGGGCAGTACCGCGACTGTGCGGCTGCCCAGCCGGTCGTAGAGCCAGCCGCTGGCCAGCGCCGCGACGGCATCTGCCGTCATGGCGGCGGCATAGACCACCGGCACCGCGGCGGCGGGCAGCAGGCTGTGCTCGACGAGGTGGTAGGACAGCAGGCCGAAAGTGGCGAACCCGGTCAGCGTGACGGCGGCGAAGCCGGCATATCCCCAGAACGCCCACGGCAGTCGCGCTTCGGCGGTTCCCGGCGTCTCCGGCGTCTCGTAGACCCCCGGATCCGGCACCCGGGCGCGCAGCCGCAGCAGGAGGAACAAAGCGAGCACGCCCGGGACAGCGAGCATTCCGAGCGCGGGACCGTAGCCGTCGTCCGTGACCGCGAGGACCCCGGCCACCGCGAGCGGACCGAGGATCGCGCCGACCTGATCCATCGCCTCGTGCACGGCGAAGCCGCGTCCCCTCCCGATGTCGGCCGTCGCGTGCGACAGCAGAGTGTCTTTGGCCGGGGAACGCACCGCTTTTCCGACCCGCTCGGCGATCACCAGGGCGCCTGCCGCCCCAAGCACGCCGGTCAGCCCGAGCAGCGGGACCGCCGCGACCGTCACCGCGTATCCGGCGATCGTCCAGGACCAGAACCCGCGGGTGCGGTCGGCCAGCGGGCCGGACACCAGCCGGAGCGCCAGTGCGGCCGCTTCGCCAGCGCCGGTGACGAGACCGACCACGGCCCCGGAGGCGCCTAAGTGGGCCAGCAGCGGGCCGACGACGGAACGGCCGCCCTCGTAGACGAAGTCGACCAGCATGCTCACGATGCCGAAGGCGAGCACGAACTGCCATGAGGAAGGAGCGCGCCGCGCGCCGCGTCCGCCCGGCGCGGTGGGCCGCGCCTGGTCGTCCTGGCCAGGCTCGTCGGCAATTTCCGGGAGAAAGCCCGGCCCCCGCCTGGATCGCGCGCGACTGTTCTCCACCGGCTGGCTCCGTTCGCTCTGCCCGGACCGTGGTCAGCCAGAACTAACCATCGTTAGCTTCTGAAGCAAACCGGTGACCAGTCAGTGAGACTGAGCTCGGGCGCATCTCGCTTCGCCCGCAACGTCAAGCGGTGCGCCAGCGCCGGCGGCCAAGGCCGTTCAACGGCCGCGTGGCCGGGACACCGGCTTCGTTGCCGAGTTCGCGGACGATCGGCGCGGCGCGGTCCGCGCGCCGCACGTCGGCGACGACGACCGTCACGTTGTCCGGCCCACCGCCGTCGAGAGCGAGTTCGACCAGCCGGTCGGCGCAGGCTTCGAGGTCGGGCGCCCGCAGGGTCTCGGCGATCGTGCCGTCGTCGACCACATCCGAGAGGCCGTCCGAACAGAGCAGATAGCGGTCCCCCGCCCTGGCCTCCCGGAGGCTCGCGGAGGGGTGCTCGCCGAGGCCCCCGGTCAGCGCGCGCAGGATGATCGACCGCCGAGGGTGGTGCCGGGCTTGTTCGGCGGTGATCCGCCCGGCGTCGACGAACTGCTGCACCAGGCTGTCGTCGTGGGTGAGCTGGGTGCAGTTCCCCTCCCGCACGAGATAGGTCCGGGAGTCGCCGATGTTGACCACGGCCAGCCGATCGCCGGCGAACAGCACCGCCGTCAGCGTGGTGCCCATGCCGGCCAGGCTCCGATCCCGGGCGACGAGATCGCGGATGGCGGCGTTCCCGGTTTCCACCGCCCCGGTCAGCGCACCGAGCGGGTCCCGGCCGGGGTCGGCGTGGTCGAGAGCGGCCAGTGCCGCGATCACGGCAGTGCTGGCGATCTCGCCGGAGGTGTGCCCGCCGACCCCGTCGGCGACCGCGAGCAGGCGCCTGCCCGCATACACGGCGTCTTCGTTGCCGGTGCGGACCAGACCGCGGTCGGTGCGGACCGCGTAGCTGAGCATGAGCGTCATCGCGACTGTTCCCTCGTCACTCGCAGGAAGCAGACGCCATCAGCGCGGGAAGGGCGCGGTTTCGGCGGGCATCATCACCGTCGCCGCCGATCCTAGCGTGCGGCAGCGTCGGACGGCCTTGCGGCAGAACCGATTCCCCGCCATCGGCGGCCGCGGCATCGTGAAAGCGCGATGGGCGGAGGGACCCGCCACCGAACCGCGGCCGCGCGCCGCCGATGGTCCCTTGCCGACGGCCCGGGGCCGTCCGGGAGGCGATCGCCATGGGATGGACCATCCTCGTTCTCGGCGGGGCTGCCGCACTCGCGGCGGGTCTCTGCGCCTACGTCGTCCTTCTCGCCGAGCTCGCCCGGCATTTTCCGGACGACCGGCGTCCCGCGCGCCGCGAAGCCGGCCGGCAGGCGATGGTCGCCGCCGGGTTCTTCCTGATGCTCGGCGCGGTCCTCGCCGTCGTCCTGCCCCGGGTGCTCGCCAGGGCTCCCTGAGCAGCGGCGGGCCTGCCCCGCGCCGGGAGAGCCGGGGAGATCCGGGTCCCGTCCGATCCGCTCGTTCCCGCTGGCCCGCGACGGCATCGCCGCGCCTGTACCGGGTTCTCGTTCGCAGGCTCGCGAGGAACCGGACCCGCCCGAGCCGGAACCAGGGGCGAGGCCCGGCGCGGATGCATTACTCTCCCACCAGCGCTCGCGCCCGGCGGTGGGGCCCGCCGGACCAGAACCGCGACCTCGGTCGCCAACGGTCCCTGCCTGATGCGGTCGTGCCCGTTCCGGAACAGGCGGGAGTGCCCGGTGCTTTCTCCCGCGCTGCCGGCGAAACCGCCGCGTCGGGTCGATCCGCCACGACAGACCAAGGCATGCGGAGGCCCCATGGCGCTGCCCGACGACGAGCAACGCAAACTCGACGAGATCGAACGCTTCCTCACCGAAGAGAACCCCGCCCTGGCGCACCGGTTCGCCGAAGCGCGCCCGCCCGGGATCGGCAGTCTCCTGTGGACCGCGGGCGGCATGCTGGCGCTGCTCGCCACCGGGCTGGTGATCACCTGCGTCGGGATCCAGCACGCGGATCCCCTGGTGATCGGCGCGGGTGCGCTGCTGACCGCGCTCGTGCCGGGAATGACCGGCTGGTACGTGCGCCAGCACGGCTGGCCGGGCAGGCGGGACCGGCGGCAGTGAGACCGGCCACGAGACCGGCCACCGGACCGGCACCGCACGGCCGGGCATGGCACAATCGGCACCGGCGATGGGGCTCGCCTTCAACCGCGGAAATCCCGCTGACGGTCCCTGGCAACGGAGAACTGTGCCAGGAGGACATGTGCCCGCACTCGAAATCGCGGACCTCGACGCCCGGGAAATCCTCGATTCCCGGGGCCGCCCCACGCTGAGGGTGACCGCGAGCGCCGGGAAACACCGCGCCTGGGCGGCGGTGCCTTCCGGCGCGTCGACCGGTCGCAACGAGGCGCATGAGCTGCGCGACGACGATCCGGACCGCTACGGCGGCGCGGGAGTACGGCGCGCGGTCGGTTCCGTCGCCGGCGAACTGCGGGACCTGGCGCTCAGCCGGCCGTGGCCCAGCCTCGCCGATCTCGACGAAGCCATGATCGACCTGGACGCCAGCATCGGCCGGTACCGGCTGGGCGCGAATGCGATTCTCGGCGTGTCCATGGCCGTCAGCAGGCTGTTCGCGCAGCGGGACGATCGGCCGTTGTGGGCCGCGCTGCGTCTTCCCGGCCGCGCCGCGCGCCTGCCGGTCCCGCACTTCAACGTGCTCAACGGCGGTGCGCACGCGCACACCACGCTGGACTTCCAGGAGTTCATGGTGGCACCGCTCGGCGCGCCTTCGATCGTCGAAGCAGTCCGGGCCGGGGCCGAGGTCTACCGGTGTCTTCGTGCTCTCCTCGCCGCAGCGGGCCACAGTGTCGGGCTCGGCGACGAGGGCGGTTTCGCGCCCCAGCTCACGCACCCGGAAGAGGCGCTCAAGCTGCTGGTCCAGGCCATCGGAAACGCCGGATACCCACTGGGCGACAACGGAATCGCCATCGCACTTGACCCGGCCGCGTCCCAGTTCCGGAGCGAGGACGGTTCTTACCAGGTCGGCGGCGAGCGGCTCAGCTCCTCCGAACTCGTCGAGCGCTACGGCGAAATCGTCGGCAGTTTTCCGGTGTGGAGCATCGAAGACGGCATGGCCGAAGACGACGACGCCGGCTGGCGCGAACTGACCGATCGCCTCGGCGACCGCGTCCAGCTGGTCGGCGACGACAACTTCGTCACCAATGCCAAGCTGATCCGCCGCGCCGCCGCCCGCGGAATCGCCAACGCCGCACTGATCAAACCCGACCAGGTCGGTACCGTCACCGAAACGCTCGCCGCGGTGCAGGCATGCCGCGACCACGGCTACACCTGGATGATTTCACACCGATCGGGTGAAACCGCCGACGACTTCATCGCCGACCTCGCCGTCGGCACCGGAGCGGGTCAGATCAAGGCGGGCGCGCCCGCCCGCGGCGAACGCGTCGCCAAGTACAACCGGCTGATGGACATCGAAACCGGCGACCCGGGACTCCCCTACGGTGCACAGCACGCGCCGCTGTCCGATACTGCCCGATGAACCCGGGGAAGAACCGGAAGGAGGTCGCGGCGGACCATGGCTCGCGATCGGCGTGAACTCGCCGCGATCTTCGCCGGAGGCGCGATCGGGACCGGAGCGCGCGCGTTTCTCGGCACCGTCCTCGCCGCCGGTCCGGACGAATGGCCGTGGGCCACGTACGCGGTCAACATCGCCGGCAGCTTCCTGCTCGGCTACTTCGTCACCCGCTTGCAGGAGCGGCTCCCGTTGTCCAGCTACCGGCGGCCGTTGCTGGGGACCGGTCTCTGCGGCGGGCTCACCACGTTTTCCACCATGCAGGTGGAAATCCTCCGCATGATCGATCACGGGGCCTACGGTCTCGCCGTCGCCTACACCGCGGCCAGCGTCGGCGGCGGCTTGGCGTCGATCTACGTCGCCACGGCGCTGGTGCGGCGAGTGCGGGTGCGCGGATGAACGCGTTGGTGTGGGCGGGGGTCCTGCTGATCGGCGGCACCGGTTCGGTGCTGCGGTTCCTGGTCGACGGTTTCGTCGCCGGCCGGGCCGGGAAAACGTTCCCGTTCGGGACGCTCGCGGTGAACATCTCCGGTTCGGTGCTGCTGGGGATCGTCGCCGGAGCGGGGCTCGGTCCCGACGCCGCGCTCCTCGCCGGAACCGCCGCGGTCGGCTCGTACACGACGTTCTCGACATGGATGCTCGAAACGCACCGGGTCAGCGAGGAACGCCAGTACGCCGTCGCGTTCGCGAACATCGTGCTCAGCCTGGTGTTCGGCATCGCGGGAGCAGCGCTGGGCCGATGGATCGGAAGTGCGTGGTGAACGAAGACTGCTTGAAACTGACCAGCTATTTCGGCGAACGGAGCCGCGTCGGCGGCCGGTTCTACGCGGACGCGGTGATGGACGTGTACGGCGCGCACGAGGTCGCTGCCAGCATCATGGTGCGCGGCGCCGCGGGATTCGGGCTCAAGCACCACTTGCGCACCGACCAGTCGCTCACCCTGTCCGAAGACCTGCCCGTCGCGACGATCGCGGTCGACACCCGCAGCCGGATCGAAGCACTGCTCGACGACATCACCGGAATGCACCCGGCCGGGCTGACCGTGCTGGAGCGCGCCCGCATGCTCCAGCACGACGTCGGCCCCGAGATTCTCCCTGAGCAGCTGCACGAGGGCACCAAGCTGACCATCTACATCGGACGCCAGGAACGCGTCTTCCGGATGCCCGCCTATCAGGCGGTCTGCCGTCTCCTGCACCGGCGCGGGATCGCCGGGGCGACCGTGCTGCTCGGGGTCGACGGCACCGTACACCGACAGCGGCAGCGGGCGCGGTTCTTCGGCCGCAACGCCGACGTGCCCATGATGATCATGACGGTAGGCGACGGCGAGCGGATCTCGCGCGTCCTGCCCGAACTCGGCGGCCTCCTGGAGCGCCCGCTGCTCACCCTCGAACGGGTCCGGATCTGCAAACGCGACGGCCGGCTGTTCGAACGGCCGCACGCCCTGCCCGAAACCGACGAACGCGGCCTGCAGCTGTGGCAGAAGCTGACGGTCTATTCGTCGGAATCCGCCCTGCACGAAGGAATGCCGATCCACCGCGCTCTCGTGCAGCGGCTTCGCCGCTCCGGCACCGCACGAGGCGCGACCGTGCTGCGGGGCATGTGGGGCTTCCACGGCGACCACCGCCCGCACGGCGACCGGATGCTGCAGCTGAGCCGGCACGTCCCGACCGTCACCGTCGTCATCGACCGGCCGGGCAACATCGCCGCGTCCTTCGACATCGTCGACGAGCTGACCCGGGACCACGGACTCGTCACCACCGAGATGGTGCCCGCCTTGACCGCGACCGACGGCCACGGCAACCGGCGCGGCGGCACGACTCTCGCCGACCATGATTTCTGACCAGCGCGAAGCCCCGGTCCCGGACGGGCGAAGGAAGGTACCGAGTGGACGATCAGGACACGATCAGCTTGCGCTGCTCGGCGCTCGTCCTGCGCCGCGGCGCGGTGCTGCTGTGCCGCCGCAGCGAGGACTGGGTCCTGCCCGGCGGGACGCCGCAGCACGGCGAATCGGTCGGAGCCTGCGTGCGGCGGGAAATCCGGGAGGAAACCGGGCTGGCGGTGCATCCGGTCAGCGTCGCGTTCGTGCTGGACGCCACCAACGCCGCCGCCGGGCATCACCTGATGGAAATCGTGCTGTCCGCCGAGGAGGAAAGCGGAGGCGTCGCGGAACCGGTCTGCCGCGAAGCGGGGCTGCATCCGGAATTCGTGCCGCTCGACGCCTTGGCCGGGCTCGGCATCCGACCTCCGATCGCCGGGCACATCCGCGCGTTCCACGCCGGAGGCGGCCGCCGTACCGCCGCATATCTGGGAAACGTGTGGCGACCCGCTCCTCGCGGCTGAAGCACGAAGCCGGTTCCCCGCCGGAATGAACGACGGCTGCCGGTGCCCCGAACGGGCACCGGCAGCCCCGAGAACCGGCCCAGGTGCGCGAGGAACCGGCAGCGGCTCGGACAGGTGCCGCGAAGAGGCGAAGCCGTGCCAGCTCAATGCCCGCCGAAGCGATCAGCCGCCTCGCGCACGACCTGCTCGGCTTCGGCCCGGCCTTGCCAGCCGCGCACCTCGGTGGACTTCCCCGGTTCGAGATCCTTGTACACGTCGAAGAAATGGCCGACCTCGCTCAGCAGATGCGCGGGCAGATCGGCCAGTTCCCGCAGGTGGTCCTGCCGCGGATCCCCGGCCGGCACGCACAGCACCTTCGCGTCCGGACCGTGCTCGTCGCGCATCCAGAACACCGCGACCGGCCGCACCGGGATCCGGCAGCCGGGGAACGTCGGGTGCGCGACCAGGACGAGCGCGTCCAGCGGGTCGCCGTCCTCGGCCAGCGTGTCCGGGAAGTAACCGTAGTCGGCCGGGTACTGGGTGGCGGTGAACAGGGTGCGGTCCAGCCGGATCCGGCCCAGTGCGTGGTCCATTTCGTATTTGTTCCGCGATCCCATCGGGATTTCGACAATCGCGTCCAGCTGCATCGGGGGAGTTCTCCAGTGCGGTCACGGTCGGGGGGTTCGGTGCGCGGTCATCACTTCGACCTCGTCCAGCAGCACGGCGCCTTCGCCGATCAGCTCGTCCAGTTCGGGCAGGAAGGCGCGGATCTTGTCCTCCCGGTCGACGATCAGGATCAGGACCGGCAGGTCCTCGGACATGCTGAGCAAGCGCGTGGTGTGGATCATCGCGTGGATGCCGTAGCCCTCGCAGCCGCGCAGCACCGTCGCGCCGGCCAGCCCGGCGTCCCGGGCGCGCCGGACGATTTCGCGGTGCAGCGGCTGGTGGTGCCAGACGTCGTCCTCGCCGATGAAGATCGACATGCGCAGGGCGTAGCCGGTGAGCTGCATGATCAGGCCCTCTCCTCGATGCGGTGTGCCACGCCGGTCACTGTCCTGGTCAGCCAGACCGCGGCGAGCACGGCCAGCATCGCGCAGATCAGGGTTCCCGCCAGGTATCCGACCGCGAGCACCGCGGTGCCCGGCCGCAGCAGTTCCCGCGATTCGACCGCATAAGCCGAAAAAGTGGTGAATCCGCCGAGCACGCCGACTCCGAGGAACGGCCGTGCCAAGCGGTGCGCCGTCCACGCCTCGGTGATCAGGACCATCAGCACGCCGATGAGAAAGCAACCGGACACGTTCGTCACGAACGTCGCCCACGGAAACCGGCCGGGCCCGGCGGGAAACATCGCGGAGAGGCCGAACCGGGCCAGCGCGACGACCGCGAGCACCGCGCCGTGGGTCCGGAGCAGTTCCCGCCGCTGGGAAACGACCCGGAGATCCACATCCGGATCGATCGCCTCGGTCTCGTCGCGCACCCGCGCCTCCTGCTTGTCCTGAACGCGAAAACCGGCCAAGCAGGGACCGTTGGCGGCCGTGGCGGCCGCGGTTCTTCCGGGCGAGACCCGAAGCGGCGAGCCCCACCGCCGCTGCTTCAGCGTAGCCGACGCGCTGATCGTGTGCAGCGGGCCGGGCAGCGGACGCCCGGGTTCACATCGACGACCACCAGTGCGTGCGCTTCGGCTCTGATGCGACGTAGCGGATCGACTCGATCTCNCTCGATCTCGTCGACTACGACCAGCCCGCTGATCTCGAGGTCGTCCAATCGGTCGAGGAACGCCCGGATCTTCTCCTCCGAGTCCACGATGACCACCAGCAACGGCAGGTGCTCTCTCAGCAGGAACACGTGCTGGGCGTGGATGTGCGAACTCGCGCCGTAGCCCTCGATGCCGCGCAGCACGCTCGCTCCGGCCAGCCCCGCTTTGTGCGCACGACGCACGATCTCGACGTACGTCGGCCGGTGGCGCCAGTTGTCGCCCTCGCCGAGGAAAATGGAGAGGCGCAACGCCCTCTTGGCGACCTTCACAGCGATCCTCCTGGTCCGGCAGCACGCGTCGGCCAGGAACCATCAGCCCCGCGAAGGCGGTTCGGGCCGCGGGCGGCCCCGGCGGGATCCATCGCCGGGTCCAGTACATCGCCGCCGGTCGCGGAGGTCAAGGACCCGTCCGGGTCGGGCTCGGACTTGCGCGGCGACGTCCCGGTGGTCACACTGGGCACACAGGCGATGGGGCTCGCCTCAACCGCGGAGCACTCCGCTGATGGCCTCTACCGCACCACCTTCGTGTTCGCACGCTGGCAGGCCGGTAGAGGAGGTCCGAGTGGACGAGGATTCCGCGATCCCCGATCATCGGCTCGCCGCCCGGCACGGGGAACCGTCGTGAACGCGCCGTCGATCCAATTCGCCCAGGTGCTGACCGTGCTGGTCGCCGCTCCCGGGGTGTCCGGGGTGATCGCGCGCGTGGAATCGCGGCTGCAGGGCAGGCGCGGCACCCGCGTGCTGCAGCCCTACTACGACCTGGGCAAGCTCTTCCGCAAGGAAACCCTCGCGCCGCACGGAGCCAGCTGGGTATTCCTGGCGGCGCCGCTGGGCGCGATGGCCTGCTACCTCACCGTGCCGCTGCTGATCCCGGTGCTCACCACATTTCCGCTCCCGCTCGGATACCTCGGCGACATCCTCGGCGGCGGATTCATCCTGTCCCTGGCCAGTTTCGCCGTCGCGGTGGCCGCCGCCGAGACCGGTGCGCCGTACGCCCAGCTCGGCGCGAGCCGGGCGAAGACGTTCAGCGCGATCACTGAACCGGTAGTGCTGTTCGTAGTCTTCACCGTCGCGCTGGTGACCGGGACCGACCTGCCCTACGCGCTCGCCGAGACCGTCCGCTCCTCGGCCGAGCAGATCGTGCGTCCTGCGCACCTGCTCGCCGCGGCGGCGTTGTTTCTGGTGATCCTCGCCGAAACCGGGCGGATCCCGGTCGAGACGCACACCGGCACCAACGAATTCGGCATGATCGAGGAGGCCCGGCCCTTCGAGCATTCCGGGCCGTACTTCGCGATGCTGCGGTGGGGTTCGGCGATGAAGCAGCTGATCCTGTTCGTCATCCTGATCAACGTCTTCATCGCGCCGTGGGGGCTCGCCTCCTCCGCCGGCGCCGGAGCAGTCGCGCTCGCGCTCGCGGCGCTGCTGGGCAAATGCGTCGTGCTCGGCGTCGTCATCGCCGTCATCGACAACTCGTTCGCGAAACTGCGGCTGTTCAAGATCACCGAATTCGTCGCCGCCGCGTTCCTGCTCGCGGTGCTGGCCGTGTTCACCCTCTACTTCGGAGGCGGCTGATGGACGTGCTCGCTGCGGACCCGGCCGCCGTGGCGCCGCCCGGGATCTACGCCGGCATCGCGAACGGCCTGGCGGTCGTGGTGCTGCTCACCGAATTCGCCATGCTGCGCACCGCGCTGCTGCGCGCTCAAGTCCGGGTGTACGCCGCGCAGTCGCTGCTGGTGTCCGTGCTCGCGGTGGTCGTCGCGGTAGCCCGGGACGTGCCCGAACTGTACGTGCTGGCCGGATTGTCGTTGGCGCTCAAGGTGATCGTCGTGCCGTGGCTGGTGCTGCGGATGCTGCGCACCGCCGGCACGGAGATCGCCGGCAGCGGCGCGCTCGGCGTCGCCAGCGAGGTGCTGCTCGCGGTCGCGGTCGCGGCGTTCGGGTTCTTCGCGACCGGCCGCTTCCACGTGACCAGCCCGGCGCTGCCGGAAACCGCGCTCGCCCTCTCCGTGGCGGTGATCCTGGTGGCGTTCGTCCTGATGATCGTGCGCCGCGACGTCGTATCGCAGGCGATCGGGTTCTTCTCTCTGGAGAACGGCGTGTCCCTGGCCAGTCTCGTGGTCGCCGCCGGGATGCCGCTGATCCTCGAAGTGGCGTTCCTGTTCGACCTGCTGGTCGCCGTCGTCGTGTTCGGCGTGCTGATGCAGGTCCACCACCGGCGCTCGGAATCCCTTTCCACGCAACACCTCACCCGGCTGCGGGGGTGACGCGATGCCGGTCGTGCTGATCCTCCTGACGACGCTGCCGCTGGCGCCGGCGCTCGCCGCGCTGGCGGGACGCGCCCGGGTGAGCGAGACGCTCAGCCTGGTCACCGCCTTGAGCAGCCTCGGTCTGGCCGTCGCGCTCGTCCCGGCGGCCGCGCACGGCCCGGTGCAGTTCGGGATCCTCCGCGCCGACGCGATCTCGGTCGTGTTCCTGCTCGGCACCACGTTCCTCTACGCCGCCACCGCGACTTACTCGATCGGGTATCTCGGCGCGGAACGCCGCCACCCCGGATTCTCCCGCTACGCCCGGAGATTCCACCTCGGCCTCAACCTGTTCGCCTGGTCCATGATGTGCGCGCCCCTGATGGACGGCCTGGCGCTGCTGTGGATCGCGGTGGAGATCACCACCGTCGTCTCCGCGCTGCTGGTCGCGCTCGACGACACCGACAACGCCGCCGAAGCGGCCTGGAAGTACGTCCTGCTCGCCTCGGCCGGGCTCGGCATCGGGCTGCTGGCCACGATCGTCATGTACTACGCCGGTTCCACCGTGCTGGGCTCGTCCTACGACGTCGCGTTCGCTCCCCTGCTCACCGCCGGGACAGCGTTGCCGCACACCGCGGTGCAGCTCGCGTTCGTGCTCGCCGTGGTCGGGTTCGGCACCAAGGTCGGGCTGTTCCCGGTCCACACCTGGCTGCCGGACGCGCATTCCGAAGCGCCCACGCCGGTGTCGGCGATGCTGTCCGGTTCGCTGCTCGCGGTGAGTTTCTACGCCGTGCTGCGCTACTACCAGGTCGCGGCGCGCACTCTCGGCTCCGGTTTCCCGCGAACCGTGCTGCTGGTGTTCGGCGTGCTGACGCTCCTGCTGGCCGCGTTGTACCTGCTCGAACAGCGGGATCTCAAGCGGCTGCTGGCGTATTCGAGCGTGGAGCACATGGGCATTCTCGCCATCGGGGTCGGACTCGGCGCGCCGCTCGCGCTGGCCGGGGTGCTGCTGCACGTGATCGCGCACGCCGCGGCGAAGGGCAACGCGTTCTTCGGCGCCGGCGTCCTGGTCCGGAAGTACCGCACGAAGGACACCGCGGTCATCCGGTCCTGTTTGGACACTCTGCCGTGGACGGCCCCGCTGTTCCTGTCCGCGATACTGGCCCTGTCGGCGATGCCGCCGTTCGGCTTGTTCCGCAGCGAGTTCCAGATCATCGCCGGCGGGCTCGCGAGCGCGCACGACACGATCACGGTCGTGCTGGTCGGCCTGGTCACGCTCGCGTTCCTGGGCCTGTCGGTGGCGACCACGCGAATGCTGTTCGTCCGCGGCGGCGGCGACCTGCCGGCCCGGGGCGAGCCGAGCGCGTGGATGGTCGCGCCGATGGTGGCCGGGCTGCTCGTACTGCTGGTCCTGGGCGTGCACCCGCCCGCGGACTTCGCCGATCTGCTCGCCCGCGGGGTCGCGGAGCTGGGAGGCGGGGCATGACCGCCGAAGACATCCTCGCCCGCATCGGCGACGGCGCGCGGTTCGCCGCGCTGGCCGGCGACGGCGACCTCACCGAGGGCCTGACCCTGCACGTGCTGCTCGCCCGCCCCGGCGGCGTCGACGTGGCGGACCTGGCGCTGCCGCCGGGATGCGACCGATATCCGGCGCTCACGCCGGGAATCCCGGCGGCCTTCTGGTACGAGCGGAAGCTGCACGACCTCTACGGCGTGCTCCCGCTAGGACACCCGCGGCTCGACCCGCTGGTGCTTCCGCACGCCGAGGACAACGAACCGCTGCCCAGCCCCGGCGCGGCGTTCCACCCGGCGCACGTGGAGCCGGACGAGCGGGCGCTGCCCAGCCACGTCGCCGGCACCGGACTGTTCAGCTTCCCGCACGGCCCGGTCCGCTCCGGGGTGTTCGAGTCGGTCGAGTACGTGGTCGAGACGCCGGGCGAGGACATCCCGCACGTGAACGTCCGCCCGCACTTCAAGCACCGCGGTCTGGAAGTGCGGTTCGAAGGCATGTCCCCGGAGCACGCGGTGCTGCTGGCCGAACGCGTCGAGGGGATCGCGTCGGTGGCGCACGCGCTCGCGTTCTGCCACGCCGTCGAAGAGCTGGCCGGCGCGCAGCCGCCGCTGGCAGCACAGCTCGTGCGCGTGCTGCACGCGGAGCTGGAGCGCATCGCCAACCACCTCGACGTCGCCATGAAACTCGCCGACGCGGCCGGTCTCGCGGTCGCGGTCGCCCGTTTCGGCTGGCACAAGGAACGCGTGCTGCGCTTGGTTTCCGCGTTGTGCGGCAGCCGGTTCGGGCGCGGGGTCGCGATCCCCGGCGGGATCCGCGCCCTGCCGCTGCTCGGCCGCGACGCCCTGCGGTCCACAGCGGACAAGCTGCGCCGAGACGTCGAAGCGGACGCGGCCGCCTTGATGCAGACGGCGTCGTTCCTCGACCGGTTGCGCGGAACCGGCCCGCTCGACGAGGCCTTCGCCCTCGAACACGGGCTGCTCGGCCCGGTCGGGCGCGCCAGCGGAACCGAAGACGACGCGCGCTGGCAGCGTCCGTACGACGCCTACCCGAAACTGACCCGCCGCCGGGCGCCCGAACACCGCGACGGGGACGTGATGGCCCGGCTGCGCGTCCGCTGGGACGAGGTCGCCGAGTCCTTCGACCTGCTCGGCCAAATCGCCGACCTGCTCAGCGACGACGACGTGCTCAGCGTCCCCGTCGAGCCGGTCGCCGGACAGGCCGTCGGCTGGGCCGAGGCACCGCAGGGCGAAGTCCTGTACTTCCTCGACGTCGGGGCCGGCGGCCTGGTCCGGCGCTGCGCTCCCCGCTCGGCGTCCTTCCACAATCTCGCCGTCTTCTCGCGCGCGTTCCGCGGCGACGTGCTGACCGATTTCCCGTTCATCGAGGCCAGTTTCGGCCTCTCGATCGCCGGGGTGGTGATGTAGATGCCCTGGGTCTTCCGCGGTCTGCGCGACGGGATCGTCACCACGCGGTACCCCCGGCGGCCCGACGCCGACGACGTCCGCACGGTCGCCCGCCCCTCCCCTGCCGCCCGGTGGGAACCAGGACTCGACGACCTGTGCCCGACCGGCGCCATCCGCCCCTGGCACGGCCGGGTGCGGCTCGACCAGGGCCGCTGCATCGGCTGCGGCGACTGTGTCGCCGCCCGGCCGGAGGTGTTCGGCTGGCAGCGGGGCATCGACACCGCCTGGCTCACCCGGGACGGTCTCGTCGTGCCCGAGCTTCCCGAAACCGACGCGGATCTGGATCGGGTCTGCACCGCGCTTTCGCGCCGCACCACGGCGTTGCGCCGGTCAGTCCACATCAGACACGTGGACGCCGGCTCCGACGGCTCCGACGAGTGGGAGGTCCAGGCGCTGCTCAACCCGGTCTACGACGTGCACCGGCTGGGGATCTTCTTCACCGCCAGCCCGCGCCACGCCGACGTCCTGCTGGTCACCGGGGCCGGCGCGCACGGCATGGCCGCGCCGCTTGCCCGCACGCTCGAGGCGATGCCCCGTCCGCTGGTGGTGATCGCCGCGGGCACCGACGCGATCAGCGGCGGCCTGGTGTCGCCGTCCTACGCCACCGCGGGCGGTCTCGGCGACCTGCTGCCGGTCGACGTGTGGGTGCCCGGCTCGCCGCCGAGCCCGTTCCGGCTGCTGCACGCGATCCTGCTGGCCACCGGCCGCATTCCCGTACCGGAGCGGACGCGATGACCGCCGTGCTGATCGCCGCCCTAGTCCTGCTCGGCCTCGGCCTGCTCGCGGACCTCGTGTTCGGCGTCGGCCGGGCCTGGGCCCGGCCGCTCCCCTACCTGCTCGGCGCGGCGGCTTCGGTGCTGCTGACCGTCGTCGGCTCCGCCGGTGTCGCCGGAACGCCGATCCGGCTCAGCCTGGACGCGTTTCTCGGCTTCGGCTCAGCTGACCTCACCGTGGACCGGCTGTCGGCGCTGTTCCTGGTGATCAGTTTCGCGGTGGCGGTCCCGGTGTCGCTGGCCTGCGCCGCGTGGGCGGTGCGGCCGCACCGGGTCCGTGCGCGGGGACTCGGCTGCGCGTATGCGTTGACGCTGCTCTCGGTCGCCGTCGTGCTCACCGCGGACCACGTGTTCGTGTTCCTGTTCGCCTGGGAGTGCCTGACCGTCGCCTTCTACTTGATCACCGCGCACCGCCGCGGCTCCACCGCCACCCCGGCGATCGTCACCGTCGTGCTCGGCAAGGCCAGCGGCGCTTCCCTGCTCGTCGGCATGCTGCTGCTGGCCGGGCAGACCGGCAGCTTCTCCTTGCCCGGCTTCGCCGCGCTCCCGCACACCGCGGTCCGCGACGCGGCCTACTCCCTGCTGGTGCTCGGCTTCGCGGTCAAGATCGGCCTGGTGCCGGTGCACGTGTGGATGCCGCGCGGGTACCGCGCCGCTCCCGGCCCGCTGCGCGCGGTCATGGCCGGGGTCGCGGTCAACGTCGGCTTCTACGGCCTCTGGCGCACCCTGGCGCTCCTGCACCAGCCTCCGCCGTGGCTCGCCGTCGTCGTCCTGCTCCTGGGCGGCGCGACCGCGCTGCTGGGCATCGCGCACGCCACCGTGCAGACCGATCTCGCCGAGGTCGTCGCCTACTCCAGCGTCGAGAACGCCGGGCTCATCAGCGTCGGCTACGCCGTCGCGATGATCGGCGCGACGACGGGGAAACCCCCGCTGATCGCAGTCGGTCTCCTCGCCGCCACCTTGCAGACGATCGCGCACGCACTCGCGAAATCCCTGCTGTTCGTCGCCACCGCGGGCATCGAGGACGCCACCGGCACCACGGAGCTGGACGAGCTGCGCGGTGTCGGGCACCGGCTGAGGTTCTCCGGCACCGGGCTCGCCCTCGGCGCGCTCACCCTCGCCGGCCTTCCGCTGACCGCCGGATTCGTCTCCGAATGGTTCCTGCTCGAAGCTCTTATGCAGCAATTCCGTCTCGGTGCGCTCGGCTACACCCTTCCGCTGGCCGTCACCGGCGCGCTGGTCGCGCTCACCGCCGGGTTCGCCGCGGTGGCGTTCGTCCGCATCGTCGGGCTCACCGTTCTCGGCCCGCGCGGCCCCCGCGACGAAACCCACGCCCGCGGCAGCGGACCGCTCGGCGCGCTCGGCATCGTGCTGCTCAGCCTCGGCTGCACAGGCGCGGCGACTGTCGCACCGCTGCAAGTCGAACTGATCGCAGCCGGGCTGTCGCCGGCCGTCCCCGCGACAGTCACCCGAGGGGCTCTGAAGGAATCCTGGGTGCTTCAGCCGGTGTTTCCCGGGTTCTCGGCACTGTCCCCGTCCTGGCTCACGATCGTTCTCCCCGCGTTGTTCGCCGCGGCGGGGCTGCTGTGCCTGTTCTTCGGCCGCCGCCGGGTGTTCGCCGTCCGCCGGGTGCCCGCCTGGCGCTCCGCGACCGGCGGCGTCGAAGGCGAAAACCAGTACAAGCCGTTCGCCTTCGCCAACCCGACTCGCAAAGTCCTGGCCAACGTGCTGCTCACCCGCGCCGAACTGCGCACCGTCGAACGCCGGAGCGGCGGCCGCGACGACGACCCACGGCCCGATGCCTCCGGCGCCCACCTCGGGTACACCTCCGACGTCGTCGAAGCCGTCGAACGCTTCCTCTACCGCCCGCTGCAGCGCCCCTTGCGAACCGCCGTCCGCGCCGCGAAGCGCCTGCAGAACGGACGGCTCGACGCCTACGTCAGCTACCTGCTCATCGCGTTCGTCGCCGTACTCGCCCTCGTGCTCGTCCTCACCTGATACGAAAGGAACACCATGCACTGCCTCGACTGCGTCCTCGAAGGCCAGACCCGTCCCGCCGTCGGAATCTGCACCAGCTGCGGTGCCGCCGTATGCCGCGACTGCGTCCGCGTCGGCCGCCACCTGACCCGCCATGTCACCGGATTCAGTTCCGCGGACCTGTCGGCCACCGAAACCCGGCAGCTGGCGTGCCCGACCTGCGCCGGAGCCCTGTCCGTCCACCACGCTCGCGAGTACCAGTTCGAGCCGTCGGCTCGCCCTCCCGCCGCCACGCAGTAGGCTCCGTGCCAGCGCACTGGCACGCTCGAATCCGCCGGCTCGCCGGACCCGAACCGCGGCTGCCGCCGCCAACAGTCCCTGCCTGGAGCGATGATCGCACAGGTAGGGAGACCGCACGTGGCAACCCTGGTCATGCTCCTCGGTTTCGCACCACGATCGACGCCGCCGGACGCGCCGGATCCCGCTGGTATCCGGCGTTCGTCAGCGTGATCGGCGGCTTCGCCCTCGGGACGCTCGCGGGCGCGGCCCTGATCGGTCTTTCCGGCGACAGTCCTCTTGCCGCGGCATCGGCCTCTCCGCGGCAGTGACCGCCTTCTGCGTCTTCGGCCCCGCCACCCGTTCCCTGACCCACCACGGCTTCTCGCGCCACAACGCCCTGGCCGCCTTCGGCCATGCCCTGTCCGGCTTCGCCGCCGTGACCGGTGGCGTCGTGCTCGGTCGACGATTTACTGTCAACGTTCGTCATTCTCCCTCGGTCTCAGGAACCCGAGCGCCGTCATCGACATCGGCCAGGCGATCGTCCTGGGCATCGTGGAGGGCGTGACCGAGTTCCTCCCGGTCTCCTCCACCGGGGCACCTCAAGATCACCGAAGGCTTGCTCGGCATCCCGGTCGCCGGCCAGTCACCGGTCGGCTTCACCGCGGTGATCCAGGTCGCCGCGATCGCCGCGGTGCTCGTCTACTTCTATCGCGGCATCCGCCGCTTCGCCGCCGCGTGGGGCCGCGGCCTCGTGCACGCCGGCAGCGGCAGCGCCACGGCTACAAGTTCGCCTGGTGGCCGTGTTGACGACACTGCCGATCGGCGCGGCGGGGCTGCTGTCCAAACCGCTCGTCCCGCTGAGGGTGGTGGCCGGGCCGCTCGCTGATCTGGGGCGCGGAACGCGTGGGGCGGCTCAAGCGCGGCGAGGACGACCTGTCGTTCGCCGACGCGATGCTCGGCGGCTCGTCACAGATCCTGGCGCCGCTGTTCCCGGGGTTTTCCCGTTCCGGCGCAACGATCTCGACGGCGCTGGTCCGGGACCACTACCGGGTCGCCGCGACCCGGCTGTCGTTCTTCCTGTCCGTTCCCGCGCTGACCGGAGCCGGACTCTGCGAGCTGAAGGACGCGGTCGGCGGCGGGATCGACCTGCTGCCGGTCGCGGTCGGCACGCTCGTGTCGTTCGCCGTCGCCCGCGCTTCGATCGCCTGGCTGCTGAAATTCGTCGCCAAGCACTCGTTCGCCTCGTTCGTCGTCTACCGGATCATGGCCGGCGCGGCGCTTTTCGGCTTGCTGGGCTTCGGCGTCCTCGGCGACTGAGCGCCGACGGTAAGCGCGCACCACGCCCGCGGCGGAGCCGGCCCGCACGATGCGCCCGGACTCCAGCCACAGCGCCGAATCGCAGAGATCCAGCAGGAGCTCTTCGGTGTGCGAAGCGAACACCAGCAGCCCGCAGCGGTTGACGAGGTCGTGCAGGCGGGATCGCGCACGTTCGAGGAAGTCCGCGTCGACCGCGCCGATTCCTTCGTCCAGCAGCAGGATTTCCGGGTCGATGGACGTGACGACGCCGAGCGCGAGCCGGACCCGCATGCCGGCCGAGTAGGTGCGCAGCGGCATCCGCAGGTAGTCGCCGAGTTCGGTGAATTCGGCGATCTCGTCCGTGCGGGCGCGCATCTGCCGCCGGGTCATGCCGAGGAACATGCCGCGCACCACGATGTTCTCCAGCCCGGACGTCTCCGGATCCATCCCCAGCCCGAGGTCGAACACCGGCGCGACCCGGCCGGAACGCCGGGCGGAGCCGCGGGTCGGTTCGTGGATGCCGGCCAGCAGGCGCAGCAGCGTCGACTTGC
Organism: Amycolatopsis sp. M39; assembly: GCF_001651785.1. Taxonomy (NCBI): domain Bacteria; kingdom Bacillati; phylum Actinomycetota; class Actinomycetes; order Pseudonocardiales; family Pseudonocardiaceae; genus Amycolatopsis; species Amycolatopsis sp. M39. The sequence continues at coordinate 205,005 of NZ_LWSF01000018.1, forward strand.
CCGCGCCGTTGTGCCCGACCAGCCCGACCCGGTCGCCCTCCTCGAAAGACGCTGTGAGGTCCCGCAAGGCGGTGACGACCGGAACCTTCGCGCCGGTCTGGATCCTCCCGCCGGGCGAACCGAGCACGCGTCTCTTCAGCGACCGCGATTTCGCGTCGAAGACAGGGAATTCGACGAAGGCATGGCAGAGGTCAACTCCGATCACGGCAACACCCCCGCACTCGCCGCGTGCTCGCCAGTGCCGCCGCGGCGAAGAGCCAGCCGCCGAGGATGTCGCTGGGCCAGTGCACGCCGAGAACGATCCGGCTGAGCCCGACGGCCGCCGTGACGGCAGCGGGCCGGGGCAGGACGTTCGCGGCCGCCAACGCCAGTCCCAGGGTGCCGAGAGTGGTGTGCCGGGACGGAAAACTGGGCCCTGACCACGAATCGCGCCACAGCCGCTCCGGCGGCCGTTCGCGAGAGACCAGCTCGGCGGTGACGCGCCGGACCGCGGCCGCCAGAGTGAGCAGCCGCGGCACCCGGCGGTCCGCCCGGGCCAAGCAGGACGCGCCCACGACGGCCCACACCATCGGGGTCTCCCCCAGCACGGTCACGACCCGGGCAACTGACACGACCGGCGGCGAGGTCCGATCGTGCACCCAATCCAGCAATCGCAGTTCCGCACCAGTCCAGCGGGCACCGGAAACCATGGCCGTCACCGCGCCTGGGCCGGGGAGCCGGAACTCGCCAGCTCCAGTTCGCGGACCGCCTGCTGCACCGAGGCAATTCGCCCGTCCAATTCCGCGAGCTTCGCGCCGGGCGCGCTGCCGCGGCCGCGGCCCGCCTCGCCGAGACCCGCTTCGAGCGCGGCGAGCTGGGTCCGCCAGATCTCGGCCAGCGCCCGTTCGTCCTCGCGCACCACGTCCCGCAACCAGTGCTGCAACGTCGAGCGCGCGCGGCCGAAGGGCCGGGGCACCGTGTTCTCCGCCCAGGCCGAAAGGTGGCGGTGCAGTCGCTTGCGCCGGACCGAGGCAGGCAGCCGGTGCGCGAGCGCGGTCGTGACCAGTTCGCGCCACACCACTTCCGGCCCGAGTTCCAGCCCCGGCAGCCGCGGCGGGACGGGCGGGTCCGGCACCGGTGCGTCAGACAGCCGGAGCTCCAGGACGCCGGCGACGGCGTGGCGGGCCCGGACCAGTTCCGCCGTCAATCCGGCGGTCGCTTGCTGTGCGGCGTCGCGCGCGACAGCCTCCAGTTCCTCTCCGGTTTGGTGGAACCATCCGGTGCCCGACTCGATGACTCGCTCGCTCAGCTGCCCTCGGACGACGTCGGCGGCCGCTTCGGGGCTCGCGGGCTCAGCGGGGAGTTCGGTGCCGAGCTGCTGTCTCGCAGCGGCGGTCGCGGCGGCGACGGCGCGTTCGTGCGAAGCGTCCAAGCGAGCGCGCGAACGGCGTGCTTCGCCGCGCACATGGTCGATCGCGGCGGTTTCCGCGCTGCGTGCGCGGTCGATGATCGCCCGCAGCTCCTCCACCGCGCGAGTGCTGTCCTCGGCGGTCCGGCCGAGGATTTCGCGTTCGATCCGGAGGCCGTCGAGGACGGCCGCGGACTCTCGGCGCCATGCTCGCGCGGTCGAGGCGACGACATCCGTCTCCCCGCTGCGGGCGATTCGCTCGGTCAGCCAGGCGACCAGGTCGTCCGGGCCGGACGTGCGCAGCGACATCGGCAGCACCGGAACCTCGGAGCCGAGCGGTCCGGCGACCGCTTGCCGGGTGAAGGCGACGATCTCCGCCACGTCGCCGGCCTGGACGAGGTCGATCTTGTTGACCACCACCGCAAGGGCCGCCGCGGTCGCCGTCACGTCGGCCGCCAGCGCCAGTTCCGCCTGCGACACCGGAGGATCGGCCGAGACCACCAGCACGGCGAGATCGACGCTGTCGCGCGCTCGGGCTGCCTCGTCGGTATTGGCCTGGTGCACCGACCCGGTGCCGGGCGAATCGACCACCTCGGTGCCTGCGGGCAGGTACGGCGACGGCGCCGTGATCCGCACGGTGTCGACGTTTCGGACGTTGCCCGGGTTTCCGCGCTCGCTGACCAGCTCCGCCACGTCGCCGAGGCGCAGCGGGTGCCGTCGCCCGTTCCGGTAACGGACTTCGGCGTCCACAGTGGACTCCACAGTCACCGAGGTCGCCACCGACGTCACCGGGAGCGCGCCGGTGGGCAGCAGCTCCCGCGCGAACAGGGCGTTCACCAGCGTGCTCTTGCCGCGTTTGGCTTCGCCGAGCACCAGCACCCGGACCCGGCCCGCCAGCGCGCGGGCGATCGCGTCGTCCAGCGCCGGCAGCCGGTCGGGCGGCAGGTGCCCGCGGACCCGCTCGGCGAGGCCCGCCAGGCGCACGGCGGCGGTCACAGCGCCCGCCGCGCTTCGGACGGCGCCGGCCGCCAGACGTTGCCGAGGTAAGCAGCGGTGCGCTGGGCGCCGCCGCGGTGGAACGCGCGCAGGTACCCTCCGATCGGAGGCCGGAGACCCAGCGCCGACACGCGTTCCAGCCGCACGAACGAGGGCACCAGGCCGTCCTCCGTGCCGCGCGGTTCGGCGTCCGGGTCGTCGGCGACCGCATGCAGGACGATCTCCACCATCTGCTGCCCGTACTGCGGGTTGGCGGTCTCGAGGACGAACGCCACCCCGGCCGGGGTGACCGCGAGCCCGGTCTCCTCGCGCACCTCGCGCCGTACGCACGCGGCGACCGACTCGCCGTCCCGCTGAGTGCCTCCGGGCAGCACCCAGTCGGTGATCCGCTGGCACAAGAGAACCCGCTCCTGCCGCAGGACCAGCCCGGTGCAGCGCAGGTTCACGGGTTGGGCGTCCAGACCCATGGCTCCTCCTCGTCCGGTCGTCCGAACCAGAGATGCGGACGCGGTCACGGGCAGAAGCCATCAGCGCCGAGCGGCGCGGTCGCGGCGAGCTCCATCGCCGGTGGTGGCGCGGACGCCACCGACTTCTTCACGGTAGCAGCCGATCATCTTCTCGACTACCGCCCGCGGCTCGGCCGATCGCGTCCCCGGCCGAGCCGTGGCACAATCGCAGGCAGGTGATGGGGCTCACCCGCAACCGCGGCACATCCGCTAACGGTCCCTGACGACTGCGTCGGGGAGAGGTGTGCGGATGCGGCGCCAAGACGACACCACGCTGCCGGGATCGGTCCCGGCAGCCGGACTGCTGCTGGCGCTCGGGGCGGCGGGACTGCGTGCGCGTGCGGAAAGCAGCTGGTCGCTGCGAGGCCCGCTGGCGCACGCGAGCGGCACGACGCTGACCGTTCTCATCACGGCGCTCGGCGTGGTTTCCGCGCTGCTGGCCCTCTGGTCGATCACCGGCTTGCGGCGTCGCCGCAAGCCGCAGGACGACGATTTCCAGCACGTGTACGAGCCGCTGGGCACAAAATGGGGACGCCGGTGGGCCGTGCTGGCCGTCCTCGGGGCGACCATCGCGCCGATCGTCGTCCTGGCCGTCGTCGCTTCCCGTGCCAGGCCGGTCGCGACGCCCCCGCCTCAGTTCGCACCGCCCCCCGCGGCAACCCCGGCGCATCCGGCAGCCGACAGCCACGCCGACGGCGGATCGCCCTGGCTTCTGCTGCTCGTTGTCGTTCTCGCGGTGCTGGCGCTGGTAGCGCTCACCCGAATCCGCGTCCGGCGCTCGCTGGGAACCGCGGCTCCGACCGGGCTGGCAGAGGCCGCCGAAGCCGGGTTGCGCGAACTCGGCGAGTTCGCCGAGGACGGCCCGCGCGCTGCGATCCTCCGCTCGTTCGCCGCCATGGAACGAGCGCTGACCCGCACCGCCGAAGCTGCTCCGCGACCGGCGGACACGCCCACTGCGGTGCTGTCCCGCGCCGCGAACGCCGGACTCGTGCAGCCCGCACCAGCACGTCTTCTGGTCGAGGTGTTCGCCGAGGCCAGGTTCAGCAGGCACCCGATCACCGCCGCACAGCAGAACACCGCCCGCCGCGCGCTCGACGAACTCCTCGCCGGCCTGGGCAGGCGGCCATGATCACCGCGGGTCTGACGGTCGCCGCGGCGTCGCTGCTCGCCGCGGGCTACGCGGTCGCCGCTACCGCGGGTTTGTTCGTCTGCGCCGTTCTGCTCACGGTGCTCGCAGTGGCCGGAGCCCGTGCGTCCTTGCGCAAAGCCGACCCGCCGCACGAGCCCGCGCCCGTCGTCCGGCGACCGGATTTCCCCGGCTACGACCACCTCGCCGCGGCCGTCTCCTGGTGCGGCGTCTCCCGGCACGCCTGGGACTGCGACATGCGGCCGATTCTGGTGCGGCTGCTGCGAAACCGCTCCGACGGCCGGGCAGCGCTCGGCGACGAACTCTGGCCGCTGGCCGACCCGTCCCTCTCCCGCTCCGGCGACCGGGACGCCCCAGGACCGACCCGGAAGACGCTCGAACGGATCCTCGACCGCCTGGAGGCTGCCCGATGACCACCACCGGCGTCCGTGCGGCCGCCGTGCTCGACGAGGTCGAACTCGCCGTGGTCGGCAAACGCGCCGTGCTCGAGCTGATCCTGCTCGGCGTGCTCGCGCGCGGGCACGTCCTGATCGAAGACCTGCCCGGGCTCGGCAAAACCCTCATCGCCCGGTCGTTCGCGACGGTGCTGGGCCTGCGCTTCGCGCGGATCCAGTTCACCCCGGACCTGCTGCCCTCGGACATGACCGGCGCGGTCGTCTACGACCAGGCTCAGCAGACCCTGTCCTTCCGGCCGGGCCCGGTCTTCGCGAACCTGCTGCTGGCCGACGAAATCAACCGCACCCCGCCGAAAACCCAGGCGGCGCTGCTGGAAGCGATGGCCGAGAACCAGGTCACCGTCGACGGGAGCACGCATCCGCTGCCGGACCCGTTCATCGTGCTCGCCACCGACAACCCGATCGAGTACGAGGGCACCTACCCGCTCCCCGAAGCCCAGCTCGACCGCTTCGCGCTCCGCGTCCGCATCGGCTACCTTCCCGCCGAGGACGAGCAGGCCCTGCTGCGCCGCCGCCTCGAACGCGGGTCCGCGCCGCCCGCACTGCGCCGGATCCTGGCCGCGGGCGAAGTGCCGGTGCTGCGCGAATCGGTGGAACAGGTCCAGGTCGATCCCGACGTGCTGGCCTACGTCGTCCGGCTCGCCGACGCCACCCGCGGGCACCACCAGGTGGTGGTCGGCGCGAGCCCGCGAGCCTGTCTGGACCTGCTGCAGCTCGCCCGCGCGAAAGCGCTGCTGGCCGGCCGCGACTACGTGGTCCCCGAAGACGTGAAAGACCTCGTGCCCGCGGCCTGGGGCCATCGGCTGAGCCTCCGTCCCGAGCTGTGGGTCCGCCAGGTCCGCGGCGAAGACCTGCTCGCCCGGATCCTCGACGAGGTCCCGGCCCCCCGGGCAGGGAGGCCGGCATGAACACCGTTGCCGCGCAATGGCATCCCACCCGGCTCGCGCTCGCATTGGCCACTTGCGCCGGGCTGACCGTCCTCGCCGCCGCCGTTCTGGGCAAGCTCGAACTGCTCGCCTTCGCCGCACCGCTGCTCGGCGCGCTCGCCAACAGCCGACGCGAACCCCCGGCCGGCTCGCTCGCCGTCGACATCGCGCTCGCCGACGAACGCTGCCTCGAAAACGACGAGGTGCACTTGACCGTCGACGTCCGCCCCGAAGGCACCGTCGACGACATCACCGTCTCGCTCCGCTCGCCCGTCGCAGAGGCGTCCACAAAGAACGGACGCACCTTCACGGTGCGACCGCACCGGTGGGGCCGATGGTCACTCCGGCCACGCGTCACCGCCTATGCCTTCTCCGGGCTGGTCGAAACCAACGTGCCCGCCGGAGGGCGAGAACTGCGCGTCTACCCGCGTGCGGTGCCACCGGAACTCCTCCCGCGCCCGGCGGACCTGCCCGACCGCGTCGGTGTCCACATCGGACGCAAACGCGGCAGCGGCATCGAATTCGCCGCGGTGCGGCCGTATCAGCCCGGCGACTCGCTCGGACGGATCAACTGGGCGGTCAGCTCCCGCCGCCGCGGCCTGCACGTCACCGATCGGATCGCCGAACAGGCCGCCGAGATCGTCGCGGTCGTCGACACCTTCTCCGACGTTGCCCAGCCCGGAGCGTCCACACTGGACCTCGGCGTGCGGGGAGCGGCTTCGGTCGTGCGGGCCGCGTTGCGCCGCGGAGACCGGGCAGGAGTGGTTTCGCTCGGCGGCGTTCTCCGCTGGATCGGGCCAGACGTCGGAGAACGGCAGTACTACCGCATCGCCGACACCGTACTGGAAGCCCGGCTGGACGACGCCGTGGTCCAGCCCGACCTCGCCCGGATCCCACGCCCCGCCCTGCCCTCGCGCGCGGCGGTGGTGCTGTTCTCGCCGCTGCTCGACGAGCGGGCGCTGACCTCGGTGCACGATGTGCGCCGACGCGGATGCCCGCTCCTCGTCGTCGACACCTTGCGCGCCGAACCGCCCGGAGATCCCGGAAGCCGGATCGACGAGATCGCGCGGCGCGTGTGGCGGCTGGAGCGGCGCACCGTCCTGGCCCAGCTGGCCGACGCGGGCATCCCGGTCGTCGCCTGGGCCGGCGGCCAGTGGCTCGACGACGTCCTGGGACCGCTCGCCCGCCGTCCGTTGCCGGGGAGGACCGCATGAACGACCTCCTCCGCGGACCGGTCCCGACGGTCGCCACCGGACTGCTCATGGCCGCGTCGGCCTTCGGTGCCGACCCGCTCGCCGCGATCCTGACCGCGGCCGCGGCCCTGCTCGTGCTGATCGCCGCGCGATGGCACGAATCGGCGGCCGCCACCCCCGCGGTCCTGCTCGCCGCCGCCGCGCTCGCGAACGGCGATCCGCAGCTTGCTCGCGGCTGCGCGACCGGGCTGCTGGCCCTCGCGTTCTTGATGACCGCCGACGCGCGGCGCACCCTCGCCCCGTACGCCGACCCGCTGGCCTGGCTGCGCACTCGCGGCCGGTTGCTCCTCGGCGGCCTCGGCGGGGTGATCGCGGCGCTCGCCGGCGCTCTGTGGAGCGTCGGCTCCACGTGGCTCGCCGCGGCCGGAGTGCTCGCGCTCGGGGCCATGTACCTGCTCGCCGTGCGGCCCCTCGCCCGGCTCGCCACCCGCCCACACCGGAGGAGGACGTCATGACGAATGTGCGATTCACCGACCTGCGCGCCTGCGAGATCCTCGACTCGCGGGGCCGTCCCACGCTGTCGGTCACCGCGGTGCACGGATCCCGGTCCGCCACCGCGACAGTGCCCTCCGGTGCGTCGACCGGACGCAGCGAAGCCCGCGAACGCCGAGACGGCGACGAATCCCGTTACGGCGGAGCCGGGGTCCTCGGCGCGGCCGACACCGTGCGCACCGAACTCCGGGAACTGCTCTGCAGCCGGTCGTGGCCCAGCCTGGCCGACCTCGACGCGGCGATGATCGCGCTCGACGGCACCGACGACCGCGGCCGGCTCGGCGCCAACGCGATCGTCGGGGTGTCGATGGCGGCCGCCCGGATGTTCGCCGAGCTCCAGGAAGTTCCGCTGTGGTCGTGGCTGCGCGTCGGCGATGTCGAGCCGCGGCTGCCGATGCCGTGCTTCAACGTGCTCAACGGCGGCGCGCACGCCCACACCGGGCTGGACTTCCAGGAATTCATGATCGCCCCGGTCGCCGCCGCCACCATGGCCGACGCTGTCCGCGCCGGAGCCGAGGTCTACGCCGCCTTGCGCGGGCTGCTGGCCGAGCGCGGGCATTCCGTCGGGCTCGGCGACGAAGGCGGCTTCGCGCCCGAGGTGACCCGGCCCGAGGACGCACTGCACCTGCTGCTGCGCGCGATCGAAGACGCCGGCTATCCCGCCGGTCCCGACGGCATCGCCATCGCGCTGGACCCGGCCGCGTCCCAGTTCCGTCAACCCGACGGCAGCTACCTGCTCAACGGCCACCGGCACAGTTCGACCGACCTCGTGCAGCGCTACGTCCAGATGGTGCGCGACTTCCCGATCTGGAGCATCGAAGACGGCCTGGCCGAAGACGACCTGTCCGGCTGGCGCGAACTCACCGCCGAACTCGGCGACCGCATCCAGCTCGTCGGCGACGACAACTTCGTCACCAACGCCGCCCGGATCGCCCGCGGCGCCAAACTGAACGTCGCCAACGCCGCGTTGATCAAGCTCAACCAGATCGGCACCGTCACCGAAACCCTCGACGCGGTCGAAACCTGCCGGCAGCACGGCTACGCGCAGATGATCTCCCACCGCTCCGGCGAAACCACCGACGACTTCATCGCCGACCTCGCTGTCGGAACCGGCTGCGGACAGCTCAAAGCGGGCGCTCCCGCCCGCGGCGAACGCGTCGCGAAATACAACCGGCTCCTGGAGATCGCCGCGGCCCGGCCCGAACTCCCCTACGGAACGACCGAACTCTCCGCCGCCCGCATCGGATGAACCCGATGCCCGGTTTCCTCAGCCGCTTCCGCCGCCAGCGCCTGTCCGCCGGGGAGCAGCTGACGAGGCTGGTGTCCGTCCTCGACCAGGCCGCCGCGGCCGCGCCCGAGGCCGACGACGCGGTGCGGGCCTGCGGCGCTCCCGGCGACATCCCCGGCCGCCTCGGCCGCACCGCCGGCGAACTGGTCAGCACCTATCACCGGCTGCGCGAAGAACTGGCGGCCATCCCGGTCGACGGCGACCGCGTCGGCCTCGCGGCGGAAGCCGAACGGCTGCTGCAGTACCACCAATGGCTCCTGCACACCTCCCTGCAACTGGCCTTCTCCCTCAACCCCGACCCGCGCAAAGAAGCCATGCGACGGCGCCTCGACGGCGTGGGTCCTCCTGCCGCCCGTCTCGAAGCCCTCCGCGACCGCGTCGCACACCTGCGGAGCACGACATGAAGAGCCCGTCACGGCACGCCGACGAACGCCGCGCACTCCTGCGCGAACTGACCGGCGAGGGCTGCCTGCTCTGCCGGGACGCCGAGAGCGCGGAACACCACTGGCGCACCTGGTACGTCATGGAAACCCACCGCGACCCGGACTACCGCCGCCGCGTCGCGCACACCGGCGGCTTCTGCGACCGCCACACCAGACTGCTCATGTCCACTTCGGACAGTGCACAGGTGCTGCCCGGCCTCCTCGGCGACCTGGTCTCCTCCGCTCTTGCCGGCACCACCAGCGGCCGCTGCGACGCCTGCGCCAAAACCGCGGCCTCGACCGAGCGACGCCTGGACGCCATCGTCCGGCGGCTGGACGACCCGGAGATTTTCGCGGCGACCGGCCGCCTGTGCAATTCGCACCTGCTGGACCTCCTGCACTCCGCGCCATGGCGGCACGCGGCCACGCTCGCGGGACTGGCAGCTCATCAGCAGCCCGTCGATCCGTCCGATCCCGACGTCCCGGTCCGCGCCGCCCTCCTGGCCCGCGCCGCCCAGGTTCTCGCCGAGAACGACAAACGGCTCACCCAACTGTCCACAATCGACCGCGTGGTCGATGACCTTGGCCGGGACTGCTGCCCCGGCTGCCGGAACCGCGCCCAGGGCGAACTGCGCTACCTGAGCTGGCTCCTCGACCAGGATCCCGACCGGCTCGACCCTTCCGAACCCTGGCTCTGCGCCCGCCATCTCGGCGACGCCACCGTCCTCGACGACCTGGGCGCTCGCCGCGTGCGCGGCCTGATGCACCAGAAAGCCCGCGCACGGCTGACCCAGCTCGCCGAACGGCTCACCGCCGCGCCCCGCCCCCGCCCGCTCGCCCGGCTCCGCCGCTCGTGGCAGCCCCTTCTGCGGAGACGCTTCGACCTCGCCGCCGCCGAACTCCGCCGCCCGGACCGCCACGTCGCCGAGACTCTCCTCCATTTCCGTCACACCGCGCCCACCTGCTCCGCCTGCGCGGCCGGTGTGGTGAGCGAACGCCGCGAACTCGACCTCCTCGAAGCCGCCGCCGGCCACGAAACCGTCCGCGAAGCCTGGGTGCACGGCCACGGACTGTGCCGCGACCACGCGCCCATGGCCGCACCGGAACTCGCGAAACCCGTTCTCCGCAGCCGGCTCGCGCTCCTGGCGTGGGAACTCGACGAAACCCGCCGCACCCAGGCCTGGCATACCCGCCACGAACCCTTCACGCCGGCCCAATCCTCGTGGCCGCGCGCCGTTCCCTTCCTCCGCGGCAACGCATTCCTCGGACTCACCACCGCCGAATACCAGGACGCCCCGTGAGCTCACCGCACACCCCTGATCCCGGATACGACCGCCGCGGCCCGATGTTCTGGCTCCCGCCGCACGGATTCGGCAACGGCATCCGAGCGCGGGCCTGGGCCGAGATCGCCGACCTCACCGCCCAAGAACTCGACCAGGTCTTCACCGCGCTCACCGACGCGAACATCGCCGCCTACGCCGCGACCGTCCACGGCCGCGCCCGCCGCTACCGGCTCTGGGTCGATTCCCTGCGCTACCTGCACGCAGAAGACGTGCTCATGGAAGTCCTGGCCACCTGAGTTTGCTCGTACTCGGCACCGAAAGGTTCGACGAGCTCAGCCGCCCGTGCTCTGGTACTCCTTGGCAGAGCTGTCGTTCCCGCGCACGGCAGGCACAGGTCGGAGGGACTTTTCTCCCGTGGCCGCGTGCTGGTCTCGCGTGATCGTCTCCGACTTGAGCCGGAAGGTTCTGACGGCTGTTTCCCCGCGTTCCCGCCGGGACATCCGCGTCTTCCGGCGCCACCCGATGCTTCCGAAGCTTTTACCGGACGGGCATGATCTCTACTCCCACGCAGGACAGTCCGGTCTTCTTCGGCTAAGTCCGACGGTCGAAATCCTCCGCGAGCGCGCAGACCCGGCCGCGCAGCTCCTGGGAAGCGGACGTTCGGTGTCGATCTGCCAGTGCGTGCCGATCGCGGCGAACCGGAATGGGTCGCCGGTGGTCATCGGGCTCAGGCTTCGGGGATGTCGCGATCGAAGGCTTCCATGGTGACCGCTTCGGGGTCCGGTCCGCCGCGGACGCCGGTGTCGAGCGCGGCGATCGGCGCGAGCTGGTCGGCGCTGAGGTCGAAGCCGAAGACGTCGAAGTTCGCCGCGATGCGCTCGGGGTTGACCGACTTCGGGATCGCGGAGCGTCCTTCCTGCAGATGCCAGCGCAGCATCACCTGAGCGGGCGTCTTGCCGTGCGCGGCGGCGATCTCGCCGGTCACCGGATCGGTGAAGATCGATGTGCTGCTGTCGCCGCGGTAGCTGGTGATGCCGCCCATCGGCGACCACGCCTGGGTCAGAATGCCGTGCTCGGCGTTCGCGACCTGCACCTCGACCTGGTTCATCGGGGGGGGATCACGCCGGTCTCCTTCAGCAGATCCGAGAGAACGCCGGGCACGAAGTTGCTGACGCCGATCGCGCGGACCTTCCCGTCGGCCAGCAGCTTCTCCAGCGCTTTGTACGCGCCGATCGTCTTGGCGAAATCGGCCGGGACGGGCTGGTGCAGCAGGAGAAGGTCGATCTGCTCGACGCCGAGCTTGCCCGCGCTCTTGTCGAACGAGTGCAGGGTTTCGTCGTAGCCGTAATCGCTGATCCAGATCTTGGTCTCCACGAACACGTCCGAACGGTCCACTTCGGACCGGCGGATGCCTTCGCCGACCTCGCGCTCGTTGAAATACGAAGCCGCGGTGTCGATCAGCCGGTAGCCGACGCGCAGCGCCTCGGCCACGGACGCGGAGGTGGTCTCGGGCGGGGTCTGGAACACGCCGAAGCCCAGCGCGGGCATCNCTCGACGCCGTTGTTCAAAGTCAGTTTCACGCTCATGCCTCCACGGTAAATCCCCCGCTGCGATTCAGGGAGCCCGCCTTCATCGGGCAGGCATAGCCAGAAAACCGTTCCTGTTCTGCGATACTTGTTCCCGCAGACCCCGCCAGGACCCTGACGCCGAGGTGCGGCCCACGCGCGCGAACAGCTCGAATGCCGGGATGCGGCGACCCTCCGGGACGGTCGCCGCGCTGCTGCGGCCCCGGTGGCTGTCCGGCTTCCCGTGCCGGACGGCACGATCACCGCCGAGCAGCCTTCCGGGGCGAGGTTGCGTCGAACACGGTATCTGCGGAACTGCGACGGCGCTGTCGGGTCTCGTTGTTTCAATACCGGCAAGGGGACGGTACGTCCCGCGGTCCTGGTGTTATCTCTTTCTTCCGGCTCCTGCGAGGATGACGTACACGCTGGGGTCGTCGCAGGAGAGGCCAGGCTCGGCGGGGAGTTTCTCTTCGGGATGCCATTGCGTGGTCCAGGTCAGTCCTGGAGATATGCGGTCGAATTTTCCGAACAGTTCCCGCACAGCGGCCGACACGGTCGCGAGATGCTTTCCGTTCCGGCAAAGCGCCAGGCCCGCGCTCCGGTTCTTTCCGGCCTCGCCGACACGGCAGGGCTGGCGCCGCCAGGACGTGGGCAATCGCTGTGCGGGAGAGCGCGGTGGCGCACACATGCCGAGATCGCAAGTCGCCCTGCGGAGAGCATTGCTCCGGCGAATCTCCGGGGGGGTGTCCACTCGACCGTCGACGTTCCGGCAGGCCAGGTCGCCGAGCGAATCTGCCGCGGCACCTCGGCGCGGCCCGCGCCTCGATCACGATGGGATACCCCGCTACGCATTGGGCGGGGAACAGATCCTCCCCCGACTTCACGAAATGGACGGCAGAACGGAACGAGGCCCGCGGACTCGGCCGGAACTCCGCGCTGCTCCGGTCCGCTTCGCGGTGAGCACCCCGCAGGACCGAGTGCCGCACGCGGTTCGCTCGCAAGAACGAGACTTCGGGCGGGCAGGGTAGCCACGGCCCATGGCACGCACAATCCAGAGCCCTCAATTGTGCGCCTAGGGATATCCGTGCGAACCCAACGCGCTCCCCCTCCGGCGAAGTATTGCCTTCGCCATTCTCGCAATGTGCAATTACCGGATCGTGTTCGGCCCGCCCAACTCGCTTCCCGCGCTGGAGTCGCCATGTTTGCAGCTGTGTTGCACGGTCCCCGCGACGTCCGGTTGGACCGTGTTCCCGACGCCCGGATCGAACGGCCGACCGACGCTGTCGTCGAGGTCGCGCTGAGTGCGGTGTGCGGCACGGATCTCGGCGGCTACCTCGGTGTCGACCCGGTCTCGGGCGCACAGCGGATGGGGCACGAGTTCGTCGGCGTGGTCTCCGACGTCGGCCGTGCTGTCCGGTCCGTCCGGCCGGGCCAGGCCGTCCTCGCGCCGATGGGGTGGTCGGACGGCACCTGCTCGTTCTGCCTCCGCGGGTTGCCGACATCGTGCCGCAGCGGCGGGCTCTGGGGCGAGGCGGGCGCGGACGGCTGTCAGGCCGAAGCGGTCCGGGTTCCGCACGCCGACGGGACTCTGGTGCCGGTACCGGGCACCGCAGATGCCGAGCTGCTGCGACGGGTGCTGCCGCTGGCCGATGTGTTGTCCGCGGGCCACCACGCGGGCGTCACCACCAAGGTGCGGCCCGGCCGGACGGTCGCGGTCGTCGGAGACGGCGCGGTCGGCCTGTGCACTGTGCTGGCCGCGCGGCGGCTGGGCGCCGAACGGATCATCCTGATGGGCACTCATGCGCCCCGGCTCTCGATGGCCCGCGAATTCGGTGTCGACGACATCGTCCTGAGCAGGGACCAAGCCGCGATCGACGAGGTCCGGGCGCTCACTGGCGGAGACGGCGCCGACGCGGTCATCGACGCGTTCGGCAGCGAACAGTCCCTCGCGACGGCGGTGGGCGTAGCGAAAAGCGGGGGCGACGTCTGCCTCGTCGGCGTGACCGGCCAGCCGACCTGGGTCGATGTGAACGCCATGATCCGGCGCAACATTACCCTTCAGGCGGGCGTCGCGCCGGCGCGCAACTACCTTCCCGAACTGCTGGACGCGGTACTGGCCGACCAGATCGACGCCTCGCCGCTGTTCGACAAGAGCGTCCCGCTGGCCTCGGTGGCCGACGGGTACGCGGCGATGGGCGAACGCTCGGCGATCAAGGTGCTGGTCAGTCCCTGAGTTCTTCATTCCAGGCACGGCGAGGGAGATCGGATGACCGGTTCGGCCGCGATCATCGTCATCGGCGACGAAGTGCTTGAGGGCAGCACGACGGACACGAACAGCAGCTGGCTCTGCCGTCAGGTGAGCGGGAGAGGCAGCCGGGTCGTGCAGGTCTGCGCGGTACCTGACGACCGGGAGCGCATCTGCGCCGCATTGACAGATTCTTTCTCGCTCGGAGCGAACCTCGTACTCACCTCAGGGGGGCTCGGCCCGACCCGCGACGACCTCACCGCGGCGGCGATCGCCGGATACGCCGGAGTGCCGGTTCGGCTGAACGAGCCCGCTCGCGAACTGGTCGAGCAACGCTACGCCGAACTGGCTCGCGCTGAGGCCGCAGAAGCAGTGCCCTCCGACGAAACGCTGCGCGCCAGAACGAAGATGGCGCTTCTTCCCGAAGGCGCGGAGGCGGTGCCGAACGAGATCGGCGTGGCGCCCGCGATCCATCTGGTCGTCGCCGCCGGTTGCATTCTTGCTTTGCCGGGCGTGCCCGGCGAACTGAAATACATTGTGACACACCGGGGCGGCCATATTCTGCAACGCCGGCTCGGCATCGGTCATCTTCGCTGCGCCACGATTGTGACGTCGACGCAAGAAGAAGCTTCCTTAGCCGGTGCCCTACACGATTTCGACTCGTGCGGAATCGGCGACGTGTACCTGAAGTCGCGTGCCCGAAAATTCGGCCGAAACGTACGTGTGACCGTCACCTTGTCAGTGCGGGGCACGGATCCGGGCCAAGTTGAGCACCTGCTTGAACACGCGTTGACGCTGTTCGGCAAGACGCTCTCTCGACGCGGGATAGAAGTCACAGAGGTGACCTTCGACCATCCCGAGCCAATGCACCACGAAGGTCGGACCTGAGGTAAACCACCGCGAGTGGTCATTTCCCGCGCCGCCTCTCCCCGCTGCCCAGCACTCGGCACCGTGTTCGCCCGCGTCCGCGGCGGTCTCGGCGAACTGGCTTCCTTTGTGCCCGCTGTTACGCGGCACGCGCCGTTCGAGGACGTGGCGGCGGTGCGCGACGCCGGGGCGGACCGCTACGTCACCGACCGGCGGCGGCTCCAGTGCGGTTGACAGCTGCGATCTGGCCATCCGGCATCGCCGTGCCTGCGCTGACCGGCGGAGCCNGGCGGAGCCGAAGCGCAGCCGGGCCGAGTGCCCCAGGCAGGCGTCGACACGGGGCACGCAACCGGCACTGTCCGGTCGCAGGGCAACGGCCACGGAACAGCCCCGGCGACTGAGCACCACGACCGCACCCCGTTCCGATTCTCGCCCTTGCGCCGCTGGCACCGCGGGCTCAGTGCCGGAGGCAGACGCGGAAGCCCTCGCCGGTGGCGACCCCGAGCTAGCCCTGGCCGAGGTAGCTCGCCTTGAACCACGCGGCGATCCGCTGCTGATCCTCGTCGCCGTGCCACGCGATGCGGCACGGCGCGCTCAGCCCGATGACGCCGAAGATCTCGAAAGTCCCCCTCGGCAAGCCGGTGCCGAGACGCCGGACCTCGTCGATGGCCT
>NZ_LWSF01000018.1:220620-258534 GCF_001651785.1 Amycolatopsis sp. M39
AGGCGAGGCGAAGATCGTCTTCGCCGGCGCCAGGCGCGCGAAGCTCTGCTGCCTATCTCCAGCACCTCCGGAACCGCTTCGATCACGAGGTCCGCGTCCGAGACCGCTGCAGCAAGGTCGGTGAAGGCCCCGATCCGAGCGAGCGCCGCCTGCGCCTCGCCTTCAGAGCCCTCGCCCCCGCTCGTAGATGGCGGCGAAGCGCTCCTTCGCCTCGGCGATGACCGCGTGGTCGATGTCGTAGGCGG
The DNA here is from genome assembly GCF_001651785.1 of Amycolatopsis sp. M39. NCBI lineage: Bacteria > Bacillati > Actinomycetota > Actinomycetes > Pseudonocardiales > Pseudonocardiaceae > Amycolatopsis > Amycolatopsis sp. M39. Next base: position 220,866 of record NZ_LWSF01000018.1, read on the forward strand.
ATACTCGGAAGCCGCTGTAGGCAGCCTGGTAAGCGATCTGCGAACCTAGCACTCCGGTGCCGAGCACAGTCAGCTGCTTGATGTCCGTCACGATCCTGTCTCACGCCTCAGTTCTTTGCGTGCAGCCCGCGGTCCCGGCCGTCACCCAGATCTGCACGACGCAACTTCGCAGGTGCCGGGAACGCCGAGGGCAACGGGGAACGTCTCGTGGAACACCGTCAGGAACGACTCCCTCGTCGAGGCCGCGGCGGCATCGGCACGGTCAACGAATGGCCATGCCCCGACCTGGTACCGGCCCGGATTCTCGAATGCGGAAGAAAACCGTGGAACCTTGGAGTTTCAGGACAGGAAGACGGTCTGGCCGGATCGACGGAGGTGGTCAAGAGGCGGTGCGCCTGCGAAGAGGCGGGCGTGCAGGAACTGATCGTGTACTTCGAAGGTCCCACGAGCACAGCGCAGGTGGAAGAGTTCGCCCGGCTCTTCGTGAGCTGAGGGTCGGCACTCCCCGTCGCCGTTTCGCGGCTCCCCGGCACGGAACCTGTGGTCGCCAGGGCCCCGCCCGCGCAACAGCGACGCTGACGGGGCGGCATGATGCACCCGACGTGCCCGGGTAATCAGATGATTCCGCGCCGGATCGCGTACGCCACCGCGTGCGAGCGGTTGCGGAGGCCATAGCGGTCCATCACCTCCCTGATGATGTTCTTGATCAGGCTGCGCGAGTAAACGAGTTCGGCAGCGATCTCGTCGGTGTCGCAGCCCTCGGCCAGCAACCGGAGCACTTCACGCTCGCGTGCCGAAACCCCGCTCAGCATGATGCCCCTCGGTTTCAGCACTTCGTTGACTACCCGGTCCAGCTCCGCGAGCAGGCATGCCTGCAGCGGCGGGGGCAGGTCGACCGCGCCCCGGCTGACTCCGGCGATCGTCCGGATCAAGGCACCGGTGTCGATTTCGCCGCGCGGCAGCAATGCGGCCAGACCGCACCCGATCGCGGGGAGCAGCAGGCTCTCCGGGCAGTCGTCGGCGACGATCACGCACCGCGGGGGTGTCTTCAGCGGTGACGCGGCACGAATCCGTTCCGGCAGTGCCAGAGTTTCACCGCGCACGGACTCCTCGATCAACAAGATCACGTCGGCCGCCGCGAATTCGGACGCCTCGGTGAGCAGCTTGAAGCGACGTTCGGCCGCCAGGAGGCGCGTCATGCCGAGCTTGCTCATGACGTCCGAGGAGTGCACCGCGACCGCGACGGACGCCCTTGCCGCGGTTTCTGACGAGCCAATCGAATTATTCATCCAGCGATTCCCCTGACGGGCGCCGCCGATTGAAGATGATGCTTCCGCGGCGGCCCGGCAGCACTTCATTCCTGCGTCTTCTTCTGCGGATCGGCGTGGCACGGGGTGCTTTCGGCCGCCATCGCGCCCGGCGGGCCCGACCCCGGCGCGGCCGCGCGACCGTCGCCGGTTCCGGTCCGCAGTGCGGGATCGGCGAGGATGTGATCGGCGAGGTCGAGGAGATTGCGGCGGGCCCGGGGGTTGGCGTTGGAGAGGTTGAGGCGCTGGACGGCGGTGGCGCGGGCGTGCGCGACGGCTCGGCGGGTGGCTTCGCGTGCGGTCGTCTGGCTGATGAGCTGGACGGCGAGCTGGGTTTGTTCGGGGGTGAGGTCGGCGGGTTGGCGGTAGAGGGCCCGCAGCCGGCGCGCCGGCGCGGTGGCTTCGGCGAGGGCGACGGTCACGGGGAAGGTTTTCTTGCGGGAGCGCAGGTCGGAGGCGGCGGGTTTGCCGGTGTCGGCGCAGGAGCTCCAGATGCCGTGGTAGTCGTCGAGGATCTGGAAGGCGATGCCGAGGTGGCGGCCGAAGCCGCCGAGGGCTTCGAGCTGGCCGGCGCCGGCGCCGGCCAGCAGCGCTCCGAGTTCGCAGGCGGCTTGCATGAGCACGGCGGTTTTGCCGGTGGCCATGGCGGTGTAGTGGTCGGTGGGGACGTGCTGGCGGGTTTCGAAGGCGACGTCGAGGACCTGGCCGGCGACCAGGTCGTGCAGGGTGCGGGCGAGGCAGGCCAGGGCGAGGTCGGCGCGGCGGGGGACGCGGGCGAGGGTTTCCAGGGCGAGCGCGGTCATGGCGTCGCCGGCCAGGACAGCGGTGCCGACGCCGCAGGCGCGCCAGGCGGCGGGCCGGTGCCGCCGGGTCTCGTCGCGGTCGATGATGTCGTCGTGCAGGAGCGAGGCGTTGTGGACCAGTTCGACTGCGACGGCGGCGGGCAGCCCTGCGTCGAGGTCCCCGCAGCCGTCCGCGCAGAGCAAGGCCAGGGCCGGGCGCAAAGCCTTCCCCGCCCGGCCTTCGCGATCGAGGCCGAGTTGGTGGCGGACGGCGCCCAGCACCGGTTCGGGCAGCGGTTCCACTGCTTCGGCGAGACAGCGGACCGTGCGGGCGGCGAGGTCGGCCAGAAGGCCGGCGACGGGGGTCGTCATGAGGGTTCGGGCAGGAACCGGGCCAGAGCGTCCCAGACCGCGGGCGGCACGGCGGCGGCCACGGGACCGGCCAGGCCGAGCGCGCGGTCGAGGACGTGGTCGGTGGCTGGCGGCCCGGCGACGCCGTAGAGGGCGCGAGCCCACGGCGGCAGCATGGCGTAGGCGGCGAGCGCGACCGGCGTCAGGGCCGGAACGAGCAGGTTGAAAGGCTGAGGGAGCTTCGGGGCGAGCAGGTACGCGGCGACGCTGGTGGCTTCTTTGGTGACGTGCAGTTCGGCGCGGACGCCGTCGTAGTAGTTCGCCACGGCCGATGCGCTGTCGGGCACGCTGTCCGGGTCGAGGCCGACCAACGCGGCGCGGGCGGTTTGCTCGGCGTAGTAGGCGTCGACCCGCCGCGGGCTCAATTCCAGCCCGCAGCGAAGCGCGGCGTCCAAATAGGACTCTGTTTCCACGACGTGGACCCAGCGCAGCAGGGACGGCGTGTCCAAGCGGTATTCCTCGCCGGTGACCGGATCGTAGGCGGTCAGGGCCGAGTGCGCGGCCCTGACCCGGGCACCGGCGGCGCGCGCCTCGGCGACCGTGCCGGTGGTGGTGTCTCGCACGTAGCGGCGGAGGGCGGCGAGACGTTCCAGCGGCCGTTGCCGGTAGCCGCTGTTCTGTGTCACCGCCGCGACCGCCCGGGGGTGCAGCGCTTGCAGGAACAGCGCACGGAAGCCGCCGAGCACGCAGAACGGTTCCACGATCACCTGCCGGGTCGCCGAATCCGCGCTGTACATCGGCTCCTCGGCCCCGCGGTGCTCCCGGGTCATGACGGCCTCCTCGGACTCGATAGCGGTTCAGGCGCGCGACAGTCCCCGGAGCCGGCCGGGACTGCGCGGCGGTCGAGCAAGACGCGCAACAGCACGGCGGGATGGGCCAACGCCGCCGGACCCGCGACCATGGTCATCACCCTGGCGAAGCGGAGGAAAACGGCGGGGACGCGCGGGATGAGGAAGTACAGCCGCCGCAGGTACCAGAGCGCGGCGCGGGCCGCGAGGGGCTTCGGGCCGGGCTGCCAGCCGCGGTCGGCGGCAGTGGCCAGCAGCCACGGTCCCAGGGTGAGACTGCCCAGCCGGCGCTGGAACCGTTTCTCCAGCCCGGCCTGGCCGGCCCGGCGGTCCAGCAGGTCGTCGAGCAACTGGGCCTCCGCCGCCGCCACGGCCATCCCTTGCCCGTAGACGGGGTTGAAGGCGCAGACCGCGTCGCCGAGGGCGAGCAGCCCGTCCGGCCAGCGGCGCAGGCGGTGATAGTGCAGGCGTCGGTTGACCGCGTGGGAGTAGCGGAAGATCGAGGGCTGCGGGCTGCGGGTGGCGACGGCCTCGGCCAGGCCGCCGTCCAGCGAGCCGAGGAAAGCAGCGAACTCGGCGTCGGTACGCGGGGGACGTTCGTGGACAGCCTGCAAAGCGACGAGCAACCGCCCGTGCTCGACAGTGGTGGCGAAGCAGCCGCGCCGGCCGTGCGGGGCGGCCAGCATCTGCACCACGTTCCGGTCCCCGGGCGCGGTACCGGGCGCGGGCACGTAACTGCGGGTGGCGTAACCGATCCCCGGGTCCACTGTGCTTCGGCGCGGCACCGGAAAGCCAAGGCGGGCAAGCCAATCCGGCAGCTTCGACGAACGGCCGCTGGCGTCGACCACGAGGTCCGCGGCGACTGTGACGCACTCCGACGGCCGTGATTCCCGGACTGCCGCGCGGATCCCGGTCACTTGCCTGCCGGTGGCGTCGGTGAGCAATCCCGTCACCCGGTAGCCGCATCGCACGACGACCGGCCCCAGCGCGCGCACCCGCCGTCGCAGGACGTCCTCCAGCAACGGCCTGCTGACCGGCTGGGCCAGAATCCCCGACGGCATGCTGCGCGGCGACCCGGCGGGGAACCGGAAACGGACGTCCTGGCAGAAATCGATCACCGGTGCCCCGTTGGCGGCCAGTTCGTCGCGCAATCCGGGAAACAGGCTTTCGAGCGCCTCCGCTCCGCGGGTCAGCAGGCCGTGCGGATGGCGATCCTGCGGCGTCCCCGGCCGGGACCGGGGACTGTCGGGCAACCGGTCGCGTTCGATGAGCGTGACCGTGGCGAAATGACCGGCCAGCACCCGAGCCGCCAGCAACCCGGCGATGCCCGCCCCGATCACCACCGCGTGGTCGCGCCCCGGGCCCATCACGGTTCGCCGATCCCGCACGACGGCTTCGCCTCGCCCGGCGGGCTGACCTCGTCCGGGGCGTCGACGAGCATGAATCCCTGGTGGTCGGGGCTGGCTCCGCCGGGCGGGTAGAGGTAGGGGGCGAAGGCGGGCACCACCCGGTAGGCCACCACGGATTCCGTCACGCCCAGCACGCCCGGGGTGTCGGCGAACCAGGGCAGCTCGATGTCCAGGTACTCCGCGCCGGCGGCCAGCTGCGCCGGATCGGGCTGCCAGCCTTCGGGCATGCGGGCGGTGAGCACGTCGAGCACCATGCGGCGGCACGTGGCTTCGAACGCGGGGTTCTCCCTCCGGGCCTGGGCGAGGCCGGCCCGAATCCGCCGGTAACCGGGCTGGCCGACCGCGTGGTCCAGATAACGGACCCGCACGGGCGTGCCCTGGAGTTCGGCGCGAGCCAGCGCCCGGGCGATCCGGTTTTCCATCTGCCGCACGTCCCGTTTGGCTCTTCTGCGCGCGTGTCCCTCGTCGTATCCCCGTCCGAGGTAGGTGCAGGCCGCCATCGGCACGTCGGCGGTGAGCAGGTCCACCGCGCGGAACCGGGCGCATCCCCATCGGATCATCCGCACGAGGCGGTCTTCCGAGAAGTACCCGTTCCCGGGCGATACCGCGAACGCCAGGTGCTCGCCGCGTTCGACCAGCCGGGAACAATTGCCGGTGAACGGCCGCCACCGCAGAATCCCGTCCGTCGCAGCGGGAAGCGCCGAGTCGTGTTCCGGAGCGAGCTGCCAGTCCCTCACCTGGTCACCTCCGCGGGAACCGGGCCCGGCCGGGTGCCGTCCCGGTGGAAGAAACTGCCGCCGTGCCCGACGGCGCAATAGGGATCCGCGGGTTGCGCGCTCGCGCGAAAATCCGCGTGGACAAGCGAGGGCATCGGCCATCGAGCCTTTCCGTGCATGTTTTTTCGGCATTGTCCGGCCGCCGCCGGCGGGCAGGACGAATCACAACCGGCCAGCGACGACTCCGCACGATGCGGAGAACCGGACGGGAAGCCCGTCAACCACTCACCGACCGCGGTGCGGCCGGTGCGGCAGGCACCGGCGCCGGATCACGGCGCGAGGTGCGGGCGTGGTTGCGAGGCACGAGCTGAACGTAGGCGACTCGGAACGCTGCGTACATGCGCTGGATTGCCGGAGCCGTCGATCAAGAATTGCGGTACTCCGACGGCCGGACGCCGATCTGGCCCAGGAAGGCCGTCGACAGCGATCCGGGGCTGCCGAAACCACTGCGTTCGGCGATCTGCGCGATCGTCAGGGTGCTGTCGCGCAGCAGCCTCCGCGCCCGCTCGATGCGAAGCCGGGTGAGATAACGGTGCGGCGTCTCGCCGGTGGCCGCCCGGAAAACCCGGATCAGGTGGTAGACGCTCAGGTGCGCCTCCTCGGCGATCTCGGCCAGCGTCAGAGGCTCGGCCAGCCGGTCCTGCATGACGGCGGTGGCCGCGCGGACCGCGGGGTGCTCACGCCCGGGCGGGCGCAGCCGGTCTCCCCGGGCGAGCAGATGCGTCGCCAGAAACGTCGCGGCGGACTCCGCGTACACCTCGTTCGCGCTGCTCGCCGCGGGCAAGGCGCGCACGAGATGCTCCGCCACCGGATCGCCCTTGCTCACCCTGTCGGCCACCGCTTCGAAATCCGGGGGCGGCCCGCCCAGCTCCGCCACGACCCGCGCGACGGTCCCGGACGGGATGTGCACCTGGATGGTCCGCATCGGCCCGCTCGCCCGGTACCCGCGCACGACCGGCTGGCCCGGCAGCAGCAGTTCCATCGTTCCCGGATTCCAGCGCCTGCGGACCGTTCCTCCCCCGACGCGAGTCCACATGAGAACCTCCCCGGCCACGCACAGGACCAGATGCACGTCCGCCACTCCGGGCAGGGAAAGTTCTTCGACCTCGGTTTCATGGTCGAAGCACTGCACCAGCAGCGAACGCCACCCCGCGTCGGTCCAGCTGCAATAACTCCGGCGCACCGGAGCGGATTCACCGAAGTCCGCCTCGTAAGGCGCGAGATCGAAATCGGGCAAGTCGTACACGTTATCCGAGGTCCTCACAGGTTGATCTTGGCCTGTGACCAGATCTTGCCTGCTGGTGATCAATTACGGAAGACTGTCCGCACGGTCGCGGCGGCAAAGCTGCCGCGCGATGCGGTGACGCGGCCAGAAACGGTTTACCCCGCCGACGACGCATTCCCCGCCGAGATCCGAAAAGCCACCGGGAACGGATGCCGGCAGTCCTGTCGGGGACCAGGGCCAGGCCCAATCCTGTTTCCTTCGCCACTGCGCGGCGTCTCGTGACAGGTCAATCCCGCCAGATCGTCTCTCGACCAAAGCGCCCCGGCTTGACCGTGAACGTGTCCGCCGTGCAGAGCCTGCGCACCTGCAGCCCGAAACGGACAGCTGCGAGCGATGCATGCGGCCCTGTCTTCTCGACTCAGCCACGGACCGGTTGGCCAAGAGCCGCGAGATCACCTCCCGCTTCGGCACAAGACCAGGAAACATCCCCGTTGCCGCCGAGGAAACGCTGATTGCGCGGTCGAAGCGTGGAAACGCACGTCTCGACATTGTGCCGACCCGCTCGTGCTCTTTTTCCCTCCCCGACAAGGAGTCCGCTGATAATGACCGATCCAGTCCCTACCCGGTTTCCGCGCACACCCTCGTCCCGGATGCCGGCCCGCAGGGCCCCGCGATCACCACCGGGGTGCGCGGCAGCCGTTCCCTCGGCGTCGGCTACGTCGCCATGAACCCCCGTCTCCGCACGCACGCGCACCGCGACCGCGCCAGCGACATCGTGGTCACCGTGGTCTCCGGAACCGCGGCCACCGTTTACGGCGAGGAACTCCAGCACAACGCCGGTGACTCCATGCTCATCCCGCGGGCACGCCGCGGTCAACCTCTCCGGCGAGGTCGCCCACGCCGTCGAAACCCGCACCGACCCCCATTTCCACGGTGCCGACGTAGGCCGAGATCCGGTGAACTACCCGGTTCTCGCACGCGGACACGCGAAGTCGCAAACAGCAGGCGCACCGCTCCGCGTCCACTGGAAACACCACATCGACCCGGCGCAGCTCAGCGACATGCCCGTGGAATTGACACCGCGATACGCCTGGCACACCGCACCCGCCACCAAAGCGGCTCGACGCGCCCGGCGAAACTCGATGAACTGCTGGCCGTCCTGCGCGCCGACGAGGTCACCACAGGCACCGCTGCGGCGGTAGTGGGTGTGGTTGCGGAGCATGGCGAACAAGACGTCGCAGCGTCGGCGGGCCTGGCAGATGCGGCGTTGTGTTTCTTGCCTTCGGCTCTCCTCCTGTCGTAGTAAGCCCTGCTGGCGGGCTCGGGCAGGGCGGCGAAGGCTGCAAGGAAGAACGCGCGTTTGACCAGACCGGAACCGCCGACCGACACACTCACAGAGTCTGCGGTTGCCGGTGCGGGCGGGGTGCTCGCCTTTGATGCCGGTTCCCGAGGCACGGGTGGCGGGGGCGATGCCAGCGTAGGCGGCCAGGCTGGCGAAGTTCGAGGAGGATGCGGGCTGCGATCCTGAACTCCGATGCCGGGCATCGGCGTCTGAATGTCAAGTGGGCTGCAGGACACCTGTACGGCCGCACTCCGCGCCAGGCGCTCGAATTCCTCGCACGCGGCAACGAGGCGTGGCGGATCGCCACCTCGGTTCGCTCCGTGGAAACGCACCTGGACTTGACACGCTTGGCTTACGCCGTCCAGGTGCTGACGGCGGGGTGCGCCGAGTTCCACGGTGAGCCCGGCCGCCAGCTCGTCACGGTCTGAGATCCCTCCGAAACGCGCACGCTGGCGGAAGCGCGCGCCATCGCCGCGGAGACGGACATGCGGTTCGGGGGCACCGGCCGCGGCCAGCGTGTAGCCGGCCTCGTAACCGGGGGTGAAGACATCGATCGTGTCGAAGTGCCGGTAGCACCACGAAACCAGATCGCGCACCAGAGCGGGTTTGCAGCAGCTGTTGAACGGACTTCAACGCGGTGAGACCGTGCCCGGCGCGGTCGGCGATCCGGCGGCATCGGGCGGTGACCGTGCCGATGGTGAACAGTCCGCTTTCGCGGAGGATCCCGGCTGTCCCGATCATGTGATCAGCATCGACCGCTCCGCACGCGGTCGCTTCCCGAAGTTGGCCACATGATCGGCCTCGATTCCGTTCCCTATGCCGGGGCTATCGCGAGCACCGCGTTCTGCCCGCCGAAACCGAAGGAGTTGCTGAGCGCCAGCTCGATCCTGACGGGGGTCGCCGCGGTGGCCACGTCGAGGTCGATCTCCGGATCCCGGCGTTCCAGGTTCGCAGTCGGGGGGACGATGCGGTTCTCGGTCGAGAGCACCGCGTACACGGCCTCGACCGCGCCTGCGGCACCGAGCAGATGTCCCGTCACGCCCTTCGTCGAAGTCACCAGTGGCCGGTGGGGCAGGGTCCTGGCGAGCATGACCGCTTCGGCGCGGTCGTTGGCCGGAGTGGACGTTCCGTGGGCGTTGACATGGGATACTTCGCACGGGCCGGCGCCGGCGTCGGCCAGCGCGGCGAGCACAGCGGCCTCGCCGCCGCGTCCGCGTGGTTCGGGCTTGGTGATGTGGTGCGCGTCAGCGCTCGCCCCGTGCCCGAGGACGCGAGCGTGCGCGGTGGCACCCCTCGCCCGCGCGTCCGCGGACCGCTCCAGCACGAGTACACCCGCGCCTTCCCCGGCTACGAACCCGTCGCGGTCCGCGTCGAACGGGCGGGAGGCCCGGTGCGGTTCGCCGAACCGCTCCGACAACGCGCCCATCCTGGCGAACCCGGTCACCGCCAACGGCGTCAGCATCGCCTCGCTGCCCCCGGCCAGCACGAGGTCGCAGCGATCGAGTGCGAGCAGATCGCACGCCACACCCACCGCCGTGGCACCGGAAGCGCACGCGGTGGCCACGACGAGATTCGGTCCCCGCGCGCCGAACTGCATCGCCACTTGCCCGGCCAGCATGTTGGGCAACTGCATCGGCAACAGCAGCGGGGACACCCGGTGCGCGCCTTCGCCGAGGTAAACCCGATGCTGCGCTTCCACGGTTCCCGGGCCGCCATCGGCGCAGCCGAGTACCACACCCACGCGAGCGCCGTCCCAGGTTTCCGGGTCCAACCCGGCGTCGGCGATCGCCTCCCCCGCCGCCACGAGCGCGAACTGGGCGAACCGGTCCAGGCGGAGTGCGCGACGCGGCCCCAACAGCTCGTCGGCGTCGAAACCGGGCACCCGGCAGGAAAGCTGCGAGACCGCCGCGTCCCACGCGGCGGTCGGCTCCCCCGCGCACACCGCAGCCCAGTTCGCCGCGACACCGATACCGGCCGGAGTCACCAGGCCGAGGCCGGTGACCGCCACCTCGGTCCCCATCAGACCTTCGTGCTCCGCCGCGCCATCAGCTGGGCGAGGTCGCCGAGCGTGGCGGCCTGCTTGATCTCGTCCTCGCTGACCGCGACGCCGAGTTCCTTCTCCAGCACCATGGACAGCTCGACGATGGCCAGCGAGTCGAGATCGACACCGTCCGGTGTCGCGCCGGGGCTGATCTCGGCCGGCGGGATCTTCAACTTGCCGACCAGGATTTCTCGCAGTACCTCGAACATGTCGATCGGTCCCTTCGCATCGTGGGTCAGCACGGGAGCAGCGCCGGCCAGGTCAAGGTCGTGGCGCCCCAGGCAAGTCCGCCGCCGAAAGCCGTCAGCAGCACGCGGTGGCCCGGTGCCACTCCGCCGTCCGCGGCGGCCTGCGCGAGCAGCAGCGGGACCGACGCCGAGCCGGTGTTGCCGACCGCGTCGATGTTGGACAGGACGCGGCAGGGCGGCAGGCCGAGTTCGGCGCCGAGCGCACCGAGAATGCGCGCGTTGGCCTGGTGCGCGGCCAGCCTGTCGACGTCGGCCAGCCGCCATCCGGCCGCGGCGACGGCTTGCCGCGAGGCCTCGGACATGCGGTTCACGGCGTGCCGGAACACCTCGCTGCCCGCCATCTGGAAGTAGTCGTCGCCGGGTGCCGCAGGGGCGCGTTGCCGGGACCCGCCCGCGGGAATCCGGATCAGGTCGCCGAAGTCGCCGTCACTGCCCAGCACCACGGGGCCCAGCGCGCCCGGCTCGTCCGCGGAACCCGCCCGCAGCACAGCGGCAGCGGCGCCGTCGCCGAAGAGGACGGCCGTCGAGCGGTCGAGCGGGTCGACGATCGAGCTGTACACCTCGCTGCCGACCAGCAGCACGCGATCGGCCGTGCCCGCCGCGACAAGACCGGATGCGACGGCGAGGCCGTAGAGGAAACCGCTGCACACCGCGGAAACGTCGAAAGCGGGCACCGGACCGAGGCCCAGCCGGGCCGCCACGGCTGGGGCGGTGGCCGGCAGCGGCCGGTCCGGTGTGGAGGTGGTGAGCACGACAGCGTCCACTTGCGACAACTCGGCGGACTTCAACGCCCGTGCGCACGCTTCGACGGCAAGATCGGACGCGGCCATCCCGTCCTGGACGGCATGGCGCTGCCGGATCCCGGTGCGACGGCGGATCCACTCGTCCGAAGTGGCCAGCCGGGCTTCGATATCGGCGTTGGTCACCACCCCCGGCGGCAGCCACGCCCCGATCCCGGCGAGCACGCACGCGCGCCGGGTCATCGGTCCTGCTCCGGGCCGTCTTCGACGCGTCCTCGCGGAACCATGCCGAGCACCGCGCGCGCAATGGTCGCCGTGACAGCCGTCGCCGCGATCGGGTCCAAAAGGGACTCCATGCTGGGGATGCCGAAATCGAAGCCGGCTTCGAACCGGACGGCCACGTCGTCGCCGTCGGTCCGGAACGTCCAGCGTCCCGCGAACTCCGCGAAGTCGCCGTCTGTCAACACGAACCGGATCTCCCCGTCCTCGCGGTGGGACCGGATCTCCTCGTTCCAGCGCAGCTTGCCCGTGCGGAAGTCGAGCCAGCGCGGCCGGACACCCGAGGTGATCACCGGTGCGGCTTCCGCCGTGCCGCCGTTCCACTCCCAGCTCGACCCGGTCTCGGGCGCGGGGAGCTCCCAGCGGAGCACGGCGTCGAAGGCCTCGTCCAGCCGCGCCCCTCCGAAGACGATGTTCAGCGCGACCGTTCGCATTCCGCCCCGTCACCTCCACCGAGTACCCTGCCGAGGATCTCGCGCTGCGGGCTGACGCCGTTGGCGATGCCCACGCCCTGCAGGTGCGTGGTCCGGAACATCGGATAGTTGGCCTCCCCGAACGCCCCGCCGGTGAGCCCGGTGCCGCCGTGGCTGGGCAGGTAGGGCAGGAAACCGATGTGGGAGTCGTTCACCTTGAGCAGCCCGCCGTTGCCGACTCCGTCGACGAACGCGTCCACCACGTCCTCCGAACGCGTCCACAAGGAGTTGCGCAGCCCGTATTCGTTGGCGTCGACGAAATCCAGCACGTGGTCCAGCAGGCCGTCGCCGAGCTCCGGTTCGGGGACGACGATCGGCAGCAGCGGGAAGAAGGTCTCTTCGCGCACCACGTCGTGCTCGCGCGCGCGAGCGAGCCCGTCCACGCGGACCACGGTGGGTTCCAGGAAAACCCCGGTGCCGGACGCGGTGCCGTCCGCTTCGATCCGGTTGCCGCCGCACACCAGGTGGCTTCCGAGCCCCATCGTCTGATCGAGGAGCGCGAAGAAGCTCTCGGTGCGGCGCACCGGGGAAAGCAGCACGTCCTCGTCGTCCGGATCCCCCGGCCTGATCCTGGCCGCCTGTGCGGCGACCAGCCCGATCAGCTCGCCGGCGATCGCCGGGTGCGCCACCACGTAGTTGGGCACCATGCAGATCTGGCCCGAGCCGTAGAAGCATTCGGCGACGGCCTCCGCCGCGTGCTCCAGGTTCGCGTCCGCCCACACCACCACGCCGTCGTTCCCGGCCAGCTCCAGCACCGGCTTCTTGCCCTTGGCCACGCACTCCTGTTCGAGCTTCAGCCCCTCCTCGACGCTTCCGATGTAGAAGATGTCGTTCACCAGTGGACTGTCCACCCACTGCCGCAGCATCCGGCCGGGGTTCCCGCAGACCAGGTTGAGCGTGCCCGGTGGCGCCCCCGCTTCGGCGAGCAGCGGAACGGCCAGCTCCCGCAACACGTACATGGTGCTCAACGCGATGCTCCTGGGCGCGCGAACCACCACCGCGTTACCCGCCATCACCATCAGCACGGCCAGCGCGGCGCTCGGTGCGGGCGCGTTCTGCGGCGGGTTGAGGCAGACCACGCCGTCCGGCCTGCGCCGCACGGCGAGACGGCGTCCGCCGTGCCCGAACTCGGCGTACATGTTCCGCTGGTACCACGAACAGCTTTCCTCGCTGTACACCTGCAGCAGGCAGCTCAGCTCCCACCGGGCGAGCGCGCGGGGATGGCCTTCCGCGACCAGCAGTTCGAGGAACTCGTCCTCGTGCTCCAGCAATTTCTTCCGGAAGGCAGCGCCCAGCTCCATCCGGCGCTCCAGCGGCACGCGCGCCCATTCCGGGGCCGCCGCGGACGCCGCGGCCAGCGCTCGCTCGACGTCCTCGTCGCCCGCGACCGCGCAGCGGCCGACCACGTAGGGATGCCGCACCGCGGCCGCGTCGGCGTTCTGCTCCAGTGCCCGTTTGAGACTGATGCTGGTGAAGGCGTCGTGCAGCAGCGAACGCGAACTGACGGTGTAGACCCAGCCGACGCCTTCGGTGTCCTCACCGGACACGTGGAGCGGATAGCTGAGCAGCGGGGCGACCCTCGAATCGTCGAGGTTCGGAGCGGGAGAGTCGACGGTTACGAGAGCCATGTATTTCTCCGGAAAAGCTCGAAAGAAAAGTTCGCCGTCACGCCGACAATTCGAGGGGACGAGCGTTCGACGGTGACGCGACCTTATGCGTTGCCGGGACGCTACCCAGCGCAGCGCCCGTTGGTCCAGAGGGAGCAGGGGCGCGCTACCGTTCGGACAGGTTCCCGAGATGAAAGTACCTTGCCCGTTGCCCCTTACCGCGAAGGCATGTACAGTGCCGCCCCCTCCGAGGTAGCCCTGGGTCAGGTGTTTCCGACTCAATTCGCTGCGCCGTCCGGGCAAGTTCGCTCCGGTGCGGACACCTGCCGTGTCATGGTGATGCGCACCGCGTGAGCGCGGTTGTTTCCTGGTAACGCGTTCCATTTCTCTGTTCGCCCCGGAGAAAAGGACTCGTGTCATGCACACGTTCCACGGCGACCCGGCCGTCCCGGAGGCATGCTGGGCTTCAGGCACGGCCACGCCGCCGTGATCGAGGCGGGTATCGCCGGTCTGCCCGCCCGCGCGCTCTCATGCGGCCGTCAGCAGAAACACTTGCGCGATCGCACACGCACTGCAGCTCCTATGACAATAAGCAGCCACAACTCGCCGCTGCATCCCGGCATGTTCCACCGGCAGCGGCGAGCTCACTCGGTCCTACCTTCGCAGGCAACCACCGCGGTTTGCGGCCCAGTACCGGACAAGTCAACCAATCCGGCGACTGCGGGCCTGCTCTTCACGCCCGGACGAGGATGACCCGCTCGACCCGCCTTCTCGTGGCGTCGCGGGCGCACACCGACGGCTGTTCGAGAACCGATCATCACCGGCGGCCCTCAGGTTCCGGTTCCGCCGGTCAACGTCTCGCACCGCTTAACGCATCCGCCATCCGCACGGCTTGCCGCGCGGATGGCCAAGCACCAAAATAGGAAAACGGAGCTTGCGCGGAACACGGCGATTCCGTTCCGCGAAAATAACGGAGGAACCCACACTCTGCAGCATCACCGAAGACGAGCGCTGCCGGCGTAAACGCGTGTTCGCCGCGCTGCCCAGCGACGCACTCGCGGTCACGCGAAATCGGCCGACCCTATCCAGGAGCAGTTGTGCACCTCAGCCTCGACGAGCCCTCCGTTGGGATCCGCAGTATCGGGGCCTACACGCCACCGGACGTGGTCACCAACGAACAGATCGCGCGACCGGCCGCGACGACCGCGGAATGGATCGCCGAACGGACCGGGATCTTCCAGCGCCGCTACGCCGCGAGGAGCCAGTCCACCTCGGCGATGGCCGAACCGGCGGCACGGGACGCGCTGGAGCAGGCAACCGGCCGCGTCGGCGCGCTGATCGTCGCGACCTCGACACCGGACCAGATCATGCCGCCCACAGCCACCGCCCTGCAGCGAAGGCTGGGTCTTTCTCCTGTTCCGGCGTTCGACATCAATGCGGCGTGCGGTGGCTTTCTGTACGGCATGGCACTGTGCTGCGGGCTTGTCCGCTGTCTGCCGGATGCCACGACCGTGCTCCTGGTGGGGGCCGACCAGTACAGCAAATATCTCGATTCCTCAGACCGCCGCACGGCGGCGATCTTCGGCGACGGAGCGGGCGCGGTGATTCTCGGCCCTGTCCCGCCGGGATACGGCGTGCGCGCGGTGTCATTGGCGGCTTTCGGCGATTACCACGACGCGGTCGGTATTCTCGGCTGCGGCACCCGCGAAGTCGTGACCGCAGACGTGGCGACGACGGGCCGCGCCAAGATGCGCATGAACGGCCGCGAGGTTCGCGAACTGTTCCTCCGCGAAGTACCGGAAGCCACCAGGAAGACCGTCGAAGCGGCGGGATGGCGACTGGACGAGGTCGACCGGTTCGTCTTCCACCAGGGCAACGTGCGGCTGCTGCACGACATCGCGGGCGTACTCGGCATCGATCCCGGCAAAGTCGGCGTCACCGCCGACCGGTTCGGCAACACCGGCTGCGGATCCATGCCATTGACGCTGTACCAGATGAACCGTGCCAATCCCCTCCGCAGCGGGGAGAAAATCCTGTTCGCGGGCGCGGGCGGCGGCATGACCGCCGGCGCGCTGGCCGCGACCTGGTGGTGACGACCGCAAAAAAACAACGACCGGTGAAAGGTGACCGCATGAGCGCGTCTGCATCGAGCACGGCAAACCCCGCAGTACTCGGCACCTGGCGACTGCTGTCGTTCACCGCCGAGGAGGACGGCCGAGTCGTCCGTCCGCTCGGGGAAACCTGCCGAGGACAGCTGATCTACACCGAAGAAGGCTGCGTGTCCGCCCAGCTCGCCGGCACCGAGGGATACATCGGCTACGCGGGCCGGTTCGAGTGGCGAGACGACCAGGTAGTCCATCGGACGACGCTGGCGAGTTCTCCGCAGTGGCAGGAAAAGGAACTGACCCGCGCAGCACGCCTCGACGGGGACATGCTGGAACTGCGCGCGGCACCGCAGCACGGGCAGCCCTGTCTGGTCCTGTTATGGCGACGTGAATCCGCACAGAAGCAGTGACCGCGGACATTTCCCAGGTTCCCCGCGACGGCACGGTGTTCCTGTTCCCCGGCCAAGGCATCGACCCGAGCGGAGCGCTCCGCACCGTTTTCGACGGCACGAACCGACATCTTCCCACGAACCCCTCGACGGTCGACGCGACCATCGACGAGATCGGCGAAATCAGCGCCAGCCACGGCTACTCGCACGGCTCCGCATTGCGTGACCTGCTCCTCGGCGAACGAACACTTGAGCAGGTGCCGTACGGGACATCGACGCTCGCACAGTTCGCCGCTTCCGTGTCTGTGTTCCGTCTTCTCGCCGATGCCGACGTGATCCCGGATGCCATCGTAGCGATGAGCCTCGGCGAAGCGGCGGCCCTGGCCTGTGCCGGTTCCTTCGACCTCGCCGAAGCGACCCGCCTGGTCTGCCTCCTGAACGACACCTACCGGAAAGCAGTCGGCCGCGGCACCATGGTGCTTGTCCACGCCGACGAAGAGACGACACGGGATCTCCTGTCCCGCACAAGTCAGGTGAGCCTGGTCATCGCCTCGGTGAACACGCCTGCTCAAGTCGTTGTCACCGGTCCCAGCGAAGCGGTAACGAAGCTGATGGCGCTGCCCGGCCCACTCCGAACGCCGCTTCCGGTGCCCTACCAGGCACACACCCCGGCACTGCGGCCATTGCGCGACGAGTTTCTTCATCGAGCGGCGGGAACGGCCCGGCGCGCCCCGCGCATCCCAGTCTGTTCCGCCGCGCGGCAACGCTGTTATGCCTGCGATGACGATCCGGTCGAAGGCATCGCCGACAATTTCGTGACGCCGGTCAACATAGTCACGGTACTGAAACCCCTGGCACCAGCGGGTTCCCGGCGGTTCTTCGAAATAGGGGCGGGCGGAAGCCTTACCCGGTGCGCGGCAGAAGTTCTCCCCGGAGCGCACACCACCGCGCCGCTCGTGTCCGGATCCGCCACCCGGCGAGCCAGGTAACGCGATCACGGCCGTTCACGACGACAGCAGTTCCGCATCCGCGAGTTCGCGCCAGCTGCGAGTCAGGGGGTACGGCCGTGCCACGTCGGCCCGATCACGAGGAGGAGAGACATGGGAACCGAACGCGAGCACCATCTCGAATCAGTTCGGGAATGGAACGATACTGCCACCGACTACCCGCGGAAGCCCGCCCACGAGCTGCTGGCAGAACAAGCGTTGGCCAGAGGGGGCACCGTGGCACTGTCGCCCGAATCGGGCGAGGACATCACCTATTCCGAGTTGCACCGCCGGGTGGGGGCCGTGGCCGCGGCACTCGCCGGCGCCGGGGTGCGCAGGGGCGATTCGGTGGCCGTGATGCTGAGGCGTTCGGTGTCCGGGTATCTCGCCGTTTTGGGGGTTCTGCGGGCGGGCGGCCGATTCGTTCCGGTGGATCCGGAGAGCCCGGCGGAACGGGCCGAGGCGATCCTCTCCGATGCCGGGTGCGAGGTCGTGATCGCCCCGTCCGGCAGCACGCGCCGGCTGACGGCGGGCACGACGGTGGTGGATATCGACGAAATCGACGCGGACGCTCCTGCACCGCCGATGCCCAGGGTCTCCGGAGAAGACCCCGCGTACGTGCTGTACACATCGGGAACGACGGGTCGGCCCAAAGGAGTGGTCGTCCCCCACCGGGCCATCGCCCGGCTGGTCCTGAACAGCGACCTGGTCGGTTTCGGCCCGGACGACACTGTCTGCGGGACCGTCAACCTGACCTTCGATCTATCGGTTTTCGAACTGTTCGGTGCGCTGCTCAACGGTGCTCGGCTGGTGGTGCCGGATCGCGAGACGGTGCTCTCGGCCGAGGCGCTCGGGTCGTTGCTGGTCCGCGAGCAGGTGAGCGTGATGTGGCTGGGGGCCGCGCTCTTCGAGCAGATGGCCGCGCAGCGCCCCTCGATGTTCCGTACCCTGCGCTGTCTCGTTGCCGGCGGGGACGCGCTCAGCCCGGCCGCGGTGCGCGCGGTGCTGGAGCACGGGCGGCCAGGGCAACTGATCGACGGCTACGGGCCGACGGAGGGTTCCGTGCTGTGCACCGCGTACGTGATCGACGAGTTGCCGCAGGAGGCGGAATCGGTTCCCATCGGCCGTCCGATCTCGAACTCGACCGCGTACGTGGTGCGGAAGGACGGTTCGCTCGCCGACGTCGGGGAGGAAGGCGAGTTGTGGGTCGGCGGTGACGGCCTCGCCCTGGAGTACCTCCACCTCGACGAGCTGACCGCGGAGCGGTTCGTCCCCGATCGGTTCTCNCGGTTCTCGGGCGGCAGCGGGCGGCTGTATCGCACGGGCGACATGGCGCGCTGGCGGGCGGACGGCGTGATCGAGTTCCGGGGACGCCGCGACCGTCAGGTCAAGCTGAGCGGATACCGGGTGGAACTCCGGGAGATCGAACTCGCCCTCGCCAGCCATCCGCGGGTCAAGGCCGCCGCGGTCGACGTACTGGCCCAGGAAGGACACGAGGGCTACCTGGTCGGCTGGATCACGACCGACGCCGACGAAGAGCGCTCGCTTCCGATGGTGCTGCGCCGCTACCTCAGGGATCGGGTGCCGGTGTTCATGGTGCCCCGCGAGATCCGGGTCATCGACGCCATGCCGGTGAACACCCACGGCAAGATCGACTGGGAGGCACTAGCGACGATCGACGCGCGGACTGTGCCGATGTCCGGCGAAGGACCGAGGGAGGGCATCGAGAGCACAGTCGCCGAAGTCTGGCGGCAGGTCCTCGGTGTCCCCGTGATCGAGCGCACCGACGACTTCTTCGCGCTCGGCGGGCAGTCGCTCCAAGCGGCGCAGGTCGCGGCAGCGGCCGGGGGCCGAACCGGGCTCAGCGCTCGCCATACCGGAGTGCTGATCCGCGCCCTGCTCGGCAACGCCACCCTGGCCCAGTTCAGCGAACGGCTCCGAGCCGCGCTGTCCGGCATCCGGGTCTCCCCGCCCCAGCACGCGATCGACTTCCGCCGCGAAGCGACACTGCCGGAAGGCCTGCGTTTCGACGCCCCGCAGCCGAGCGACCCGCTGGCGCCCGCACGGGTACTGCTGACCGGTTCCACCGGTTTCCTGGGCGTCTTTCTTCTCGACCGCCTCGTCGCCGCCGGGGTCTCCGAAGTGCACTGTCTCGTGCGGGCCCGCGACGCGGCGCACGTGCGGTACCGGCTGGCAACCAGGATGCGCCGCTACGGCCTGGACTACGACAAGGTCCGCGACCATGTGGTCCCGGTCGTCGGAGACATCTCCCTGCCCCGCCTCGGACTGGACCACACCGCGTTCGAGCACTTGGCCGATGTCGTCGACGCGGTCCTGCACAACGGATCGCTGATCAACTTCGCGTACCCTTACGCCGCGCTGAGCGCCACCAACGTCGGCGGCGTGCGGACCCTGCTCGAACTCGCGACCCGGCGTCGTCTCAAGCCGTTCCACCACGTCTCCACCATCATTTCGCTCGTCGGGTTCGGCACCGCGGACATCCGGTACCTGACCGAAGACCGGCCGCTGGACTTCCCCGAACGCATCTCGCTCGGCTACGCCGAATCCAAATGGGTCGCCGAGGAACTGGTCCACAACGCCGGCCGCCGCGGCATGCCCGTCAGCGTCTACCGGCCCTACGAGATCACCGGCACCCGCGACCGCGGGATCTGGAACACCGACACCCTGATGTGCGCGTGGTTCCGCACCATCGCCGAGACCGGCCTCGCCCCGGACGTCGAACTGCCCCTGGACTTCGTGCCCGTCGACTACACCGCTGACGCGATCGTCGGCATTCTGCGCACTCAACAGCCCGACGGCCGCAGCTACAACATCGCCAACCCGCACGACGCCCGGCTGGGACTGCTCGTCGACCGGCTGCGAGCGCTCGGCTACCCGGTCCGCACCGTTCCCTACGACGCCTGGACCGCGCACGTCACCGCGTTGACCGCGGCCGATCCGCACCACCCGATGACCCCGTTCATGCCGATGTTCAACGACAAGGCCGCGGACGCCCCGATCACCGTCAAGGAGATGTACTTCGCCGGGACCTTCCCGGAATTCAGCCGGACCAACACCGAACGCGCCACCGCCGGCGCCGGGCTCGACCTCCCGCCCGTCGACGCGGACCTCATCGACAAGTACCTCGGCTACTTCACCGACTCCGGATTCCTCACCCCGCCCTCGCCGTCCGCGACGTCCCCGGCCGCGGACATCGCCGAGCCAGCGGGCGACCAGACCGCGAGACTGGTCAGGCGACTCCAGCCGGACACCGCCGACCTCATCCGCGCCGCCCCGCTGTACGCGCTGATCCGCGACGACGCGCTCGCCGGGGAACACCTGAACCGGCTGATCGCGGCCGAACTGAGTTCGCACCCCGTGGAGGTGGCCACGTTCACGCGACTGAGCCGCCGCTTTCACGGCACCCCGGCAGGCACCCTCTTCGCCGAAGTGGCGAAGATCGTCGCAGCTGCCCGCCCGCTCTTGCGCGCCGCGGCCGAATCCCTGGCGATCGACGCTCCGGATCCGATTCCCCCGGGCACCGCCGACTTCGTCGCGTTCCTGACCTGGCTCTCGGACGAGGCGGACGCCGGGGCCGCGGCCTCGGCCCTGCGCAACGACCTCATCGTGTGGTGCGCGTTCTGCGCCGAACTCTCGACCGCGCTGCACCGCACCGGAATCGCCCCGGAAGCCGTCGTCGAATACCTCGGCCACTACCGCGAGGCCCCGCCCGACATCCTCCGGACCTGCGCCGACATCATCGAGCACGCGATCGACCAAGGAGAAGACATCTCCTCGATCACCGATGCCTCGCGCCGTGTGGAGTCCGCTCTGCACTCCTGCTGGAACACCGTCGCGCTCGGCTGATCCACCGCTGGAGAAATCTTTGCGCACAGCGGTCATCTGGCACCCGAACAGTTCACCGCCCACAACGCGGTGCGCACGGCTGGTGGTGCTGCAAGCACTCGGGACACTTCGTGAGCCCCGCTGTCGCCATCGAACAGGGCGACGCGCCGGTCGTCTGCGGCCTCGCCACCGGCTGGGCACGGTGGCCGATCGCCTCGCGAGATCCCTGGACCGGGAACAACATCGCGGGACCGCGGTGGGCATCGAACGACTTTATCGCGGTCAGCCGTGACCATCACCGAACCCGACCCCGACCTCCCCTGTCCCGGCGAACCGCAGCGCTCCGACATCCCGCTCGCCCGGCGTGGCCCGGACGCCGCACCTGCCGGTGCGGGACAGACCCCGAGGCAGCCGCGCGGGCACACCCGCCACCAGCAGCTTTCGCACTGCGGTTCCGTACTCATTCACGAACTCATAGCGCTCGCCCTTCATGCAAGCGGGCAGGTCGGCGATCCGGTACGGGTTCGTATTGCCGCCCAGCCCCGTCTTCACCAAGTCCATGAAGTAACGGCAGAACGCACAGCCGTCGCTCGGGGAGCGGAAGTCCTCGTCGCCCCTGCCTCGGCGTCCGCGCCAGTCGGCATCTCCTCCCTTGCACCGCCCGGCACGGAGAGCAACGGGGTTCACCCGACGGCGAAGGTCCGGTGCCACCCGGAGTCGGCCAATCTTCGACTTCCCGGGCGACTCGACAGCGCGGACTGCTCGAACCCAGCGAATGAACCCGGACGCAACCGAGATGTCGGCGAAATCTCAACAATGCCTCCGGTCAGCGGGCACTCCAGTCGATCAAGCGCGAGGCGCGCCGGATTCGGCGACAGCCAGTCCGGTCAACGCGTCGCAAGGTTAAACAGATTCAGCCGCAGCGGAACTCGACCTGTACTCGGCCTTCATGCAAGGATCGGTTGACACACCCCGTTCGAGACGTCGAAAACCTCGCGGACCGACGGTAAACAACGTGTCGAATTCGGTCGCTCCATTACGATTTCTCGCGGACACCGTCCCGGTTTTCGATGCTGGTCTCACCCAGGAGCAGCCGATGATCAATTCCGCAATACTGCCATTTTCTATCCCGTGAAGCGGATAAGCGCACTGTGTTCCCGGGGCAGCCGCAAAGAAGGTCGAAAGCACGGAGGGCTAATGAAAGCACTGGTGTACCGAGGTTCCGGGAGGCGCGAGTGGGCCGAGGTCCCGGATGCGGCTTTGGTCGATCCGACCGACGCCGTCGTGCGGATCACGGCGACGACGATATGCGGCACCGACCTGCACATCCTGCGGGGCGACGTGCCGCAGGTCGAGCCCGGGCGGGTGCTGGGACACGAGGCGGTCGGGATCGTGGAGCAGGTCGGGCAGGCCGTCACCGGCCTCGAGCCGGGCCACCGCGTGCTGGTGTCGTGCATCAGCGCATGCGGCCGGTGCAGGTACTGCCGCGCAAGCATTTACAGTCAGTGCCTGGGCGGCGGCGGCTGGATGCTGGGGCACCGCGTGGACGGCACGCACGCCGAGTACGTGCGGGTTCCGTTCGCCGATTGGTCCACGCACGTACTGCCGGACAGCGTCACCGACGAGGATGCGGTCATGATGTCCGACATCCTGCCCACCGCCTTCGAAACTGGGGTGCGCAACGGCGCAGTGCAGCCGGGCCAAGCCGTTGTGGTGGTGGGACCGGGCCCGATCGGGCTCGCGGTGATCACCACCGCCCGGCTGTTCACCCCCGGCCTCATCATCGCGGTCGGCCGGTCGTCGGGCCGCTTGGCGGCGGCCAAGCGGTTCGGTGCGGACATCGTGCTCAGCGCCGCCGACGACCCGGTCGCGGCTGTCGCGGAGTTGACCGGCGGGCTCGGCGCGGACGTCGCAGTCGAAGCTGTCGGCGCCCCGGAGACGTTCGAACTGTGCACCCGGCTGGTGCGACCGGGGGGCCGCGTGGCCAACATCGGCGTGCATGGCGAGTCCGCCGCGCTGCACCTGCAACAGCTCTGGGCTCGCAACATCACCATCACAACAGGGCTGGTCGACACCTCCACCACACCCGCGCTGCTGGCGATGTCGGTCGCAGGCCGGCTGGATCCGAGTCAGTTCGTTACCCACCGCTTCGCGTTGCCTGAAATGGAAGCGGCGTACGACTTGTTCGAACGGGCAGCCGAAACCGGTGCGCTGAAGGTGGTATTGAGCCGTTAACCGCCGAACACGGACGGAGGACCCCGGCGAGGTCGACTGGACGGTCGACGAGAACCGGTCGCGGACGCTCGTCGACGAACCTAGCGAGCAGGCGAACGATCCGCGCGACGACACAAAAACTGGGCGCGTGAGTCCGCCCGGCAGCCCGCGGCGAAGGCGATCGATGAGTGTTTCGAAACAGCAAAACGCCTTCCCGTCGTGCCGTGCCAGCACGACGGGAAGGCGGACCTGAGGCGACAACCGGGTCGACGTAGCCACCGCGACAACGCGCGCGACCCGGGAACCACCCGGCCCCCGTCCGGTTAACGCCCTCAGATAATCAACTTCTCGCGAAGCGAATCACCTGGAAAACCACCTTCCGGGAATCGACAATTGCAGGATCGAAGATCGAGATTTTCACCGTCCGGCGGTCTTGCGGCGGCGCAGGCATCAAGCATAGCCGGAAAGGGACGGTAAATACGGCGAAGTTCGGGATTTCTACGAGATGCAGCCTCCACTTCCGCGGACTCCGCGAAGTCAGCGACAGGATCGGGAAAGTAGCAAGGGAACGGAAATGGGGAGAAGATCGATTTTGACCGGGCCGGGCGCAGGATCGGAACATGCTCGGCAAGTCCTTGGAGCGGACGGCTTGCAGGCCGGTAGCGTCGTGGAATCCTTTGTTCGATGGGCCGCGGCGCGTCCCAGCGCAGTAGCGGCACAAGACGGCGCTGACTACCTGACATACGGTGAGCTCGCCCGTCGGGCAGCAGTCGTCGCCGAGCGGCTCCGGCGGATAGGGGTGGAGCCGGGGGATCGGGTGGCGTTACTTCACCCCCGGTGTCTGGATGCCCTGGTAGCTATGGTCGGCGTCTTGTACGCGGGCGCTGTCTACGTGCCGTTGGACCCTGCCTGTCCGCGCCAGCGGCTGCAGAGGATGGCCGAAGACGCAGACGTGAGCGTGGTGATCGCGCCAGCGGAGGTCACGTGCGGGATCAAAGGCCTGCGCGCGGTGATGCCTCAGCCGCCGCCATCGGAGACGGTCAGCCGTGTCGAGGATGTACGGACCGGGGGCGACGATCCCGCATGCATCATGTTCACTTCAGGCTCGACCGGCCGGGCGAAGCCCGTTCTGGTGCCTCATCGCGCCATCCTCCGCCTAGTGATTGACGCCGACTACGCCACCTTCGATCCGGACGACAGGGTGATGGCGGGGGCGCCCCTGGCATTCGACGCGTCGACCGTCGAGATCTGGGCCGCGCTGCTCAACGGCGCCCGCGCCGTGCTGATCGGTCCCGAGACTCTCCTGTCACCACCGGCGCTCCGCGAATTCATCAACAGCACTGGCATCACGGTCTTGTTCTTAGCCACGGCCCTTTTCCATCAGCTGGCGCGCACCCACCCGGGCACGCTTGAGGGCGTCGGGCAGGTCGTGGTCGGCGGTGACAGGCTCGATCCTGACATGTGCAGGCGAGTCCTGCGGACAGGGGCCCCGGGCCGCCTGGTCAACGGTTACGGGCCAACGGAGAACACGGTGATCTCCACCGCGTATCTCATCGAGGACGTACCCGAGGGTGCCGCGAGCGTGCCTATCGGTCGGGCGATCAACGGGTCCTCGTGTGTCGTTCTGCGCAGTGACGGGACTGTCGCGGACGTCGGCGAGACAGGGGAGCTCTATGTCGGAGGACAGGGGCTTGCGCTTGGCTACTACGGCGACCCCGCCCTCACCGCCGAGAAGTTCGTCCGCAAGACAGTCGACGGCCACTATCCGACACTTCTCTACCGCACAGGTGACTACGTCAAAGTTCTCCCCGATGGCGTTCTCGACTTCACCGGACGACGGGACCGGCAGGTCAAGATCCGGGGTTTCCGCGTCGAGCTGACCGAGGTCGAGGCGGCCCTGCGCGCCCACCCCGCCGTCGGCGAGGCAGTCGCCACGGCGGAGGCCGACGGGGGGCACAAACGGCTGGTCGCCTACGTGACGCCGAGTCACGCTGGGGGCACGATGCCCCCGGGGTCCGACCTCCGCGCCGAGATGGCCGCGCGGCTGCCGGACCACCTGCTTCCCGCAGCGATCACCGTGCTCGACCGTTTGCCGCTGAGCCCACGCGGGAAGCTTGACACGACGCGGCTCCCCCGGCGCTCCACCGCCACCGATGTGCCCGTCCCGGGCGAGATGGCGGCAATCGCCGCCCTGTGGAGTGATGTCCTCAAGGTCCCCGACGTACGGCCCGGCGACGACTTCTTCGCACTTGGCGGAGACTCCTTGCTGGCCGCGCAGGTGGTCCTGCGGGCGCAGGCGGCGCTCGGGATCCCCGTCGAGCACGCGAGCGGGCTGCTGCGCGGCATGCTGGACCGGCCGACACTGCGCGGTTTCAGTGCGCTGGCCGCTGAGGCCGGGACCCGCCAGGACTCCCCGCCTGCCGTCGACTTCGACTGCGAAACCCGGCTGGGACTGTCGTGTCCTGGGCCGCCAGCGGCTCCGCCCCCAGATCCGGGCGGCCCGTCTCACGTCTTGTTGACCGGGGCGACCGGTTTCGTCGGAGCGTACCTACTGGAGCGGCTGCTGACTGAGACGCGTGCCCATGTCCACTGCGCGGTCAGAGCGCGCGACAGAGTTCACGCCAGACGGCGGATCAGGAACAACCTCCGCCGCTTCGGGCTAGACACAACACGATTCCCCGGAGCCCGGGTCAGCGCCCTCCCAACCAACCTGGCCGACCCGCGGCTGGGCCTGAGCGAGTCGGCACACACGGAACTGGCGGGATGTGTGGACCTGATCGTGCACGCGGCCGCGCACGTGAACTTCCTCTACCCCTACGAAAGCCTCAAGTCCGCCAATGTGACCACGACGAGGCGGCTGATCGAGCTCGCGGCGCGTCGGCGCGTACCCATCCACTACCTCTCCACTATCGGCGTCCTCGCCGGCATCGGCAGTTCCGGCGTCCAGCACATCACCGAAGACCTGCCCCTGCCACACCCTGACCGCCTTTCCATGGGATACCTGGAGACCAAATGGGTGTCCGAGCGGCTTCTTCAGCGGGCTTCGGAGTCGGTGGGCATCCCTGTGTCGATCCACCGCCCGCACGAAATCGCGGGAGCCCTGGGCACAGGAGCCTGGAACAGCGCGACCGCGCTCCCAGCGATGTTCAAGATGATCGCCGAAACCGGCCTCGCACCTGATATCGACCTGCCCCTCGACCTCGTCCCCGTCGACCGGCTGGCCGCCGCCGTCATCCACATCGCGACGGCGCCCCCCGCGGCGCGCCTGAGGGTGTACCACCTCGCCAACCCCCGCCCGGCGCTGCTGACCACGATGGTCGACCGGATTCGGCACGCCGGTTTCGATATCCGCGAGCTGCCCTATGGCCGCTGGGCGGAGGAGTTCGCCCGCTTCGCTGAACGGCATCCCGAGCACCCGTTCTCCCCGTTCCTCCCCCTTTTTCCCGGCTACCGCGGCAAAACCCGCCCCACCGTCTACGACCTTCATATCCGCCACGCCTTCCCCCGCTTCAGCCGCGCCAACAGCGAAAGGGCGCTCGCCGGCAGCACGGTGGCGTTCCCGCCGGTCACCGACGAACTCCTTGACCTGTACCTGGACTATTTCCACACATCGGGCTTCATTCGGCGGCCGGCTGGCTAGGACGGGCCACACCATGGCAGAGGACGGGCTCCATCGAAGCCTGGACCGAGCCCACCAGCACAGCGGCCTGCCCCGCCGCCGGCCGCGTCACGAGGTCCGGATTCTGCCGATGCGCTGCCGGATGGGGCCGCGATCGCACCACGGCGGCCGTCCGCAGGCCGGGAGGTCTTCCCTGCACAGCGATCTCGTCGCAGATCCCAATCGGCGGCCGGGTCGCCAAGCGGGGCTCAGCGCGGCGAACCTCCT
This sequence comes from Amycolatopsis sp. M39, assembly GCF_001651785.1. NCBI lineage: Bacteria > Bacillati > Actinomycetota > Actinomycetes > Pseudonocardiales > Pseudonocardiaceae > Amycolatopsis > Amycolatopsis sp. M39. Next base: position 247,720 of record NZ_LWSF01000018.1, read on the forward strand.
CAAGCCATCCAGCGGCGATCCGACGGCAGCCACACCCGCAGGCCCGGAGCGCTCCGATCCCGCGAACGACCAGATCAAACCCGTACCCGAAAGGCAGGGACCACAATGACCCCGCAAGTGAAGGCGGCCGAACTCGTCGACCGGCTCAGCGCGCTGCGAGCCGAGAAGCCGGTAGGGAACGCCGTCCTGGACGAGTTGGCCAAGGGCCGCCTGACCGTAGACCACCTACGCGGCCTCGTCCTCTCCGAAGCCCAGGCGCACGAGGCCGAGCTGGTGTTCTACGGCATGGGAATGGCCAGGTATCCCCACCGGCCCGCTGTCCAGCTCTTCACCCGGTTGGCCGAGCTCGTCGCCAACGCCACGCCCAAGCTGACAGCCTGCGCGCACGCGCTCGGATTGACCGACGCCCAGCTGCGGCGACGGGTGCCCGACCCGCGGATCCACGCGTTCAACGGATGCGCGTCGTGGATCGCGGCGCGCGGCAGCCAGACCTGCATGGCACTGGCCATGCACACCGACATGACCGTGTATTTCCGGGACTGCCTCAAGCTGGTGGCAGGCATCCGAGAATCCTCCCTCACGGTGCCGGAGGAGGTCATCAGCTACTACGAGGGAACGGCGGAGGATGAGCTGCTGTCCCTGGCGCTGGACGTTGTGGACGACGGCCTCAAACGCGGTGACGACCCGGACGACGCGGTCTTCTCAGCCCGGCTGCTGGAAGCGAACATCGGAGAGGTCTGGCGATCCGCGGTCGAGTCCTGGGCATAGGCGCCACTCGATCATCTGAGGACGGAGGTGGCGATCATGCGTGTCGGCATCGTGGGAGCGGGAATGGCGGGCCGCGCCACCGCATGGCTTGCCGACGGGGAGTGCGATGCGGTCCTCGTCGAGGCCCGCCACCGTGTGGGCGGGAACGCGCGCGTCGGTCGCCGGGCAGATCAACGGTTCGATCAGGACCTTCGACCTGGGCGCCCAGGAGATCGCCACCGCCTGCTGGCCCTTGCACGCAGCCCTGCTGACCGAACGGGGCTTCGGCGAGCGGCGCCAAGTCGACGTCCGCTCGTCCCACACCGTGATGGTGGACCCGGATTCCCTTCCCCTGTTGCTGGGAGCCCGACGCGGCCGTCCCGCGTCGATCGGGCACGGCCCGGCGCGGGAGCCGCTGCGGCTGTTCCCGCGCCGGGAGGCGGAGCCGCCTTCCGGGGGGTGTCCCTTTCGGCGAGATCGTCGAGCGCCGACCGGTGGATCCGGAGGCCAAGGAGCACGTGCTGTACGCGCTGCCAGCCAGCCTCTTCGGCTGATCGACAGCAACGGCGCGGACGCTGGCCGCGCAGATCGTGTTGGCCTGCCTCCGCGACGTCGCCGGCGACGCGGAAGGGCGCGCACGGGGCGGGACAGGCTGGCGTGGTCGACCACCAACCTGACCAGCCAGGCGCGGCCGGTCAGAGGCGACCATGTGGTACGGGCCGACATATGGCGTCGATGTCTTCAAGAGCCACAGCACCCATCGTTCCCGACCTCACCGGCGTGTCTTGGCCACGGGCGCCTTTCACACGCTGCCGCCCACTCCGGCGGTTTTCTGAGCCAGCCATTACACCGCTGGCTGGGGCGGCCGAGAGGACACGATCCGGCCCGCCGTCGAAGCGGCTCGCCGCATCGACCCGCCAGTCCCCGCCTGCGCCGCCTCGCCGCACCACAATCGAACCGGGAGGATTGCCGTGTCAGTCAACCGTGCACAGCGCCTGCTCAACCAATTGGTCCCCTGCGTGGACATCAGCACGGGGCGTTGCACCGATCCCGCTGGCATCCCGGATCTCGCCGACCCGCTCGACCCGGTCGAGGTTGTCTCGGCGTACGTCTCAGCGGGCGCTCGACAAGTCTTCCTCGACATCGTCGACCCGTGGGACCAGCTCGACGACGCGGTGAAGGTGATCACCGGCGTGGCCGCCACGGCGGCGGACGTCTTCGTGTCACTGGACCACGGTCGCCTGTCCTCCGTTGAGTCTTGCGGACTGCTCCTGGACGCCGGCGCCGCCGCAGTCTCAGTCAACACCAGTGTCGTCACCAACCCGAGAACCGTGGCGGCGGCCGCCGGCCGATTCGGTGCCAAGCGGATGATGGGCGCCGTCAACGCCAGAACCTCGGACGGCGGCCCGAGGTGGACGGCCTACATCAACGGCGGCAGGACCTCCACTGGCATCGACGCCGTGTCATTCGGACGCACACTGTCCAAACTCGGCGTCGGCATGGTTCTCGCCAACGGCGCCGACCGCGAGGGAACCGGACGAGGTTTCGACCATGCCCTCACTCGTGCGATGGCCAGCGCCACAAGGCTGCCCGTCATCGCGTCGGGCGGCGCCAAGACGATTGGGCACCTCCGGGAGGCCGTCACCGACGGCGGCGCAACGTTCGTGCTCGCGAACAAGATGCTGCACTCCGGTTCCGTGCTGGCCGCCGACATCGAATACAGCCAGCCGCGGATGACGCGGCGCTGAGCTCGCCATGCGCAGCGTCGTGTTCACCCGCACCGGCCCACCACCGTGCGTGGTCACCGTCGTCGACCGGCCCCGGCCACACCCTGACGACGGGGAGGTCCTGGTCAGGCTCCGGGCGCGTCCGATCAACCCGTCCGACGAGCTGTTCATCCAAGGGCGCTACGGGCGCGCGCCAGACCTGCCCGCCGTGCCGGGATTCGAGGGCGCCGGAACGATCGAGGAGACCAGGGCCGCGGGCCGGCGCGCGGGTCAACGTGTGGCGGTCTCAGCGATCGGCACCTGGCAGGAGTACATCGCCGTGCCGGAGGAGGAGGCGATCCCAGTACCAGACTGGCTGGCAGACGAACTCGCCTGCCAACTCACCATCAATCCCCTCACTGCCCTCCTGCTGGTCCGGCAGCTCGCGTTGCGCCCCGGCCAATGGCTGCTGATCACCGCTGCCGCGTCGGCACTGTCGCGAATGGTCCTCCACCTCGCACACCGCAACGGTATCCGCTGCGTATGCGTGGTCCGAAACGCCCGTCACTCCGACGCACTCACCCGCGCTGGCGCGGAAACTGTGGTCAACCTCGCCTCGGAGTCGCTCGCCGACCGAGTGCGAGAGGTGACCGGCGGACTCGGCCTGCACGGCGCGCTCGACGCCGTGGGCGGGCACACCGGCAACGCCGCGGTCCGCTGCGTCCGACCCGGTGGCCAGATAATCGTCTACGGGATGCTCGACGGCGGCGCGATCAACGTCACGCCGCACGAACTCGTGTTCGCCGACATCACCGTCCGCGGATTCTGGTTGCCCCGCCACCTCGATCGTCTCACCGCCAACGCCCGCGCGGAACTCACCGAACACGCCGTCGGCCTACTCGGCACAACGGGATTCACACCACGAATCGCGGCAACCTACCGACTCCACGAGGTCAGACAAGCACTGGAGCACGTCCGCAGGTACGACCGCCATGGCAAGGTCCTCCTCACCGGCTGACGGCCAGGATACCTGTTTGCCTGTCGTCACTCATGAATTTCGACGCTGCCTCAAAGCTGGCTGAGATGAGCTAGTGCTCTGATTCGTTGATCGTTGATTATCTGAGTACAGCAGCGGCCCGGGCTCTCCCGATCCGAAGAACGCCAGCATCCCGCCCGAGTCATCTCCCGCACGAGAGTAAAGGAAACGATTCCCTGCTCCATCTCACGCGCGACGCAGGGAAAGCGCAGCCCATGGGTTGCGTGGAACGAACGCCTCGCCTAGCCATTCGGGATAGCCAGGTGAGGCGTTTCGAGGGGTGTGTAAGCTGCATAGTCGGGGGCCTGAGCGGACCTCGCCGCCGTCTGCGAGCCGGACAACCAGGTGCGGCGGTGTTCGGCGTCGCGTGCCAGAGCCGCCAGCTCCGGCGACGTAAACACCGGTGGCCACCTGTTGGGAGCGCCGACAACCAGTCCGTCGGACTCGTCGCGCATGGCTGTGCAGTCGGTCGCCGCGTCTCGATGCCCTAGCACCCAGCAGCAATCGCTGACAGCCTTCGGTCTTTTTCAGCGGCGCAAGACCGTGCGGTCATTCGGCTGGCAGGCGACCGACCTGCTGCAGCAACGTCACCGCGTTGAACATGCCGCGCCCCCGAACCACGAGGCCGTTTCGGCACTCCAGGAACTCGGCCGCGTCCAGGTTGACCGGACGGCCTGTCGCCTCCAGGTCAAGCGGCTCAAACAAACCTGTGTGGACGGCCCTGATCTGCCACCAGCGAGCCACCGCCGCCCCATCGCTTGCGGTGTAGGTGCGACGCACTTTCACCTCCCAGGGCGAGAAAGCTCGCCTGAGCTGGCCAATCCATTCGGCGAACCGATCGAATCCGCGGAGCGGATCCGGGACGGAGTCGTCATCATAACGAAGCTCTTCCGCGCACAGCGGCCGGAATCTCTCCGGATCGAGTGCTTTCCATGCGATCGACCATTCGTCCGGCACTGGCCCAGCCACATTCGACAGCAACGACTCTTCCACAGTCATGCTCCATCTCTGTTGTGGGCGACCGCACAGAAATCGTCACGATCAGCTGAACTTGTCCTTTCGACGGCCTGCTGACCGGGCAGCAGCACGCGCCGCAGCAGCCTCGGCGACAGCAACGCCCCCGGCCGCTCCTCCATCGCCAGCACCCGGAAGTATGCCCGCGTGACAACCGGGTCGACGGTCGCGGCGGCGGCGACGTGCGCGACGTACCGCTGCCGCATCTTGGTATCGAACCGCGCTCGCGGACCCTCGGTAGTGGGGTAGCGCAAATCCTCGCCCGTGGCGATCAACCAGGGAACCGCAGTCGGCGCCGCGACAGCCCGCTGAATGGCGCGAGACAATCTCCTCCTCTCGCGTGGACCTCCCGCACGGACGACCCGCGACAACTCCACCGCGGAGAGCGCCGCCGTGGTCAAGCCCTGCCCGTACACCGGGTTGAAACAGCACAAGGCGTCGCCGACGACAGCGAACCCCGCTGGCCAGCGTGCCCGACGACTGTAGTCGTACCGCTCATTGGCCATATTGCGAAATCCGACTGGCGTCGACAGCGGTGTCGCGCAGACAAGCGCCTCGTACATGGCTGGGCTTCCCAGGTTGCGCGCGAACTCGAGAAAGCTGTCCTCATCGGACGGAGGGGCATGGTTGGCGACCCCGCCGAGAGTGGCTATCCAACGTCCGCCGTCGATCGGCATGATCGCACCCGCATGCGGGTCTTGGCTGCTCGCTTGGATGTACAGCCCGTTCCACTCCGATTCGATGTCCTCCGGCGGCGAATAGTAGCGGCTGGCGTAACCGAAATGAGATTCATAACGAATCTTTCCCGGCACAGCACAGCCCGCGCCGCGCAGCCATTCCGATGCACGCGAACCTCGCCCGGTAGCATCGATGACGAATCCCGCTTCCAGTGGTTCGCCGGCATGTCCTCCCCCGGCACCCCGATTCCTGACCTCCACGCCCCGGACCGAGCGGCCGTCATGTTCCGCGTGAAGCCCCACGACCTCGCGTCCGTACCACAACCGCACCCCTGGGTGTGCTGCCACTCTGCGCCGGACCACCGCATCGATCAGTTCACGACTGCTGCTGAGAAAGCGCGCAGCTCGGATCCGGGGAAACCTGCCGAACGGGCCGTGCCAGGCAACGTCCGCCGGCGCATCGAGGATCCTCGCCCCGCTCTCAAGCAGTTCGGCACAGGCCCCGGGAAGCAATGTTTCCAGCGCCCGCAAGCCACGGTGCCAGAAGATATGCACATGCCGGGAATGGGGAACACCCCGCCGGAACGCCGGTTGCCGCGCCGGCGCCTGGTCGCGCTCGACAACGGTCACTCGCTTGAACCGGTCGGCCAGCGCCCGAGCGGCCAGCAGACCGGCCATGCTCCCGCCGATCACGACCGCATGGTCCTCCTCGGCCACGGACTCCACCTCCACCTCCACAGGATCATCCCCGGCGAATCGCGGTCATCCGTTCGGGCTTCGGACGCTTTCCTCTTCCGGCAGCATCCGCGGAACACCTGCGAAGGGATTGCTACCGTGACAACGGCCGATCACGACGGGGTTCTCGGCGGGTGCCCCGTACCCGAGTACAGGAGCAACCATAGGTCCGGGCGTCGACGTGCCCCTCTCTCGCGAGAGTCCGGCTGATCTCATGACAACCTGCTCCCGCTCACTGGCTGGATCGATCGGTCGTCCGCCGTCGATCCGGCGCAGCTCCTCCAGGCGGATACAGCGCCACGTTGAACGAACTCGCCATCATCCTTCGCCGTCCACGGCCGAGAAGCGATCCTCGGATATGCCAGTGATCTTCTCCCGCGGGTTGGCTGCCGATCCGCCAAGGAACGACTCCGCCAACCGCGGCGACCTGGAGACCCGCTTGGCTTCCACAGCAACCGCCTTCCACCGAGACGAGCTGGCCGTGATCGTGCCCGGCCCTCCGGAAACCGGCGGTTCGTTCGCGCGCTCTCCGATGGGCTGAATCCAGTACATCGCCCGCACCGACCTGCCGCAAGCAGGCATCCGCCGATCTCTTGTTGAAAGTCGCGCAATGTTGAACGCTCAGCCCGGAACCACCGGTCTGTTGGCTGTTGTCCGCGGGGAATGAGGGATCGGTCGCCTGATTGAAGGCGGCACCGGGACGAACCCGAGCGTTAAGGTGCATCGACTGACCATTTCGCCGCGCAGTGAATTGGTCGCTCCGGACGACGTGGTGTCGTGGGCCTGGGCTCCGCTCACCGGCAGGTCTGCGGCTACTCCAGCCAAGGTGCCGCGGTCGGCCGGGTGAAAAGGAAAAACCGGTGCCCGCCGATCCCGATCGCCTCGACCGCCGCCCGTGGCACCGGTCCGGCGAGGACAAGACGGCGCTGTCCTGGCTGGGACATGTTCCATCACACGGAACATCGGCTTGTCGCGGCCCGGGACCCACGCGAAGCTGAAGGCGGAATTCGATCGGCGACGTGCCCGCAAAGGACCTGAAGCAGTTTGCCGGCGAGAAGTCCCGATCGGGCCGGAGTCCGGCTTGCGGAGATTTCGCTGAAAGTCGCTCGTGCCGCTGGGCCTGAGGCCGCGGAAGCACCTGCGAGCGAACGGATTTTCCGTGGTGCTACGGGATCGATGACGCTCCGGGCAGCAGACCCGCTGGGAGACTCCTGCGGATGGCGAGGGAAGGTTTCGATGCGACCCGACACTGTGCTGCTTTTCCCCGGTCAGGGAGGGTACGTTCCCGGCGCGCTGCATACGCTGATCGACGGTGTGCCATCGGCTGGGGCTCAGCTTGCGCTCATCGATTCGGTGAGCCGCGGAAGCGGTCTCCCGCCGGTGTCGTCTTTGCTGACCGATCCGGCTTCTCCGTCACTTGGCGAATTGGTGCGGGAACGCACGGAGCGGCTCGATCTCGTGCTGTTCGCGAGCGCGATCGCCAATGACCGCGTACTGCACGAAATCGGCCTGCGGGCGGATATTCTGCTGGGACACAGTTTCGGAGAACTGGCGGCGCTGACCGTGTCCGGGGCGCTCTCGGTGGCGGACGCCGCACGGCTGGCGGGTGCCAGGGCGCGCGCACTGCGGGAGACGCGGCCGGCCGGCGGCATGGCCGCGCTCGCGATCGACGCGCGACGCGCCGAGCACCTCGCCGGTTATGTCGACCGGCGCGGCCTGACGGTGGCCGTCGACAACGGGCCAGAGCAGTGCGTCATTTCCGGCGGCGAACGTTCGCTCGCGGAACTGGAACGGGTCGCACGTGCGATCGACGTTTCCTTCGCTCGGCTTCCCGCCGCGTATCCGTTCCACAGCCGCTTGATGCGGGGGCACGCCGCCGCGATCGAAGATCTCATGGATCACATCGACCTCTCGCTGCCGCAGATTCCGGTGTACTCGTGCATTCTCGGGCACTACATCGATTCGATCGAGGACATCCGGTCGCTTCTCACAAGCCATCTCGCCCGGCCCGTGCGGTTCTACGACGGTCTGCTGCGAGTGCACCGCGACGGCGGCCGCGCGTTCGTCGAAGTCGGAAATGCGAGCGTCCTGACCCCAGTGGCGCGGCGATGCCTGCCGCCCGGCACCATCATCCTGACCGCGCCTGCGGACCGCGACGACGCCGTTTCCGCGCTGCGAGAAGGCGGTGTGCCGCTGGCCGCGGCCGGTCCAGCCCAGCCGCCGCCGAACGAGGATGACCGCGCGGCCACCGCCCCGCCGCCCGCGGACGTGTCGTTTCCGGACCAGGACCGCGAAGAGCCGGGGTGGCCAGGTTCGCGCGCGGAACTTTTGGGAGAGCTGCGAGCGATCTACGCGCGCCTGCTCGACGTGCCCGAGGATCTGCTCAGCGACGACGTCGACCTCGAGGCGGACCTGGGGGTCGACTCCATCAAACAGGCGGAGTCGTTCGCGCACCTGCAACGTCGCTACCGCCTGGACGACCTGCCCGGCGGCGCGCGGGTGACCTCCTACACAACACTGCCGCAGATCGCCGGCCTGGTCGAGGACCTCGGCAAGCCGTTTCGAGCACGCTCGTGACCGGCGACCTGACCGGAAAGGTCTCGCTCGTCACCGGCGGGGCGAAAGGGGTCGGCCGCGCGATCAGCCGGCTGCTCGCCGGGCGCGGCGCACACGTGATCGTCAATTGCTTCCACTCCGATTCTTCGGCGGAGGACACCGTCTCCGAGATCCTCGGTCTGGGCGGATCCGCGGAAGCGGTGAAGGCATCGGTAAGCGGGCGGGAATCCGTCGCGGCGATGTTCGCCGGCATCCGGGAACGGCATGGCGGGCTCGATCTCCTGTTCAACAACGCCGCACGCGGGATCGGCCGCATCGGGGAGCTGCGGGACGAGGACTGGGCCAAGGCGATCGAGGTCAACCTGCACGGCAGCAGATGGTGTGCCGAGCAGGCCGCGCTCTTGATGCGCGGAAGGCCCGGCGCCGCCATCGTCAACGTGTCTGCCATCGGCGCGGGCTGGGTGATGCCCGGCTACGCCGCGGGCGGAGTCGCGAAAGCCGCGGTGGAGGCGTTGACCCGCTACCTCGCAGTCGATCTCGCACCGCTGGGCATCCGCGTCAACGCCGCATCGGCAAGCCTCGTCGACAGCCCCACCGCCGCGAAGTTCGCCGACGGCGCGGCGTTGTCGGCGACAGTGGCCGCTTCGACCCCGCTCAGACGACTCGCGACCGAAAACGATCTCGCCGAGCTGGCGTTGTTCCTCGCCTCCGACCGAGCGTCATTCATCACCGGGCAGACGGTGCTGGCCGACGGCGGGCTGACCCTCGCCTCCGCAGCGCTTTCGGCCCCGGGCAGCCCGAGGCGCGCGCAGGCGTATCGCCGGGACGACGCCGACGCGTCGCCGATTGCCGCGTCCGGCGCCGGATCTGACGCGGACGATCCGGCGCAGGCCGTCGCTGTGGTCGGTGCCGGGCTCGCGGTGCCGGGGGCCAGCAGCCCGGAGGAATTCTGGGATCTGCTGCGCCGTCCTTCGGCCATGTTCACCGAGCCCGGGCAGCGGTTCGCCATCGAGAACTTCTGGGCGGCCGACCCGGACGCCCCGGACCGGACGTATTCCCGCGTCGCGGGCTACCTCCACGGCTTCCTCCCGCATCGGCGGCTGCGGGAAGAAGAGGACGAGCACGGAGTGATCCCGGACGAGGCGACCCGGTGGCTGCGGCACAGCATCCTGCAAGCAGGCGAAGGGATCGCGGTCGACGAGACGCGCCGGTGCGCGGTGTACGTCGGAGCCTGGCCCGGCGGCAGTCAGAGTCTCGCCGAGCGGATCGTCGCCGAGTCGATCGCCGCGGAGGCGGCCAGAGTCGCGCCGGGAGAAGCGGCCCTGGTCCGGGAATGGCTGCTCCGGCGCTACCCCCGGGGGCGTGCCGGAGTTCCCGCCCTTCCCGAGGAGATGCTCGACCGGGCGACCGCCGGGCTCGGCGTCCGGCTGGCCGACGCGATGGTCGTCGATACGGCCTGTTCGTCGTCGCTGTACGCAGTCGATCTCGGAGTCAAGGCTTTGCTGGACAGTACCTGCGACGTCGCCTATTGCGGCGGGACGCACGCACTCGACCCGACCGCGACGGTGATGTTCGCGAAGCTTCGCGGGCTCGCGCCGGACGGACGTGTGCGGTCGTTCGACACTGCGGCGGACGGGACTCTGTTCAGCGACGGCGCCGGGGTGGTGGCGCTCAAGCGATACGCCGACGCGCTGGCCGACGGCGACCCGGTGCTCGGGATCCTGGCCGGCTTCGGCGCGGCCGCCGACGGGAAGGGAAAGTCCATCGCCGCGCCCAATCCGGACGGGCAGCGGCTGACCATCGCCCGAGCACGGGCCGTGAACGGGCTCGGGGCGGACGAGGTGGACTGGGTCGTCGCCCACGCCACCGGCACCGCCGCCGGCGACCAGGCGGAACTGGCAGCGCTGGGGTCGCTCTCCTCCGGCGGGCGGCTGCTCTGCAGTTCCAGCAAATCGGTCGTCGGCCACACCGGGTGGGCAGCGGGAACCGTCTCGCTCATCCACGGTCTCCTCGCCCTCCGGCACGAACGAATCCCGGCGCAGTTCGGGCTCGAGCGAGCGCATCCGGACGTCGCCGACGGCCCGCTGGACATCCCGGCCGGCGGTTGCGTCCCGTTCCCGGCGCGTCCCGGGTCGCCCCGCACGGTCGGAATCTCGGCATTCGGCTTCGGTGGCACAAACGGGCATCTGCTGGTGACCGACCGGGCGGCGGCAGAGCAGGGCGGCAGTGCACGGCGGTCGGCTCCACCGGTGCGAGGCGGCGAAATAGTGCTTGTCGGCTGGAGCGCCCATCTGCCGGGCGCCCCGGATCGTGCCTCGGTGCTGGCGTGGCTGCGGGGTCGGCC
>NZ_LWSF01000018.1:258579-272594 GCF_001651785.1 Amycolatopsis sp. M39
GGTGGATCCCGCGCATCTGATGGCTCGCGAAGTGGCCGCCCGGTTCGCCGAGGAGAACGGCGAGTTGTGGGCCGACGTACGCCGGTCGACCGGAGTCATCACCGCGTACAGCGGAGTGCCAGGCGCTCTCGGCGGAGCGGTAATACGCTGCTATGCCGAGGATGTGTTGAGCGGCTTGCGCGGAAACGCCACGGGTGATGTATCCGCCGATACGGTCGAACACGCTCTGGCCAGTCTTCGAGAGCGGTATCCCGCATGCACCGAAGACACCCAGCCGGGGGTCATGCCCAACGTCATCGGCTCCCGGATCACCAGCCGCTACGATCTCAACGGCGCGAGCATCACGGTTGCCGCCGGCCGGGACACCGCCCTGGCCGCGCTCAACACGGCCAGCCGGTACCTGCGCACCGGCGAGCTCGACCTCGGGCTGGTCCTCGCGCTGAGCTACCAGTGCGGTGCGCTCTCCGGCCGCACGGCCGAGACGGCGGAACCGGCCGCCGAGGGGGCGTTTCTCCTCGCGCTGGCCGAATCCGGTACGGCGGAACGGCACGGGTGGCCGGTCCTGGCCGCCGTGCGGCCGACCGACGACGCAACGTCCGTTCGCGACGCGACCGTGCCCGACTGGGACTACCTCGGCGCCAACGCCGCAGTAGAGCTGCTCAAGGCATGCGAGACCGGCGCGCCCGTCGACCTGCGGCCAGCCGTCCCGCGTGGGACCGGGCTCCGCGTATCTCCAGTTCGACGCGGAACTGTCACCCGGTACCAGCGAGCTCTGAGGCCAACCGGTCCTGTCGCGACCGCGGCCCCGGCTCCTGCCACCGGCGAAGGAATTGCCCTCATCGCCGACAACGCTCTCGCCGGACGCCTCTCCGGCACGATCCTCACCACTGATCCTCGCGAAGTACGGGCCGGAACTCGTCTCGTTGCCGACCTCGACGATCCTGACGCGATGCAGAGCCTGCACGCGCTCCTGGACTCGGCGCCACCTCGGCTCAGCGTGGTCGCGGACTTCACCGGTACGGACCAGGCTTCGCTTGCCACGCCTTCGCCAGCACTGATTCGGCTTCACGACCTGTTGTCGCTCGCGGTGCGACGGCTTGCGTCCCGCTGGGACGCCGGCGGTTCGCTCGCAGTGTTGTTGTGCGGGCACGCCAAGACCGCCGACGACGGTGTCCCGCTGCCGCATGCCGCCCTGTTCACCGGCTTCGTGAAGAGCCTGTCGTGGGAACGGCCCGCCTCGCCGATTTTCGCGGTGGTCACCGATGCCACCGGAGACTCCGCACTCGGTTTGCTGGCTGCCGAACGACAGAATCCCCGTCCCGAGCCGGTGGTGTGGTACCTCGAAGGCCGGCGCCATACCGAGATCCTGACCGAAGCTCCCCTTCCCGCCTCGCCCGGGCACCTCCCGCTGAGCGATGCCTCTGTGGTGCTCGCCAGCGGCGGCACCGGTGGAGTGACTATCGAGCTGCTCGACGCGCTTGCCCGTCATGCCCGGCCTCGTGTGTGGCTGCTGGGCCGCACCGTTCTGGCCGAACAACCGAACCTGGCCCACACCGCCGAGTGTACGAAGAGCGATCTGATCAGCCGGCTTCGCCGTGACGACTCGGCCAGACCGTTGAAGGAGATCGCGCGAGAGGCCAGCCTCCTGATGCGCGCCCGCGAGGCACGCCGTGCCCTCGATCGGCTGCGGAACACATTCGGCACGGACCGCGTGCAGTACCTTTCCTGCGACGTCCGCGATCCGGGCGCCGCAGGGGCCGCCGTGGAGACAGTCCTCCGGTCCGAAAGCACGGTCGATGTCGTCTTGCACGCTGCGGGGGTCTTCCGTCCCGAGAACGCCGACACCAAGCCGCTGTCCCGTTTCCGCGCTGTCCGGGACACCAAGCTGCTCGGATATCAGAACCTGAAAGCCGCTTTCGGCAGCAGGCCACCGTCGCTGTGGTGCAACATCGGTTCCGCCGCGGGCACTTACGGCGTTCCGGGAGACACGGATTATGCCTCTGCCAACGACTTCCTCGCCGCCGCGAGCAGGCTTCGCGCCCCAGGCACTAGAGAGCTGACGATCGGCTTCCCGCTGTGGTCCGGCACGGGCTACGGCTCCGATCCGCTCAACCGCAGCTACCTCGACCGGCAAGGCCGCTTCACCGCCGTCTCGTCCCGCGAAGGCACCCGGATCTTCCTCTCGGAACTGGCTTCCTCGGACTCCGGGGAATCGTGCTATCTCGGTGACCGCGAGCGCACCCTGTTCTCCCGCGCACGGCCTGGCTACGTCGGCCCGATCGCGGCAGCCCATTCTCGGTACTTGAGAGAGGAGGCAGGCAAGTCGGGCCGCGAAACCCGATGGCGATGCACTTTCGACCCGGACGTCGACCGCTTTCTCGACGACCACCGCGTGGACGGACGGCCCGCCGTGCCGGGCACATTGATGCTCGAGATCGCCGCACAGGCCGCCGAGGCCATCCGCCCGGGCCTGGCCACCGCCGGGTTTCGCGACGCCCGGTTCGAGCGTTTCATCAGACCGTTCTCCGGCAGGCGACCGCGCACCGTCACGATCAAGGCAGTGCCCGTCGGAGAATCCCGTGTCACAGTCGTCCTGGAGAGCGACGTCGTCGCCCCGGACGGCTCGCTCATCCGCGCTGGACAGCGGCATTTCCGCGCTGACGTTCTGCTGGGCCGCCCGGGAGAAACCAGTGCCGCGCCGGTGCGCGCGGTCTCGCCGCACACGAGCTGGCGGCCGGTAACCGATCCCTACTACCAGACGAACTCGCCCGTGCACCTGCGCGGCATCTTCGCCAACACGTCCGGCGCGCGCGTCGAGGGGAAGCGAGCTTGGAGCCGATGGCAGCCGGACTTCGACGGCAGCGAATTCCTCGGTGCCATGCACACACCGTTCCTCCTTCTGTGCGCCGCCGCTCGCGCGGTCGCGCTTCCGCTGCGAGATCGGGATCGCCAGGCGGTTTACGTTCCCAGAGCCATCGGGAGAATCGACCTGCACGCCCCTGGCCGCAATGACCTCGGGCTTACTTCCGACCACGCCACGGCCGGAATCGAACTGTCCACAACAGACCTGTCGTCCTGCCGCGCCGTGACCGGCACCGGCACGACACTGCTGGAACTGTCCGGACTCTCCATGGAAAAGCTGGGGGAAATCCCCGACACCGCATCTTGCACGGGACACGAGCAGATCCACTGATACCGGCGAGGGAGAGTGTTCCGTGACCTGGATGCTCCGATACGACCTGCGCAGCGCCCCGGGCATCGGCGCCCCGCACGACAAGCTCTATCCGGCGGTCCTCGAACAGAGCGCCTGGGCGGACCGGCACGGCTGCGACGGGTTTCTGTTCGCCGAACACCACGAGTCTCCCGACGGGTATCTACCTTCTCCGGCCGCGCTGGCGGCAGCGGTCGCCGCCCGTACCGCACACGGGCGGCTGCTGATCGTGCAGACGCCATTGCGCGACCCGTTCGCGATGGCCGAGGACATCGCCGTCGTCGACAACATCTCTTCAGGCAGGGTCGAACTGCTGCTCACGATGGGATACGTCCCCGCCGAATTCGCTTTCTACGGCGAACAGTTCGCGCACCGCGTGGGCACCTTCCTGGAGAAGTCCGCCGTTCTCCTCTCCCTGCTCGCCGGTGAGCGGGTGCATTACCGCGGGCGCGGCGGAACGGTAACCCCGCGCCCGGTTCAACGTCCCCGGCCGCCGGTACGGTTCGGCGGCGCCACTCCCGCCAGCGCCAGGCGCGCGGCACGGATGGCGGACGCCTACATGCCAATGATCCCGGATCCGCAACTGCTCGAAATCTACCGCGACGAATGCGCCCGGCTCGGCGGCACTCCCCTGGCCTATCCCTTTCCCGGTGCGGGGCTGTCGGTCATCGTCACCGAGGATCCCGAGCGGACCTGGGCCGTCGTCGCCCCCTGCCTACGGCACGACGCCAACTCCTACGCCCGCTGGAGGTCCGCCGAACCCACGGCGAGCCCCTACCAGACGCTGTCCAGCGACAGCGAAATCCGCAACAGCGGCCTCCACAGCGTCGTGACTCCCGACGAGTGCGTCTCACTGGCCCGGCAGGTGCCCGCGCCCGCGTCGCTCTTGCTGCATCCGCTCGCCGGCGGAGTCCCGCCCGATGTCGGCTGGCAAAGCCTGCACCTGTTCGTCGACAAGGTTCTTCCCCCGCTGGCGTCCGGCAGCCCGCAGTGAATCGGGCCTTCCCAGGAAGCGGAAATGGCGGGACGGCAAGCAGGAAGCGGGCGACCGCATCCCGAGCCTCGGTTTTCACCCAGCCTGGAAGGAGGTCCATCGTGGAGTTCGCTCTCGCCTGTGCCCAGGACGCGACACTCCCGAGGATGCTGTCGTGCACCGTGTCTATCGCTCGCCACTCGCCCAGCGCCAGTGATGGTCGACCAGCCAGCCACGATCGGCACGCTACCGGTCGCAGTCGCCCGGATTGCCGCGCTACTTGCCGAGCACCGCATTGCCAGTCCGTTCTCGCTGGCGGAGAGCATGAGCGCGGTCCACGAGCGACGATGCCGTGGCCGGCAAAGGGCTCAGCGTCGTACCGGTTGCCCGCGTACTTCCCACCTGCGGACGTGCCTTGGGGGTCACTCCGGCCGGTCGCCGACCACCGCGCCCCAGAAGGCTTGCACTGCCGATTCCATGGCAGCCACTGCGGATTCCGTTCGGTCGGCAGCCTCGTCCCCGGTCCGCTCGATGTCGATCACCCGGTCTGCGGCAACGAGCAGGTCAGGAGGCACCGCGCGATAGCTCTCGACATACGACCCGATGGCCGATTCCCGGGATAAGAAAACCGAGTTAACAATAGTTATCTTTGCGGCAAAAGTATTTCATAAATTTAACCTCGTCCGAAGTTTTCGGATCGTTATCTAACTGTGCGTGCTTTACGCATTTGATAAGCATCTTGCAATATACCATCATGCCCGCGAGCCGACAACCTCCTCAAGTGATGGTCGGCGAACATGCCTCCACTCCACGGTCGGGCAAACAATAACCGAGGGACGCAGCGCCGGCTAGTTGCCGCGACCGCCAGTCCGCGAACAGCGGCGACCGCGATCTTCGGAAAGCATTGCCCGGCGAGCAGATCTGGCACCAGATAACTAGAATAACGTCGGCCCACGCAGTAGCGCCATCGAAGATTTAACGGTTTCATGCCCACGCCCGCCGTCACCGCAATCGACGCTGGACGGCTTGAGCCACTCCCTCACCCCGCGGCTGCATCTCTCGACCATGCGGCCTGAACTCGGCAGGAAAAGACGCCTGCCGCCCCGTTGGGCACGCGATCGCAGGCACACCTGCTGGCCGAGCCGTATCGAGAGTTCCGGCCACGACCTGGATGCCCGCCGGGAAGCAAATTTCAACGGCGTCCCCCGTTCGGCTGCGGACAATTCCGGTGAACCATTCCCATCCGACTGGAGTTCGTTGACATTGACTTCGGGTTGGGCAATACTGAAATTCGCAGAAGCGACCGAGGCGTCCACGCATTCCCGTGGAAAGCAGCCCCCACGCCGCGGCGCGTTCGGACGGCTCGGCATTTCCTCAGGAATATTCCTGTCACGGCGACGATGCGCTCGTTGCTCGTGGGCGAGCGCCCAGCACAAAGCGGGCAGCTGGATTGCGCATCGGTTTGCAGTTCCTGCGGAATGGGCCGATGCCACAGTCCGACGCGTTCTCCTCCGCTCGGCGGCAACGTTGTCCGACCTACGAATCCAGGATCATGAAATGCACATCCACGATCTCGTCACCGCGCACGCCCAGCGCACGCCCGACCGCCTCGCCGTGGTCTCCTCGGCTGAGCGGATCACCTACCGGGATCTCGACGCACGCGCCAACCAGCTGGCCCGTCGCCTACGGGACCGCCAGGTCCGGCCCGGCGACAAGGTAGGCGTGCAGATTGCCCGTTCCCCGCTTTCCGTGATCGCGGCCCTGGGGGTGCTCAAGACCGGTGCCGCCTATGTGCCCCTGGACGTCGACTACCCGCCCAGACGCGTCGCCGCGATGCTGGAGCAGAGCGGTTCGTGCGTCGTCGTCTCGCCGCCGGAACGACGAGGAGGGCCGTTCCGGCTCACCGACCTCGCATTCCGAGAACCCTCGGGGAGTCGCGTGGGCCTCGCCCCCCCCACGCGGCGGTGTTGTTCACCTCGGGATCGACGGGTACCCCTAAAGCCGTCGGGGTGTCGCATCGAGCGCTCTTGCGCCTAGCGAACCGATCGTGGCTGCCCGCTTCTGAGGACAGTGTCCTCGCCCAGACCTCGCACGTCTGCTTTGACGCCTGCGCGTTCGAGACGTGGTTCGCCCTGACGAACGGGATCAGGCTGGTGATCGTCGATCGCGAGACGCTGCTCGCGCCGGAGGTGTTCGAAGCTCTCATCCGACGCGAACAAGTGTCCATGGTATTCCTCACCACAGCGTTGTTCCACGAAATCGCCGCCGCCCGCCCGGCGACATTCGAGGGTGTGCAGACCATCATCGTGGGCGGGGATGTGCTGGGCCCGGGCTGCGTGCGTCGAGTACAGCGTGCGAGCGCGCCAGAGCGGCTCATCCACGCGTACGGACCTACGGAGAACGGTGTCTTCTCCACCTCCTACGATTGCCGACAGCTGACACCGGCCGCCACCACCGTGCCGATCGGTCTGCCTGTGCCCGGTTCCACCGTTTATGTCCTCGGGCCCTCTGGAGATCAGGTCGAAACCGGCGTGGCTGGTGACCTCCACGTAGGCGGAGACGGTGTGTCGGACGGATACCTGCGCCAGCCGCAGTTGACCGCCGAACGCTTCAGACCGGACTTGTTCGCCACCGGTGAGGGTGCTCTGCTGTACGACACCGGCGACCGCGCCCGCGTGCTTCCCGACGGGAATCTCGACTACCTCGGGCGGCGCGACAATCAAGTGAAAGTTTCCGGGTTCCGGGTCGAGCCCGGCGAGGTCGAGGCGGCCCTGTTGCGCCATCCCGGCATCCGCCAGGCCGCCGTGGTCGCCGTACCGCGCGGCGTCGACCGCGCGCTGGTCGCCTATCTGACCGGGGCCGATGACCTCGACAACGACCGCGTTCGCCGGTATCTCCGCGCCGAACTCCCCGCCCACTCCGTGCCGGGCAGCATCATCGTCACCGATCGCCTGCCGTTGACGCCGAGCGGGAAGATCGACCGCCAAGCGATCGCGCGCCGATCCACGGCGCGTCGCGAATACTCTCAGGAGGGCTGGTGAACGACATCCTCCGATCATCGCGTCGCATTCACGACCTGATTCTCGATCAGGTCGCCGCCCGGCCCGACGATGTGGCTGTCGATGCCGCGGACGGGACTCTCACGTTCGCTCAACTGGATCGGCGCGCCAACGCGCTCGCCAATCGGCTGCAGGACCGCGGGCTCGGACCGGAGGACGTCGTCGGCGTATGCCTCGACCGCGGCATAGACCGCGCAGTGTGCCTGCTGGCGATCTGGAAGGCCGGCTGCGCATTCCTCCCGTTGGATCCGGCCTACCCCCGTGAACGCAACGCCTTCATGATCGAGGACAGCGACACGGCCCTGTTGCTGACGCGTTCGGACCTGGCCGCGCGCAACCTCGCGGACGCCCGGCCGGTGGAGATCGTGGACGACGCCGCGGAGCGCGAACACGCTTCGCCGCCGAAGTCGGCGGGACGACCGGACAATCTCGCGTTCGTCACCTACACATCAGGTTCCACCGGTCGCCCCAAGGGCGTGGCGCTCGAACACCGCCAACTCGTCGCGCACATCGACATCGTGCTGGGGGAACTGGGAACAGGGCAGTCGGAACGGGTCCTTCAGGCATCGTCGTACAGCTTCGACATGTGCCTGTGGGAGTTCATGTACGCCCTGGTGAGCGGGGGAACATTGTGCATGCCGCCACCCGGCGTCGCGCTGATGGGGTCTGACCTGTCACGCGTGCTCCGCGAGTCCCGTGTCTCCTTCGCGGTGTTCAGCCCCTCGGTGCTGCTGCACCAGGAAGCCGAAGAATTCCCTGAACTCGCCACCATTGTGTGCGCAGGCGAACCGCTGCCTCAGCAGGTGGTCGATACCTGGGCGCAAGGACGGCGCCTGATCAACGGGTACGGACCGGCCGAGGCCGCTTTCCTGACCACAGCGGGGCATTGCCGTGCCGGAGCCGAACGGCCTTCGATCGGACGGCCGCTGCCGCGGATCGACGTGCGCATCCTCGACGACGCGGGGCGGCCGGTCGCCCCCGGCGTCGACGGCGAGATCCACATCGGCGGCCCTGGCATCGCACGGGGCTACCTCAACCGCCCGGGGCTGACCGCCGAGAGGTTCCGGGCCGACCCCTTCGGCGAACGGCCCGGCGCACGGTTGTACCGGTCCGGCGATAGAGCCCGTTGGCGGCCCGACTGCATGATCTCGTTCCTGGGCCGAGTCGACCACCAGATCAATATGGACGGGTTCCGCATCGAACCCGAGGAAGTCGAAGCAGCGCTGCGCACACACCCCGCGATCCGCTCGTGCGCGGTGGCGTCCCGACCGGACCGCACGGATGGTCGCCTACGTAGTCTCAGAGGCAGGGACCCGACCGGCAGCAAACGAGCTGCGGAGACACCTGGGCGGCACGCTGCCCACGCACATGATTCCCTCGCATTACCTGACGCTGGCAGCCCTCCCGATGTCCCCCAATGGAAAAATCGACCGGGCGGCGCTCCCCGGTCTGGCCGACGGGGCAACCGCCCCGTTCACCCCGCCCGACAGGACTGCCATTGCCGCGCTGCGTTCCATCTGGTGTGCCTTGCTCGGTGTGGGCACAGTCGGGATCGACACTCCCTTCTTCGACGCCGGCGGCACTTCGCTGATGCTGGTACGTCTGCGATTTCTGATCAGGCAACAGCTCGACCGCGATGTGGACATCGGCACTTTGCTGGCGGCGCCGACCATCCGGGAGCTCGCGGCGCGTCTTGCTCAGCTCGCACCACGAGACCGGCAAGAGCCCGAGGCCGCACCGTCCTCGGCGCAGTTCGATATCGCGGTCGTCGGCATGGCGGGGCGCTTCCCCGGTGCCGATACCGTGGAGGAGTTCTGGCACCTGCTGCGGGACTGTCGCGAGGGCATCAGCCACACCGGGGGAACGGGCCGCCAACCGGGTCACGTCGGTTCGGCGGGCCTGCTGTCGACGGGGTCTGGCTTCGACCGGCACTTCTTCGGGTTCACCCCCTCCGACGCGGACCTGATCGACCCGCAGCAGCACCTGTTCCTGGAAACCGCCTGGGAAGCCATGGAGAACGCTGGTCATGCGCCGCTAGGCTCATCTGCGAAGATCGGAGTGTTCGGCGGCTGCGGGCCGCCGCACCACTGGCTGCGGGCGGTGGCCCAGGCCCCGCCGTCCACGGCGTCGGAGGAGCTGCGGAGCTTGGCCGGCAACCCGCTCCAATTCCTGACGGCGCACGTCGCCCACAAGCTGCGGCTGCGTGGGCCCGCCGTCACCGTTCACACCGCGTGCTCGACGTCCTTGGTCGCAGTGCACCTGGCGTGCAAGAGCCTCATGGCGGGAGAGTGCTCTATGGCGCTGGCGGGCGGCGTCAGCCTGCTTCCCCCGCACGCTGACGGCTACGTGTACGAAGAGGGCGGGACGTTCTCGTCCGACGGCCGCTGCCGCCCGTTCGACGCCAGCGCGGGCGGTCTTGTGCCTGCATCAGGGGTCGGCGTCGTCGTTCTCAGAAGACTCACGGAGGCCTTGGCCGACGGTGACGATGTCCACGCCGTCATACGCGGTTCCGGGCTCACCAACGACGGCGCGAGGAAGGTCGGCTTCACGGCACCCGGCGTCGAAGGCCAGTACGAGGCGATCACCGCCGCCCACAGCAGCGCCGGGTTCGCCCCCGACACCATCGATTACGTGCAAGCACACGGAACCGCTACCGCGCTCGGCGACCTGGTCGAACTGAAAGCGCTGTCCCGAGCCTTCCGACCTCGCGCGGACAGCGCAGCTCGCTGCGTCCTGGGGTCGGTGAAGAGCAACGTCGGGCATCTGGACTCCGCCGCCGGCGTCACAGGGCTGATAGCGACCGTACTCGCCCTGCGGCATCAGATGATCCCCGCCACGCTGCACTTCCAGCGTCCCGGCCCGGGCCTCGACGAGAGCCTGTTCCACGTTAATTCGGCCACCATTCCGTGGAGGGCCGACAGCACACCGCGCCGAGCGGGCGTCAGCTCTTTCGGGATCGGCGGAACCAACGCGCACGTCGTGCTTGAAGAACTGCCGGCCCGCTGCGCTCCGCCCTCCTCCGGCTCCCCGGAGCTCCTGCTGGTCTCCGCTCGAGACAGCGCGAGCCGCGCGATCACGGCCGCCCGGCTCACGCGGGCCCTGCGCGCGGACCGCTCGATCCCGGTGGCAGACGCGGCGTTCACACTCCAGGCAGGCCGTGCTCCCATGACCTTTCGACGCGCCGCGGTCTGCGGCGAGGGGATGGACCCGGCCGATGCGGTCGAGGGTACCGGCGAGGGCAGGTTCTTCGAGGACACAGCGGCCGAACCGGAACCGTCGGTCGCGTTCGTGTTCCCCGGCTCCGGCAACCAGCACGCCGGAATGGGAGCCGACCTGTACCGGACCGAACAGGTATACCGGGAGGGAATCGACCGGTGCGCCGACCTGTTCGACACCGTACTCGGGTGCGACCTGCGCTCCCTGCTGCACAGCACGAACCACACCGGCGACCGCGCAGACCTGGCGTGCGCCATGGCCGCCATCGTCACCACCGAGTACGCATTGGCTCAACTGCTGAGGGAGTGGGGCGTGCGCCCGGTCGCACTGCTGGGGCATAGTCTCGGCGAATACACCGCCGCCTGCGTCTCCGGCGTGATCTCTCTGTCCGACATGATCGAACTGGTGGCGCTGCGAGGCACGCTGATCCGCGATCTGCCGGCCGGCGGCATGCTCGCCGTCCGACTGTCCGAACAGGACACTCTACCCTTGCTCGGACCCGACCTGTCGTTGGCCGCGGTGAACGGGCCCCGCCAATGCGTCGTGTCCGGGCCCAGCGACGCCGTGCACGAACTCGAGAGACGGCTGGGCCAAGAGGCCGCGCACCGGAGATTGCCGGGCGACGCGGCACTGCACAGCTCGATGGTCGAACCCCTGATGAGCGTGTTGCACACGGCCGCCGCACGGGTGTCGCATGACATACCTGAGATCCCCATCGTGTCAGGACTGCGCGGTGACTGGCTCACCCAGGCGGAACCGATCGATGCCGGGTACTGGGCACGCCACCTGCGGGGCACCGTGCGATTCTCCGACGCGCTCACCACTCTGCTCAAGGACCCGGACCTCACAGTGCTGGAGGTCGGTCCGGGAACGAGTCTCACCAAGCTCGTCGGCTTCCACCCCGCCGCCGGCGACGACCGCCTGGTCTTGCCGACCTTGCCCCCACCGGATATGCGACGAGACTCCCACCCGGTGCACGCTGCCGTCGCACAACTCTGGTGCCGAGGCGTCGACATCAACTGGCGGGCCGGAAAGGGCGGTCGACGCCGGCGCGTCGCCCTGCCCACCTATCCCTTCGACCGCGGCGGACACCCGAGATCGTCACCACCCGGACACAGCGAGCCCGCCACGACCATCTCGAACGACCCCGCCCGCGAGCTCGCCCGACTGTGGTGCGAGCTGCTGGGCACCCCCGCAGCGTCCCGGGAGGACGACTTCTTCGCTCTGGGCGGCGACTCCAACCTTGCCATTCGACTGCGCAGCCTGATCCGCCAGCGCCTCGGCATTCACTGTCCGCTGCACACTCTCATGGCCCACCCGACCTTCGGCGACCTCCACGACCATCTGCTCCGGCCTCCGCCGGAAGCCGAAAACACGAGCGGCACCGACCAACCACTGCTGATTACATTGCGCGCGCGCCGGGACCGCTCCGCCCCCTCGTTGGTCCTGGTGCAGTCCATCGGCGGCACGGTGTACTCCTACCGAGCGCTAGCCGAGCGCCTGCGCTCCGGTCCCGGAATCCACGCACTTCGTGCTCTCGGCCTGGAACCAGGCGAAACTGCTTGCCACAGCGTCACGGACATCGCTACGCGATACGTCCGGGAGCTTTCCGCGCGCGGCATCTCCGATCCCCTCGTGCTGGGCGGCCACTCGTCCGGCGGAGTCATCGCCCAGGAGATGGCAAGACAACTCTTGGACAGCGGGGCCGCTGTGCCGCTTGTAGTGCTGATCGATACCCTGCCCATAGCGGATTCCCGAAGACTCGGCATCGACACTGCCGAAGGCCTGCTGGCGGTCCTGGACGCGTTCCGCGAGACCGCGCCGGATACCTGGAAGGCTTTCCACAACGCTCTCACCCTCGATCCCGCCATCCGAGAGGTCGTCCGCGCGACCAACCAAGCGATCAAAGAACACGAACCGGCCTCCTGCAGCACAAACCTGCTGTTCCTCCGCGCACGCGAGCGCGACACCGTATTCGACCCGCACCCCGAAACAGCTTGGGCCCCGTATTTTCACGGTGATGTCGCCGTGCGCACCGTGGGTGGCAACCATCTGACCATGATCGAATCTCGCCACGTCGACGCGATCGCCGACGCAGTAGACACTTGCCTCGACACAACCGCGCACTGCCGATTCCGGGACCCTCCGGCATGAAAACCCGTCAGGCCCGCGGTTCAAAGGATTCAACCCACGCGATGTCGTCGTCCGGTCCAGACCGAGGGCGAACTCGACAGCAAGGCTTCGGACGCGGTACCCCGCCGCGCGATGGTCCACCCGATCGAACGACAAGGAGTGCAAAGACATGCCGACTGACAACCTCGAGCCCGCAGTTGCCAAGGCCGTCGAGCGATGGGCCGTCGCGCTGCGCGAGAACGACATCGAAGCGCACCTGGCCTGCTTCGCACCCGATGTTCGGATTACCGACGCAGCCGAAATTTTCAACGCAGCCGACCGCGACATCCTCAGGACGTCCCTGACGTCCTGGTACGAGCAGTTCGAGCACGACGGTCTCGAAGTGCACACGTGTTTCAGCGGCAGCGGGCGCACTGCCGTGCAATGGCGACTATCCGGACAGGCGCGCACCAACAACGGCGAAGCCACGCGGGACGCCGTTGTCGGCGCGCACTTTTCTATCCTTGGGCTGAACGTGTTCCGATACTCGGCCGACATGAGGATCTCCGAACTCGGCGCCTACGGGGACACCGCTCTCCTGCGCCGTCAGATATCGCGATCCACAAGGTAATCGCACTGACCCGCACCACCTGTGAACTCCGACCGGACCGGGAGGTAAGCACATCATGTCAACGGAACGGAACGATGGCCCGGACGACCGTCCCCGTCGAGTGCTGGCGCTGAAGATTCCGCCAGAGGGCCAGAACGGGTTCTCCCGGAACTGGTATCCCCTATGCCTGTCCTCGGACGTCGAGCACCATAACGTGGTCGGCCGCGACTTCCTCGATGGTCGGGTAGTCGCCTTCCGCGACCGAGAGGGCACCGCGCACGTCACAACTGCCTATTGCCCCCATTTGGGGGCTGATTTGTCCGGCGGCGATCTCACCGAGGAGGGGCTGCGCTGTCCCTTCCACCACTGGGTCTTCGACGGATCAGGCACCTGTGTGAGGACCGGATGCGACGACAGCCCACCTCCGAAAGCCCGGCTGTTCGCCTACCCGGCCGCGGAACGCTACGGAGTGCTCTGGGTCTTCAACGGAGACTCACCGGACTACGACCTCCCGCAGTTCACACGAGCCGCTGACCAGCTCGTCTGCCGCGCGATCGAATTCGACGAAGTGTTTCCGGTGGACCCCTGGGTGGTGATGGCCAACACACCGGACCTCCAACATCTCAAGGCGGTTCACGGATTCGTCTTCGACGACCGCGACCCGGATCCGGACGACTTCGCGTGGGATGAACGCTCGTTCCGCTACTTCCTCAAAGGACGGTTGCCTTCCGGCGACCGTATCGACGCCGAGGTAGGCATTGTCGGAACGAACGTCTTCCGGCAACAGGGACTGTTCCGCGACCGGTGGTTCGGCTTCCTGATGGCTTTCACGAT
>NZ_LWSF01000018.1:272630-274663 GCF_001651785.1 Amycolatopsis sp. M39
GGCGCGGGGAGCTTCATCGATTCGCTGCTGGACATGGAAACACACGTCATCGACGGGGACCGGGCAATCCTGCGGAACGTGCATTTCCAGGTCGGCACCATGACCCGTACCGACCGGGCACTGATCAGGTTCCTGCATTTCGTGCGAGACTACCCACGCGACCACCCGGCACACGGATTCGACCAGTAGCGCGGGGCCCATGGACAACCCAAGCCTGTTCACAGACCCGGTCGCCCCGGACGCCCCGACCCACAGTTCTCACGAGTAGGCAGGCATCGCCCAGAAACCTCGATGCCCCCCCAACGACCGGTGATCCGGACGACCGGGCACGCAGCCGGTTTCGCCTGATGCGTATTCGACGAACCTCCCGCACTGCCGAGCGAAACTCGGGCCCGCGTGCGATCGGCACTGTCCGCCCGTCACAGTTCGTCCGCCGGTTCGGCGCACAGCCCGGCGTCGATCAACGGGGTGCGACCTGCGCGCCGGACTCTCCGCTGCTGAGACGCCGCTGGCGACCGATCGAGTCATGGATCGGTGTCCGTCCGCGTAGACGCGATCGCGGTGTCGTGGCGTGCACGCTTCGCCGCGCGCGTTGCGCGGGATACACACGGCCTGCCGAAAAATCATGTTTGTTCCCGAAGTCGCCCACGACGGCCACGATCGGCAGCGCTTCCCACCTGTGAGGTACCGGATCATCGCGCGGCAAGGAGCTGCTCGCACGCACGAGACAGCTCGTGCATTGATCAACACGAGCTTCGGCTCTCGCGAAAAACGCTGGCTCTTGGGGAAGAAGTGGTCATGCACGTGAACAAATCAACGATAGCACTGAGCAATCGCCGCTGTCTTCGCGGTGGTCGTGGACGTGAGCAGCGCCAAGGCCGGTGCCGCTGATGTTCCGAAGGTGCGTCTGGCGTTCGACAACCCGGAGATCTCGTTCCAGGACACCGACCACTGGACCATCCCGATCCACCACCCCGGGACCGCAGCCCCGAGCGACGTCCGTACCTGCCGTGGCACGTACCTGACCCCCTCGATCGCGGCAGTGGGAACGGCCACCGCAGTCCACTACGGAGTGAAATTCTTCTGCACCGAACCCGTGGAATACGACGTCCTCGCCGGGATCTACTACAAGGTGCACGAGGGCCAGGAGGAGAACGCCGGGTCGACCGAGGGGCGCGGAGTCAGTCAGCAGCCTTTCGTCGAAGGGCATTCGTTCCTGTGCTCCACCAACGACAACGGCGGCTGGATCAGATCAGCTTCAATCGGGTGCAGACGTTCAACAGGGACAATGACCAGCAGTTTGGCGCCCATCCGGTCGCCGATGTTCGCCGCGGTGACCACGACCGCGAGCAGGAACCCATCCACATCGACGGCGAAGTGGCGTTTGCGGCCGTTGGTCTTCTTTCCGCTGTCGAAGCGCGCGAACCGGTGCCGGACGGTGTCGGTGCCCTTGATCGACGGTGAATCGATGACCGCCGCACTCGGTTGGGCGTCCCGGCGGGCTCGCACCCGGAGCCGGTGCCGCGGGCGATCCACCAACTGTTGGGGCAGTCCTCGTTGGCTCCATCGCTGGAAGAACGCATACACCGCATCCCATGGCGGAAAGTCCGCAGGCATGGCCTGCCACTCGATCCCGCTACGCACCACATAGAACACCGCATCCAGCACGGTACGCAGGTCATGCACCATGGGCCGACCGGCCGCTTGCCGCAACTCGGCCATCACCCGCTCTGCTTCGGGCCGCAGCAACTCCCACTGCGCGTCGGTCAGAACCGAGGGGTAGCAGACGACACCAGCACTACGGGGTGGCGCAAACTGACGGGACTGTAAGACGTTCGGTGTAACTCCCGATGATGGAAGTGCGCCTGATGACCGACATGCTGTCCGGTGTGGAGAACGCTGAGGGCTCGAAGCCCGAGACGGGTTGGGACGGCCTGGACGACCAGCTCGTCGAGCAGTTGGTGAGCCGTGCCAAGGCGGGTGGGTTGAAGCTGACCGGTGAGGGCGGGGTGCTGCAGTAGTTGACCAAGCGG
>NZ_LWSF01000019.1:0-50890 GCF_001651785.1 Amycolatopsis sp. M39
CGGTTCGTCGCCTCCGTGTTCCGCCACGCCGGGCGGCGGAACACGCGACACGCCGGGCCGCGCGTGTCGCTACCGGGATATCCGGGCGTGTCATGTGAGACTGCTGGGCGTGGTGTGACTCTTGTGGTCCATGAGTCGCGTGCTTAGTGTGCGTGACATGACCAACCGCGTTCGCACTGCCAGACGGGCCGCCGCAAGAGCCTTGCTGCTCGTGGTCGCCGTCCTCGGCATGGAACTCGTCGTCACCGGCGCCGCCTCCGCGGACCCCGCCTCGAGCACCTGGGCCAAGCTCCGCATGTGCGAGTCGAGCGGCCGCTACTCGATCAACACCGGCAACGGCTACTACGGCGCCTACCAGTTCGATCTCCCCACCTGGCGCAGCGTCGGCGGCCAGGGCCGCCCCGACCAGGCCAGCCCCCGCGAGCAGGACTACCGCGCGCTCTACCTGTACCGGATGCGCGGCTGGCAGCCCTGGGAATGCGGCGGCATGCTCGGCCTCGCCAACGACGGCGACGCCCGCAGCAAGCGCGTCCCCTCCTGGGAAGAGGCCGCCTACATCGGCGGCGGGGGACAGCCGACCCCGCCCGCACCCAAGCCGCAGCCCGCCCCGCCGCCGGGACCGCCCGGCGCGACCCCCGCGTGGCCCGGCCTCGTCTACGCCTACGGCGACTGCGCGCCCGCGCTGCGCACGTTCCAGCTGCGGATGAACGCCTTCGGCTACGGCTTCAGCGGCACCGGCTGCTACTACGACAAGACCCGCACCGCGGTCCTCGACCTGCAGCGCGCCAACGGCATCAACGATTCGGGCCGGCTCGGTCCGAAGACGTGGAAGGCCGCGTGGGAAGGGAAGGCTCCGCGCTGACCCGCCCCGCCTCGGCGTAGCGCGCGGCGAGCTGCCCGAACGCTTCCTTCAGTTCGGCCGGGCCGACGACTTCGACGTCGGCGTCGACCCGGCCGAACGAGGCGGCCAGCCCCCGCCACGACCAAGCACCGAGGCTCACCCGGCACCGGTCCGGCCCGAGCGCCTCGACGACGCCGTCGGCCAGGTAGCTCGCCGCTTCCGTCGCCGGGAGACGCAGGATCACCTCGCCGCGGCACGGCCATTCGCCGGACAGATCCGTCCCGCGGAACCGCGCGGCCACGAACGCGGCGACGTCGGACAGCCCGCGCTCGGCGAACCTTGGCCCGGTGGGCGTACGCGGCGTGATCCGGTCCGCGCGGAAGATGCGCCAGTCCTCGCGATCGAGATCCCACGCGACGAGGTACCAGCGCTGGCCCCAGGTGACGAGATGATGCGGCTCGACGCGCCGGGGCGGGGTATCCGCCGGGGCGTAGTCGAACCGCAGCACCTCCCGCGCACGCACGGCAGCGCTGAGCGCGACGAGAGTGTGCGGATCCGCCCTGGGAGCCGGACGTTCGACAGCGGTGAAGCTCAAGGCGTCCACCCGATGCCGCAGCCGCGCGGGCATCACCTGCCGCACGGTCTGCAACGCCCGCTTGGCCGCCTCCTCGATCCCAGCCCCGGTCGCCGCCTGCAACGCGATCGCCAGCGCGACAGCCTGGTCGTCGTCGAACAGCAACGGCGGAAGCTGCGCACCGGCGTCCAGCCGGTAACCGCCGTCCGGTCCCTTCGTCGTGACGATCGGATAGCCGAGCTCGCGCAACCGATCAACGTCCCGGCGCACCGTGCGCGGACTGACCTCCAGCCGCTCGGCCAGCAGCGCACCCGGCCAGTCCCGCCGGGCCTGAAGCAACGAAAGCAGCGACAACAGCCGCGCGGAGGTCTTCGGCACGTCGTCGATCCTGCCTGCGGTAGCGGTCAGATCCTGTCCGCTACTTCCACGCACCCCGCTCCCGCAACACCTCGCGCAGCAGGTCGGGCCGGTCGGTGACGATGCCGTGCACGCCGAGATCGAGCAGCATCCGCATCTCGTCCGCGTCGTCGATCGTCCACGTGTGCACCTCGAACCCGCGCCGCACCGCCGACTTCACGAAGGCCTGGTCGACCACCTTCAACGGCCCCTGCCGCACCGGGACCTGCGCGAGCCAGCCCGCCGAGAACCGGCTGATCTGCAGCAGCGGAGCCCAGCCGTTCGCCCACAACAGGAACGCCGACCGCGGCCCCATCGCGGTCAGCNCCGCCGCAGCCGAGCCAGCCGCGAGTCCGAAAAGGACGCCGCGGCGACCCGCTCCACCGCGCCGGTCCGCTGCAGCGTCCGCACGAACGGGACCACCGCGCTGTCGGCCTTCACGTCGATGTTGAGAAACGCGTCCGGCAGCTCCTCAAGCAGATCCTCCAGCCGCGACAACGGCGCCCGGCCGTCGATCTTGACGTCCTTGAGCTGCGCCCAGGTCTGGGTCGCGATCGCTCCGCGCCCGTCGGTCGTGCGATCGAGCGTCGCGTCGTGATGGACCACCACCACCCCGTCGGAAGTGGCGTGCACGTCGGTTTCGAGGTAGCGGTACCCCTCGGCGGCCGCGCGCTGGAAGGCCGGCAGCGAATTCTCCAGCCCCTCCAGGTCGCCGATGTGCCAGCCGCGGTGGGCGAAGGCGCGGGGAAGCGAGTCGGCGAGGTACGGAAACGGTGGACGCATGCTTCCAGTCTGCGCCATCGGTGTGGCCCCGTCGCGAGAACGTGATGGACAGCTAGAGTCCGCCGGGTGAGGGAACTGGCCGAACACGCCCTGACCGGCGACGAACGCGTCGTGCCGCGCCGCACGAACGCCCCGAAACACTGCGGCTGGTGCGGACGCCGCCTGCCTGAAGCTGGCAACGTCGGACGCCGCAGGCGCTACTGCGGGCAGTCCTGCCGCCAGCGCGCCTACGAACGCCGGACCGCCCTGCAGCGCAGCGGCCTGCCCGAGGACGCGGTCGTGCTGTCGGACACCGAGATCGCCGCCTTGCAGGACCGGCTCTTCCAGCTGCGGTGCGCCGCGGAAGACATCGTGACCGCTGCTCAGGACGGCGCGTCGGCGGGCGAACTCCGGCAGCTCGCGGAGGAGATCGCCACGGCGGCGAAGGATCTCGAACAGCTTCGCTGAGGTTTTCCTTGCGCCTGTTTATGCCCATTGACACAAGCGCCGCTGGCACCCCGGCGTTCCCGCCATGGACCGACCCCGCGGCCCCGGCTCGTCGCCTGGATCTCCCCGGAGGAGAAGAAGGCGCTGAAACACGGTGCCGGTCCTCGCCGCGGGAAACACCGATGTCGCGGAATGACCGGACGGCGAGCACCCCTGCGAGGCGCTAGGGCCGCGGATCCAAGGGAATCCGCTGGCGCTGCCGGATCGCTTGTGCGTGCCGTTCGCGTTCGACTTCCAAGCGCCCGCGGCGCTGGACGCCCCGCGCAGCTACCAGGGACTGCGCGAGCGGAGGGTATCGCGTTCCACCACCCGGACGGGCGGCGGGCGAAGACCAAACGCAAGGACTTCCCTCAGAGCGCGGCCTGAGCAACTCCGGCAGGCGGTTGCCGTCGAGGACCTCCGCCCGGGAGAGAGGTCTGCGCGCAACTGGACATGCTCGGTCGGCCCGGAGCCAAGGCATCGCCGACGTGGGCGGAGCGCCATCTGCCGGACGCAACTCCGAACGCGCCTCATGCGGATCAAGCGCAGTCGTCGTAGCGAGCACACCCGCAGCCGGGTCATCCGTGTCGACGTGCGGAATCGGCAGCCCGGCGACAACCTCGCCAGCATCCGGCAGCGGCACCCGCTCACCCTGCGTGCCCGATCACCGTGCGGTGCTCCGCTCGGTCCGGCGTTGGTTTCCCGCGCACCGGACCGACCTGCACGCGGCCGGACGCAGGACAGTCCCGCCACGTGAGCGGGGTGATTCAGGCGCGCCGGATGCAGGGGATTGGCAGCTGATCCCTACACACCCCGCAGCCCCGGACACATCCAGCGAGCGAGAAAGAATCGGGACAGCGTCCGCGCGACTCGTTCTCACCGGGCCACCGCATCCGGAGCACAACCGGCTCCGAGGCAGCCCCGCGGCTGCCGGAAACCCCGCCTACGACTGCGGAAGTTCCGCCGCTTTCGCCAGGTTCCCCAGCGACGCCGCAAGCTTCTCCGCCGTCATGGATCGAGCGCGGGCGTTCCGCATCGTGTCTTCGGGATCGAGGTTCGACCAGTCGTAGGTGTGCGTCACCTCCGTACGCGTCGCGCCCAGCGGGTTCAGCTCCCAGCGCCACAAATGCCCCGGAGGCTTCTGCCCCGGTTCCGCCGGACGCCACGCCACCCGGCGCGCCTCCTCGAACTCCACGATGTGGTTCTCCCGGACCCAGCCGTTCGTCAGCGTCGTGGCGAACACGTCGCCGACCGCGTGGACGCGCTGGCCCGGCTCCGACTCGGCCAGGTTGTCGTTGCCTTCCCAGCTGGGCTGCTGCGACGGGTCGGCGATCAGCTCGAAAATCCGCTCGGCGGGGGCCGCGATCTCACGGCTGGCGCGCACGACGCGCGAGGGTTCGTCAGTCACGCGCTCATGCAATCACATCGGCCTCCCGTGCAGTGCCCTCTCGCGAAGCATCGTCCCGAGCCAATCCGTTGAGCGCCCGGTAGGTCCGGTTGCTCGCGGCGGCCGCTCGCTGTTCCCGTCCGGTCGCTTCGATGTAGTTCTGGCTCGTCGCCAGGCTCGCGTGCCCCAACAAGGACATGATCTCCGACGCGGTGGCGCCGTCTTCGGCCAGCCGCGTGGCGAAGGTGTGCCGCAAAGCGTGCAGATTCGCGCCCGTCGGCACCCGGTCGTGCAGGCCCGCCCATCGGTAGCACGATTTCACCAGGTACTCCAGCGCACCGCGGCCGATCGGATCGCCCGCCCGGTCCCGCAGCAGCGGGTCGCTCGCCGGGAACCGTTGCCGGGGGAACCGCCGGCGGCACGAAGCCTGGTAGTCCTCGATCAGTTTCGCCATCGCCGGTTGCACCGGGATCGACCTGTCCCGGCTGCCCTTGCCGTGGACGTGCAGCCGCAGCTCGCCGTCTCGTCCGACGACCGATCGCGGGGTGAGCGCGCGCATTTCCGCTGCCCGCAGGCCTGCTACCAGTCCCAGCGCCAGGACCAGCACGTCCCGCTCCGGCCAGGGATCCCGTGCGCGCCGGGTGCCATCGGCCGCCGCAGTGAGCAGTTGCTCGGGAGTTTCCTCGCCTCGCAACGGTTTCGGCGTGAGCGGGGGAGTCTTGGGTCGTGCGACGGCTCCCATCGGATTGCCCGGGAGCAGTCCGTCCGACACGCAGAAGGTGAGGAACTGGTTCCACGTCGACCACGCACGCAACACCGAGCTTTTCGCGTGGTTGTCGGCAAACGCGCCGAAGGCAGCCCGCAGCACCGGCGCTGTCAGCTCTTCGACGCCCACCTCGTCGCGACCCAGCTCCGCCNAGGAGAGCGGTGATCCCGGCGAGATCGCGCCGATAGGCGGCAGTGGTGTGCGGCGAGTCCTTGCGCGGCCGCCGTGCCGCGAAGAACGCTTGCTGTGCCTCGGAAACGAGCATACTGATCTTGTACCGCACAGCACCGACAATTTCGACGCTACCGGTTGTCTGATATATGATGCATAATAGCGATTATGCATGAAACATGGCTGCGGGAGGGGTTCTGCCGAGTTCGAGAAGGGGCTGAATCCCCTTGGGGGACAGCGCTTTCCGATTGGCCGGTTCGAGTCCTGAATCGTCCTGCGCAGCCCGGAAAGTCAGTGTTCGAACCGGCTTCGGCAGCTTGAACTCTGGCTCCGGGCTGGATCAGCGACGCGTTCATCTGGTCGAGTGGATCTTCAGGCTGCCTGAGTCAGTGTCGGCGCGTTCGGAAAAGTTGTTGCGCTCCAGCCTCAATGTCCTGCCAGTCGTGCTTAATTCGTCACGGTGACGAATTAAGCACGACTGGGACGGCTCCCGTCGGGGATCTCGGGTTGCGCTCCGAAGGAATCGCCTCAAGGCCTGGCCGGACAGGTCGGCCAACGACGTGCTCTGAGGAGACGCCAGCCGACTGCCCAAGGCTTGCCGAACACGTGCAGAGGCAAGTCGCAAGACCGCATCGGAGCGCTCAGGAAGCCTCTCCTCAACCCGCTGATCAGCAGGTCGGCCAAACGCCGATAATGTACATTATGTCAAGTAAGCGGCTTAGCGTGCTGCCCCGGCTGCCGAAACCCCTCACCACACCAACGGACCGTTGATGTCCGCGTAGGTGCCAGTCGGTCCGTCTTCAGCTGGGCCATCCGGACGATGATCTCCGCGCCTTGCTCGACCGACTGTTCGCCTCGGCGTCCGTTGATGTCTGTTCGCGTGTAGCCAGGTTCGACGGCGTTGATCCGAATCCCCGGGAACGCCTTCGCGTACTGCACAGTCACCATGTTCACCGCGGCCTTAGACGCCGGGTACGCCACGCCGTGGGCGGATGAACGTTGCAGGAGCGGCAGAAACGCACGAAGCACTCGCACGACGCCGAAGACGTTGGTCTCGAACGTTTCCCGCATCAAGTCGGCAGTCACCTCCGATGCTCCGACCGGTTCCCCGTCGCTCTTCAGTTCGACGGCGATACCTGCGTTGTTGACAAGGACGTCCAGTCCCCCGTCAGCCTCAACGGTTTTCGCTGCGGCGAGCACCGACGCGTCGCCGGTAACGTCGAGCTGGACGGTCCGCGCGCCGAGTTCCTTCGCGGTCTGTCGGCCTCGGGCGGCGTAGACGGTGTGTCCGGCAGCAACCAAGCGGCGGGCGGTTTCGTAGCCGAGTCCTTTTGTGGCACCGGTAGCCGGTGATGGCGACGAAAGACTTCCGATAGTCGAGGTCTAGTCCACTCCCCTCGGCGGGCCTTGGCTGATGCGGCGCAGGGTGGGTTCGAGGCGGTCGATATCGCTGGTAGTGCTCAGCTGCCGTTCGTCCCACCAGGTCGCGCCGGCTTCGGCGAGCGGGGCGATCAGGTCGCGGGCTCGGGCGGGATCGCCTGGGGTGCGGCCGCCGACGACGAAGTCGAACTTCTCCCCCGCGCCGCTCTTTCGAGTGTAGGACACGACGTCGCGGACGTCTTCGGCGGCCGGGACGACGCCGTGGGTGGCGTTTTTGAACAGCGGCGCGATGCCGTCCCAGCGCGCGGCGCGGCGTACTGGTCTGCGGTTGGGCCACACGGCGGCCAGCCAGACGGGTGGGCGCGGCTGCTGGACGGTGGCGGGCAGGAGGGTGACGTCGCGGGCTTGGTAGTGCTTGCCGTTGTGGTCGACGGGGTTTCCGGACCAGTATCGGTCGAGTAGGCCGAGGCTTTCGTCAAGACGTTCGGCGAGGACGACCGGGTCGGTGGGTTCGCCGAAGCTGCCGAATTCGTCCTGGATCGGTCCGCCGAGGCCGGCGCCGAAGATGACGCGTCCGCCGCTGAGGGCGTCGAGGGTGGCGACCTGGCGGGCGAGGTGCTCGGGACGGCGGCGGGGCACCGCGGTGACCAGCGTGCCGAGCTTGAGCGTGGAGGTCGCGAGCGCGGCCGCGGTCAGCAGCATCCAGGGATCGCCGAACGGCTGGCCGCGGCGGGTTTCCTTGTCGTGGACGACGTGGTCCCAGAGGAACAGCGCGTCCCAGCCTTCTTGTTCGGCCGCTGCCGCCACGCTCGCTACGGTCCGGGCGTCGGCGAAGTCGCCGAAGTTCGGGATGTTGATCGAGAAGCGCATACCGGGCATGGTCCCGGCGGAAGCGCTGGCGCGGCAAGCGAATAAGCGCGGCGGTCAGGAGGGGCGGGGTGCTCCGAGGATCAGGTCGGTGGTGTCGGCGGCGATCTGGCGGAGTTGCTTTCGTTCGAGCGGTTGCGAGCCGTACGCGGACTGCACCCGGCCTTCGACGCCGAGCAGCATGACGAACTGGCGGGCGCGGAGGGCGGCACTGGGCAGTTCGTTTTCGGCGAGGTAGTCGGCTAGTGCTTGCTGGGTGGCGGCGGAGCCTTCGTTGTCGCGCCACAGTTCCAGGAGTTCGGGGTGGTGGACGAGTTCGGCGATCGTCATCCGGTGCAGGGCGGACACCTGCGGCGCGAGAACGGTTTGCAGCAGCCGGACGCCGAAGTCGATCAGGTCCGTGCGCAGGTTTCCGGTGTCCTGGACGGTGACCGGGTGCGAGCCGTCCGCGGCGGTGCGCGCGTTTTCGGCGACGGCCAGGAACAGGCCTTCTTTGTTGCCGAAGTTGGTGTAGACGGTCTGCTTGCTGACCCCGGCCGCGGCGGCGATCGCGTCGACGCTGGCCCGGGCGTATCCCTCGCGCAGGAACACGTCGGTCGCCGCGTCGATGATCGCGGTGCGCTTGGCGGACGAGCGAGGCCTGCCGCGGGTGAGGCTGCTGGTCATGTCCCCCAATCTATCCGGAGCCGGGCGGTCGGCAAACGCACGGGAGTTCCGGGCTCTCCCGCTCGCCGTGGGGTGATTGCGCGGGCGCGGCGGCATGGGCTAGCCTCATTATCATACTAGAACGTCCAGTATGATAATTACAGAGTGGAGGTCCTGGGGTGCGTTCTCTCCTTCGGGCGAAGCCAGACCCGGCACAACGGCTGGATCCGCTGGATCCGAAGCTGATCCGGACCGCGTTGGTGCTCATGCTCGGGGCATTCGCGGCGATGCTCGACACGACAGTGGTCACCGTGGCGCTCGATACGCTGGAGCGGCATTTCGGCAGTTCGGTGGCCACGATGCAGTGGGTCAGCACCGGCTACCTGCTGTCGCTGTCGATGGTCATCCCGCTGACCGGCTGGGCGGTCGGCCGGTTCGGAGCCAAGCGGATGTGGCTGACCGCGCTGGGCCTGTTCCTGCTGGGCTCGGTGCTGTGCGGCGCGGCGTGGTCGATCGAAAGCCTGATCGTGTTCCGGGTCCTTCAGGGCGCCGGCGGCGGGATGCTGCTGCCGCTCGTCCGGACGATCCTGGCCCCGATGGCCGGGCAGTCGCGGATGGGCCGGGTCATGGTGTTCGTCGCGGTGCCGGGCAGCTTCGCCCCGGTGCTCGGGCCCGCGGTCGGCGGGCTGGCGGTCAGCGCGCTGTCGTGGCGCTGGGCCTTTTTCGTCAACGTGCCGATTTGCGTGGTCGGACTGACCCTGGCGTGGCGGATGCTGTCCGACAGCGACCGTCCCCCGCGCGTCCCGCTGGATCTTCTCGGCCTCTTCCTGCTGTCGGTCGGCCTCGCGGCCGTCGTGTACGGGCTGTCGGTCGCCAGCAACGACGGTGACTTCGCCTCGCCGCAGGCGCTTTTCCCGGTGGTCGCGGGCGCGTTGCTGCTCGTGGCGTACGCGGTGCATGCGCTGAAAACCCGGCGTCCGCCGATCATCGACGTGCGGCTGTTCCGGCTGCGGTCGTTCGCGTCGTCGTCGACGCTGCTGTTCTTCCTCGGGATGTCGCTGTTCGGGTCGATGCTGCTGCTGCCGCTGTACTACCAGCAGGTGCACGGAGCGAGCGCTGTCGAAGCGGGGCTGCTGGTGGCTCCGCAGGGGCTGGGAATCGGCGTTTCGTCGTTCTGTGTCGGACGGCTGATCGACCGCACCGGCGCGGTCCGCGCGGTGGTCCTCGGCGGCATGCTCCTGGCCGCGATCGGGACCGTCCCGTACGCCCTCGCCGGTCCGCACACCAACGAATCGCTGCTGATCGCGGCCCAGTTCGTCGGCGGAGTCGGCCTGGGCGCGGTGCCGCTGGCGGCGATCACCGCGACCTACCGGGACGTGGAGAAGGACGACATGGCCGCGGCGACGAGTGCCAGCCGCATCCTGCAGCAGGTGGGCGGTTCGCTGGGCACCGCGGTGCTCGCCATTGTCCTGCAGACGCAGGTGACCTTGCACGGAGCGGTCGACCAGGCGTTCCGCACGGCGTTCTGGTGGGCGCTGGCACTGGCGTTGCTGGCGCTGGTCCCTCCCCTGTTCCTTCCCGGGCGTCGCGAGTGGAACCGCGCGGCGGTTTCGCGGTAACCGGGAATCCGGGCTGATCCTGGCTCGCCGGCGTCGACCAGACCTCCCTCCTGGTCGGGGTCAGCGGGCCAGGATCAGCCGCAGCGCCTGTTCGAGGTCGTCGGCCGATCGCGCGGTCCGGCGAGCGGCCCGCCAGCCCACCACCTGGTCTGGTCGCACCAGCAGGGCGCCGTCCGGCTCGATCCCGGCGGGCTTTTCCCAGCCTTCGGCATCGACGACGCGGTCGGCGGCGATGACGCGGACGCGCAGCGGAATGCCGATGCGTGCGGAGACCGTGCGGGCCGCGCTCTCCCAGCCCTCCCCCGCGCTGCCGGTGACCAGGGTGAACCCCCGCTCGACCAGGTCGAGGGTCGAGATCACGTTTCCGCCGGCGCGTACCCGGACGTGCGGTACCCGGGTTCCCGGCGAGCCGTCGAGGTTCGCTGCCGCGTCGTCGTACGAGAGCGGACGCGTCGACGGATCGACGACCGCGGTGGATTCGTATCGCTCGCACAGGTGGGCCACCGCGTGTTCCACGATGCCGGTCGCGGCACGTTCGGCGGTCGCGCCGGGGTTCCAGTGCAGTTCGGGGTTGCGAAGCCGGAGAACTGCCTGATCGCGGGCGAATCTCGCGCGCGGCCGCCGCTCGGCGTCGTAGGTGTCGAGCAGGCCGGGGCCGGCTTCGCCGCGCAGCACCATCGCCAGCTTCCACGCGAGATTCTGTGCGTCTCCGATCCCGGTGGTGAGGCCGAATCCGCCGGTGGGCGGCATCGTGTGCGCCGCGTCGCCCATCAGCACGACCCGGCCTTCGACGTAGCGTTCGGCCAGCCTCCCGGTCGGCCGCCACGGCAGTGCGCTGAGGATGTCCAGTTCCTGGTCCGGGCAGCCGAGGCCGACGCGGACCAGCTCGGCGCAGCGCTCGGGCGGGTAGGCTTCGCGGAGGTTCTCGCCGTCGGCGTCGAGGTGGTAGGACCAGAGATTCTCGTTGCCGTCCATCGAATGCAGCATCCCGCTCGCTTCGGGATGGGTGATCGTGGCGAGCACGAACCCCGATCCGGGGAGCAGACGGCTCAGGTCGGCCCGGAACACGATGTTGATGCGGCCGCCACCGAGCGAGGCGGGGCCGCTGACTGGGATGTTCAGCAGGTCGCGTGTGGGGCTGGCGTCCCCGTCCGCGGCGATGACGTACCGCGCCTCGAACACCGTCTCGCCGGTGTCTTCTCCCGACAGGGCGATTTTGACGGCTTTCTCGTCCTGGGCGAAGCCGACCGCTTTCGTGCGCCAGCGCATGGTGGCCCCGAACGCGCTGGCGGTGTCCAGCAGCAACGGGTCGAGCTGGTTCTGGCCCAGCCCGCCGACGTCGGACGCCGGGCTGAAACCGGCGATCGGATCGACGAACGACTTGAACGGGTCGGGTTTCGCGTCGAGGTCGCGGGGGTCGGCCTCCGCCAGTGTCCGGGTCTCGATGCGGCCGCGGCTGCGGCTGCGCCGCTCGGCGATGGCGAGGACCCGGTCCCGCAATCCGATGCCGAACAGCGCTTCCCATGCTCGCGGCCCGACCGACGTCGCCCGGGGATGGTGGGTCAAGGCGCCGCGAGCCTCCACGATCACCGATTCGATCCCCTGGTAGCCGAGAAAAGCCGCGGCGGCGAGGCCTACCGAGCCGCCTCCGACGATCAGGACATCCGCGTCTTCCCGCGCCATGGACCTCGACCTCCGCACGATCGGTTCGTCCCGGTTCTGGACGCCCGGATCCTGGTGCTGGCCGCTCGAATAGACCTCGAGCCGGTGCGGGCGCGGCCGCTTCGAAGCGGAATCGAGGAGGTTCGGCCACAGTCCCGGCTGTCGGAACTCCGGGACGAAAGGCAGACGTCATGACCGGAACGGTTGTCACCCATACTCCCGCGGTGGCGCGACTGCGGGACATCGCGCTCGCGTGCGGCCGGGCGGCCGCGCTGCGGGCCGCCGTCGAGCTGAGTGTCGCCGAAGCCCTCGGCGACACTCCGACCAATCTCATCGACCTCGCCACGCTTGTCGGCGCTCCGCCCGAGACTCTGGCCAGATTGCTGCGCGCGCTCATGTGCCACGGGGTTTTCGCACAGGACGACGACGGCTGCTACGTCCACACCGAGGAGTCCCGGCTGCTGCGCGAGGACGAGCCGGGCAGCATCAAGTACATCGTCCTGTGGAGCACGGAGCCGTGGACCTGGGAGCTGTGGCCGCATCTCGCCGACGCCATCCGGACCGGGGACACCGTGTTCACCGCGTTGCACGGCAAGGACTTCTTCCCGTATCTGCACTCCGCCGCGCCTGAGTCCGCGGCTGTCATGGACCGGGCGATGATGCAGTCGAGCACCATGTCGGTCCAGGCGATCGTCGACAGTCTCGACCTGTCCGGCGCGCGGTCGGTGGCTGATGTCGCCGGCGGACGGGGCCACGTGCTGGCGGCCTTGCTGGAGCGGCATCCCGGGCTGAACGGCACGCTCGTCGATCTTCCGAACGCGCTGCGCAACGTCGACGAGCGGCTCCGCGCGGGCGGCGCGCTCGCGGCGCGGGCGACAGTCATCCCCGCCGACGCCCGCGCCGACATCCCGCCGGGCAAGGACGTCTACCTGCTCAAGAGCATCCTCGACTGGGACGACGAGAGCACGGTCAAGACCCTGCGCAACGTGGTGCGCGCCGCCGGGCCGGGAGCCCGCGTCTACCTCGTCGAGAACCTGATCGACGAAAGCTTCCAGCCGAAGTTCAGCACCACGATGGACCTGTTGCTGCTGCTCAACGTCGGCGGCGGCAAGCACACTCTCGAAGGGCTGACCGAGCTGATCCGGCGGGCGGGCCTCCGGGTCGACGCGACCCGGCCGGTCGACGCCTATTTGCACCTCGTCGCATGCACGGTTCCCGCTCCCGCGGCGGAATGAGGGTACGACGTGAGACTCATCGACCTGTCCTCGCCGATCGACGCGGCCGCGTGGGAACCGCACCCGGTCGTGCACGAGGTCATGACGCCCGCCGAGGGCGCCCGGCACATGGCAGACGAGATGCGGAGCCAGTTCGGGATCGGCTTCGACCCGGCGGACCTGCCCTGCGGCGAATTGCTTTCGATCGACACCCTGACCCTCACCACGCACACCGGGACGCACGTGGACGCGCCCGCGCACTACGGGACGGTCACCTCGTACGGGCCGCCGCCGACCGTCGAAAGCCTTCCGCTGGAATGGTTCCACGCGCCGGGCGTGCTGCTGGACGTCTCGTCCGAGCCGATGGGCTCCGCCGTGGACGCGGGGTGTCTCGAACGGAAGTTCGCCGAGATCGGGCACCGGCCGGACGCGCTGGAGATCGTCCTGCTGCGCACCGGCGCGGACGCGTGGAACGGGACCCCGAAGTACTTCACCGATTTCGTCGGGCTCGACGCGGGCGCCACCGGCCTGCTGCTGGACCTCGGGGTCCGGGTGATCGGGACGGACGCCTTCAGCCTCGACGCCCCGTTCGTCGCGATGCTCGAGCACTACCAGCGCACCGGCGACCGGGAGGTGCTGTGGCCGGCCCACTTCGCCGGTCGGCAGCGGCCGTACTGCCAGATCGAACGCCTCGCGAATCTCGGCGCGCTGCCCGCCGCGACCGGATTCGCTGTCTCGTGCTTCCCGGTGAAGATCGCGGGCGCGGGAGCGGGCTGGGCTCGGGCGGTCGCCCACGTCGAAGACTGACTCCGCGCGCTGCGGAAGGCCAGGACCCGAGGCGGCCTTCCGCAGCGTCCGGCTCAGGCCAGGTCGTCCCTGGTCACCCGCCGGGAGCGGACCCGCAACCGGCCGTCGCCGCCGCGCACGAGAACGTCCTCGCAGACGCAGATCCGGTGCAGCCGCGAGGATCCGCCCAGCTTCGTGGCGACCACCTGCGCGTAGCAGCGGACGGCGAGCGTCGCGTCCGAGCCGGGCTCCACCGAAACCATGCTGTGCCAATGCCGGTGCACTTCGCCGGCTTTCGCCAGTCCGGCGGCGCCCTCGCGCGCGACGGCCGTGAGCTCGTCCCGGCCGCGTACTGGCTGCGGCCGCGACGGCATCGCGAAGGTCGCGTCCTCGGTGAACGACTCCGCCCAATCGGCGGCCCGGCCCGCGTCCAGCAATTGCATCGTACGGGCGTAGAACTGCAGAACCTCGGCGTAAATCCGGTGGAAAGTCTCGTCGGCGACGGGAGCTTCGGACTGTGCGGTCATGATTTCCCCGTTCCTTTTCCGGTGGTGACCGCATCAGCGTGCCCGGTCGCATTCGAACCACGCTCGACCCGGCGAGAGGCGGCACCGGTTCGAAGAAGAATCGAGGCGGTGCGTCGACAGTGAAACCCGAGAAACCGCCAGCTCGAAGGGATTCGTTCGATGCCTCAAGCAAAAACCGTCGAGAAGGAAATCCTCGTGCACGCACCGGCGAAAGTCCTGCGGGACCTGGTGCTCGACGTGGACCGCTGGCCGGCCCTGCACCGCCCGGCCGTGCATGCCGAGTACCTCGAGCGCAGCGAGACCAGCGCTCGTATCCGGCACTGGGCGGTGACCGACGACCGCACCGTCCGGACCTGGACCGAACAACGCCGGTTCGGTGCCGACACCATCACCGCCGTTGTCGAGTCCGCTGAGCTGCCCTACGTCGACGCGAACGGCTCGTGGACGTTCGAAGAGCGTGACGAGGACACCCTTGTCACGCTCCGCTGGGAGTTCCGGACCAGTGACGCGACTGTCGCCGACACGGTACGAGCCGAGAGCGCCGAGTACCTGGCGTCGCTGAAGTCGGCGGCCGAGGAACGAGACGAACTCGCCGAACTGATCCTCACCTTCGACGACCCGCTCTTCATCGCCGGTTCGATCGAGGACGTCTACGCCTATCTGTACGAGGCGGACAAGTGGCCGGACCGGATCCCGCACGTCGCGAAGCTGGAGCTGGAGGAGACCGTTCCGGGCATCCAGTTCTTCGACATGGTGTCGCTGTCCCCGGACGGCTCCTCGCACAGCACCCGCTCCGTCCGCATCTGCCTGCCGCACCGGAAGATCGTCTACAAGCAGATCCAGCTGCCGACCATGCTCGCCGCCCACACCGGCCACTGGGCGTTCGCGCAGACCCCCGAAGGCGTCGTCGCCAGCACGCGGCACACCGCGAGGATCAAACCGGACATGGTCTCGATCCTCGGCGAAGGAACCACCGTCCAGGACGCGCGGAACCATCTGCGGCGGGTGCTGACCGCCAACAGCATGGGCAACCTGCAGCTGGCCAAGGCCTACGCGGAGGAGCGGGCCGGGTTCTGACCGGACATCGCGGACGACACGAAGCGGTGCCTGCCCGGGGAACCGGGCAGGCACCGCTTCGTGGTTCACTGGTTTTCGACGAATTTCTTGGCCTCGTGCAGGTGTGCCGACATCGCTCCGCGCAGGAAACGCCGGGCCTCGGCCGGTGCGTCCGCGGAGGCCAGCGACGCCGAACCGGTCACGATCGCGGTGTGCCCCGCCGTGACCACGACCCCGGCGTCCTCCTCCGCGAAACTCCAGTAGCCGGCACGCAGCTCGAACAGGTCCGAGGGCTCCGTCTGCTTGTACACGATCTTCGTCCGCGGGAACCCGACTCTCGCGGACCGGGTCGTGTGCACCGAGTGCCCGTCGCGGACGCTGAGTTCGACGAACTGGACGTTCTGCGGAGTCTCGGCGACGACGGCCCGGTCGACCCGGGAGACGAACTTCGGCCACGACGAAGCGTCCCGGAACGCCTCGTACACCGACGCGAGGTCGCTCTTGACCTGGACGGAGTCGGTGAGGGCCAGGGTCCGAGCCGAGACGTCGGAGAACCCCTCCGCGCGCTCTTTCAGCGCGTTCAGCTGCGCGCTGCCGTGCCGGGCGAACATGGCGCGGGCCTTGGCCGCCGACTCCGGATCGTCGCCGGCGACTTCGAAGGTGTGCTCTTGCCGCAGCGTCATGCGGCGTTCGCCGTCCGGAACGCACGTCCACCGGCCGCTCAGCCGCCGCACGTCGCCGACCGGCTCCCGCTGCTCGAAGTCCATGACCAGGCGGTCCCGGTCGATGTGCCGCCGGGAGCTGAAGATCCGGGTCGTCCCCTCGGGCGTCAGCCCCCAGCAGGTGAACACGTCGTCGGCACCACCGCGGTCGGAGCATTCGGTGTGCAGGATCCAGGGGAATATCCACGGCCATTTCGGGGCGTCGGTCACCAGACTGAACACGAATCCGGCCGATGCCTCCACCGAAATCGAGACAGCGGATTTCTCGGCGGTCACGGCTGCCGCACCTCCGCCGCGCGATTTTCCCGGACCAGCTGGAACGATCCGGGCTCCACGGCGGCGATTTCCCCGATTTTCTTCACCGGGCCCCAGAAACCGTCCTGTGTCATCGCCGCGCGATGCTGCTCGGCTGTTTCCCATTGGGACGTTTCGAGATACACCTTCGGTTCGCTTTCCGACCGGTACAGCCGGTAGACGTGGAATCCCGGCTGGGCGGACATGTGCCGGTTGACTTCCCGCAGCAGCCGGTCGAACTCTTCGGCGTCGCCGCTCACGGTGTACCGGTTGACGGTGTAGAACATGTCTTCTCCTCAGGTGTCGTGCTGCACTGCGGACCCGGAAGACGTTCGCGGACAGCGCGCCGCTGGATCTTGCCGATCGGCGAGCGCGGGATCCGGTCGACGAGTTCGACAGTGCGCAGCCGCTCGTAGTACGGCACCCGCGCGTTCACGAACTCGGCGAACCCGGCCGGATCGGCCCCCGGGTCCTTCGCCACGACCAGTCCGTGCGCCGCGGCGCCGCTGAACTCGTCCGGCCGGTCGACCACGACGCAGTCGGCCACGCCCGGGTGCTGCCGGAGCACCTCTTCGATCTCGCTCGGCGCGACCAGCCAGTTGTCGACCTTGAAGACGTCTTTGAGCCGGTCCACGACGAACAGGTAGCCCTCGGCGTCGAGGAAGCCGATGTCGCCGGTGGAGAACCAGCCGCCGGCGTCGACATCGGCGCCGAGCGGACGGCCGAGGTACCCGAGCATCAGCTGCGGGCCGCGCACCTGGATCTCGCCTTTCGCACCGACGCGCTGGACCGCGCGGGTCTCGACGTCGACGATCCGGCATTCCGCGCCGGGCACGGGAATCCCGCACGAGCCGGGCCGCGGGTCGTCGAGATTGCCGAGGAATACCGACGGCGCTGTCTCGGCGAGGCCGTAGCCCTGCACGACCGGCACGCCGAAGTGCGCCGACAGGTCCGCGATCGCGCCGGCCGACATGGCCGAGCCTCCGGAGAGGATCGCTCGCAGCGCATCCGCCTTCGTCTCGCCGAGCGCCGGGTCGGCGGCCAGCCGCATCAACCGCACCGGAAGGCTGTAGAAGTGCGTGGCGCTGTTCCGGTGCGCCCCGGCGACGGCGCCGAGGATGTCCGGGTCCGGCCAGAGCACGTGGGTCGCGGCCGCGGTGACACTGATGTGCAGGTGCATGGAGTGGAACGTCGGCAGGAAATTGAAAACGACCGAAGACCCGCCGAGCCGGTGCGCGTAGGCGGTCTGCGCCGCGTTGACGACGAGGTTTCGGTGGCTGAGCCGGCAGATCTTCGGGTCCCCGGTCGTGCCGCTGGTGAACTGCAGGCAGGCCGCCGTGTCGAACACCCCCTCGGACGCCGCCGGAACCGGGTCGTCAGCGCGGACGGTCATCTCGTGCACGGTCGGCAGCGCGCCGGTGTCGATGTCCGGGTCGCGGTGGGTCAGGACGTACTGGGCGGGAAACTGGTCGCGCAGCTCGACGGCGAGATCCGGGGCGACGACGACCGCCGCGGCGTCCGCGCGGTGCAGCAAGGCGACGAGCCGGTCGGCGGGGAGCAGCGGGTTGATCAGGG
Organism: Amycolatopsis sp. M39; assembly: GCF_001651785.1. Lineage (NCBI taxonomy): Bacteria > Bacillati > Actinomycetota > Actinomycetes > Pseudonocardiales > Pseudonocardiaceae > Amycolatopsis > Amycolatopsis sp. M39. The sequence continues at coordinate 17,731 of NZ_LWSF01000019.1, forward strand.
CACTGACCGCTCCGGCGCGCGAGATCCCGTACAGCGCGACCGGATAGGACAGGGACAATTCCATCGCCAGCGCGACCACTGCGTCCGCTCCGGCCAGCTGCCGCAGCGCTGCGGCGAAACCGCTGACCCGCCGGTCGAATTCCCCGTAGGTCAGCTCCTCCTCCGGCGTGCGCAGCGCGATCCGCCCCGGGGCTCCAGCCGCGGCCCGACGCAGGAGATCGTCGAACCGCGGTCCGTTGTGGAGGTCGTCGAGCACCGCGAGCGGCGGGCCGGCGACGACCGCGGCACCGGGTTCATGCTCTTCTTTCACCGAGGACCTCCCACAGGAATGTCGTGCGGTGCGTCGCATTCGCACCGCGATTGCGAACGAGACCGCCGGGCCGCACTCACCCGCGCGGCGCGGAAACTGCCGGTGTTGCCCTGATGTAGTCGGCGAGCCGCCTGATTCCTTCGGCGAGTTCCTCCGCCGTCAGGGAACTGAAACCGAGCCGGAGCACGTTGTGGCCGCCGTCGCCGACGTAGAACATGCTCATCGGAGCCCAGGCGACGCCGTAGTCGCGCGCGCACCGCTCAAGCTCGGCGAGGTCGACCCGGAACGGAACTTCCACCAGAAGGAAGAAGCCCCCGCCCGGGTTGTTCCAGCGCACGCCGTGGTCGGCGACGCGACTCCGGGGGAAGTGTTCCTCCAGGCAGCACAGGGTCAGCTCCAAGTGCCGGACGTAGAGATCCGCGAGATCCCGGTTCGCGCGGCGCAGGCTGTAGTCGTGCTCGGCGAGCAGGCCGCCGATCACCGCCTGGGAAATCCCCGCGGTGTGCACGGTGACCATGCTCTTCACTTTCGCCAGTTCCTCGGCCAGCGGGCGTATCTCGCCCGCGCCGCCGGTCACCGGCTGGTCGGCCACGAGGTAGCCGACTCTCGCTCCGGGGAACGCGCTCTTGGCGAAGGTGCCCAGATAAATCACCCGGCGAGCGGAGTCGAGCGATTTCATCGTCGGCAGTTCCTCGCCCGCACGGCCGAAGAGGCCGTAAGGATTGTCCTCCAACAGCAGCAGGTCCTCCTCGGCGGCGACCTTCAGCAGGTCCCTGCGCGCCGCGAGCGACATCGAGCAGCCGGACGGATTGGCGAAGTCGGCCGTCACATAGCAGGCCACCGGCCGTCGCCCGGAGGAACGCACGCGCCGCGCGGCTTCGGCGACGTCAGCGGGCCGCAGCCCGTCCTCGCGCTCAGGAACCGGTTCGAGCGGGATTCCGAGCAGCGTCGCCGCACCGGAAATGCCTACGTAGCAGGGCGACACGGTGAGCAGGACGTCGTCCGGACCCGCGAACAGCCCGCGCAAGGCGATCAGCATCGCTTCCTGCGCCCCGTGCGTGATGAGCACCGACTCCGGCGCCACGCGGATGTCTTCGTCGTTCGCCAGCATTCGCGCGACCGCGTCGCGCAGCAGCCCGTGGGTCGGCCCGTATTGGAAGACCGCCTTCGTGATCCGCTCCTCGGACTGCCCCTTCGCGCGCAGATCGGCCACGTAGCGGTCCAGATAGCGGTGCAGGCTGTCGATCCGGAAAAGCCCCTCGTACGGCCGGCCGGAGGCGAACGAAATCGCTTCCGGATACCGGAACGACGTCTCGCTCAGCAGCCGCATCGAGTCCAGCACCGGGTTCCCGACGCTGGCGTGCAGTGCGTCCAGGTCGAGGGCGACCTCTGCGATTCCCGCTCCCATCATGGCATTCGCTCCCCTGTCAGTCGGTTGGCGGTCTCACGGATGTGCGCGCCGGGAACGGCCTACGACAGGCGGTACACGAAGAAGTTGACCGCCGTGCCCGCGACGAGGCGGCTGTGCTGGGCAACAACCTCCTGGCGGAATCCCTCGTCGTCGATGAGCTGCTGCAGGTAGGCGAGGTCGCCCGCGTTGCCGAAGAAAACGATCAACCGGCCCTTCTCCGACAGGTGTTCGCGGGCTTCGCGGAAGAACCTCGTCAGCGCACCGTAGTTTTCGTCCGCCGTCGCCGCTTCCAGCATGTTCCGCGGGGTGAACCAGCTGAACGGCGGATTGAAGACGATCAGGTCGAACACGCCGTCGACGTCGCTGAAAATATCGCTGCGGCGCACCTCGACCCGGTCGTCGAGACCGTTGCGAAGCGCATTGTCCTTCGCGTTCTCCACCGCGGCCGGATTGATGTCGACGGCGAGCACTTCGCTGGCTTTGGTCGCGGCGATCAGGGCGTTCACGCCGCAGCCGGCGCCCATTTCCAGTACCCGGTCTCCTGCTTCGACCTCGTCCAGCACCGCTTCGCCGAGCAACTGGGCGAGCGGTCCGATCCGCTTCACCTCGGGCGGAACCACGAAGGTCAGGCCGAGCAGCGCCGACGTCTCGGTTTCCGTGGCCGTGGTGAGGTCCAGCAGGTCCAGGTGCAGCTTCCACATGCGTTCCGCGCGTTCCGCCGACATCAACGGCTGGTAGGCGCCGACCCTTTCCGCGCCCTGCGGGCTGTTTGTTTTCATAGCGTCGAAGTGAAACAGCCTTGCCTCGAAAAGACCTTGAGCCTGCCCATGCCTACGATCGCTCATCCGGCTGCTCGCCCGGATTGTTTTCCCGCTCGCCGGCGCGAAAGAAAAGCCGCTCGAAAAGCGAAACCGTGCATTCCCCGGCGCTTCCCTTCCCGGCCAGGTAGCCGTCCGGGCGGACCAGGACGTAGTCGCCTTCCCGGGCGCCGAATCCTTCGGCCAGGACGCCGGCGGAGTCCACCAGAACGCCGATCTGGGCATCGTCGGCGTTCGCCGACACCGTGCGAACGGAGACTGCGCGCCCGTAGTGCTTCTCCGCGAACCGCAGCGCTTCGCGGATCCGGTCCCCGCGCTCGCCCGGCCCGGCGAAACCGAGCAAGGTCCACCGCGGGTCGGTCAGTTCGCCCACCAGCTCCCGCCAGCCGGGGAAGGCCCGCTCCTGCTCGGCGGAGCACCCGACGCGGTGGCCGGGCCGGATCCCCGCCGTTCCGTCGCGCGCGGGCAAGGCGAGCGGGCTGCTCTCGTAATGCAGCGCCAGCCCGGACATCCCCCGAAGGATCTTGCGTTCGATCTTCTTCTTCACCGGTTTGACCGCGTTCACCAGGCCCAGCCCGATCGGCAGCACCACCGGGGCGGCAAGGTTGCGCAACGCGATCAGCGCGGTCGCCCGCTTGGTCGAGCCGAGCAGGGTCTCCCCGACCGGCACACGCTCGGCGCTGTAGCTCTCCAGCAGTTCCGGCGACGCGACCCCGCGGATCACGTCAGCGAGTTTCCAGCCCAGATTGTGCGCGTCCTGCATCCCCGTGTTCATGCCCTGTCCCGAGGCCGGGCTGTGGACGTGCGCCGCGTCGCCCGCGACGAAGCACCGGGCCACCTGCATCCGCGGGATCATCCGCTGCTGGATCGTGAAGGTGGACACCCAGCTCGGCGTCTCCACCGCGACCTTCCTGCGCAGGGCTTTGCCGAGCTTGCGCTCGAATCTCTCGCCGACCCGCGCGTAGTCCTCCTCACCGTCCGCCTCGTGCACCTCGGAGGTGTCCAGCAGCCGCCACTTGCGCGGCGTGGGGAACGGCACGAGCAGCACGGTGCCCCCGTCCACGTGGACCAGGTGCAGGCTGTCGCGGCTGAGATCGACGTCGAGCCGGGCGTCGGCGACCGTCCACTCCTCCATCGAATCGCCGATCATCGACAGGCCGAGGCTCTTGCGCACGAAGCTGTGCGCGCCGTCCGCGCCGATCAGCCACGGCACCTCGACCCGTTCCGTCTCGCCGCGTGCGCGCAGCTCGGCCCGCACCCGCCGCGGATCCTGCGTCAGCCCGCCGATTTCGACGCCCCATTCGACGCGGACCCCGAAATCCGCCAGCCGGTCGCGCAGGATCTCCTCGGTGTGGATCTGGTCGAGCTGCAACGTGAACGGAAACCGCGTCGGCAGCCGCGTGTAGTCGGTGCCGAACCGCACCAGCATGCGCCCGTTGCGGTGGATCGAGAAATTCTCCGCCCGCTGTCCTCGTTCCAGTGCCCGGTCGAGCAAGCCCATCTGGTGATAGACCTCGAGGTTGCGAGCGTGGTTCGCGGTCGCGCGGCTCGTCGTCGCGGGCCCGGCCGCCTTGTCGATCAGGCGGACCGCCACCCCGCGGCGGACCAGTTCGTGCGCCGCCGTCATCCCGACCGGGCCCGCACCGACCACGAGCACCTGGTAATCCGCACTGCCGCGCATGAGAAGTTTCCTTTCGTCGCGCTGAGGAAGGACCCGGCTGATCACAGGTCCAGGGCGATGTCGTACCGGGCGAGCCAGTCGTTGAGCCACAACGCCATTTCCAGCCCGCCGCGGTCGTAGGGCCTGCTGACCTCGCCCACGCGCCGGGCCGCGGCTCGCCGGGCGCGGTCCATGTCGAGCAGCGGCCGCACCGGTGCGGCCCGGTCGGCGACCACTTCCGCCAGACCCGCGCGCAGTGCCCGTTCGTAGCCCGGGTCCTGGACCGCCGGATACGGGGTCTTGACCCGCCGGACGATCGACGCGGGCAGGATGTCCTCGAACGCCGCGCGGAGCAGGCTCTTCTCCCGGCCGTCGAAACTCTTCATCGCCCACGGCACGTTGAAGACGTAGTCGACCAGCCGGTGATCGCAGAACGGCACCCGCACCTCCAGCCCGACGGCCATGCTCATCCGGTCCTTGCGATCGAGCAGGGTCTGCACGAAACGGGTCAGGTTGAGGTAGGTGATCTGCCGCATCCGGCGCTCGACCGCGGATTCGCCGGGCAGCTCCGGAGCCTCGGACACCGCCTCCTGGTACCGGTCCGCGCGGTAGCCGGCGAGGTCGAGCTTCTCCAGCAGGCCCCGGTCCAGCAGCCCGGCGCCGCCGAAGTAGCGGACCGACCCCGAGGTCAGCCAGGGAAACGTGTGCGCGGTGACCGCGCTGGGGTTCCGGAACCACTGGTACCCGCCGAAAAGCTCGTCGGCCGACTCTCCCGACAGCGCGACCGTGGACGTGCGGCGCACCTCGCGGAACAGCAGGTACAGCGACGCCCACATGTCGCCCCAGTAGCCCGGGGGCTGGTCGACCGCGCCGAGCACAGCGGCGCGCACGCCGGGACGCGACAACTCCGCGCTGTCCAGGACGACCTCGGCATGCCGGGCTCCGACCTTGGCGACGAGGTCGCGGGCGAACGGGGTGTCCGGCTCGCCGCGCACCGCGTCCGGGCTGAAGCCGGCCGACGGATTCCCGAAATCGACCGAGAACGTCCGCAGCGGGCCGAGTCCGGCCAGGCCGGTCCGGCTCGCTGCCAGCGCCGTGATGACCGACGAATCGAGGCCGCCCGACAACAGCGAGCACAACGGGACGTCGGTGACCATCTGCTCGGAGACGGTCTGCTCCAGCAGCCCCCGGACCGTGTCGACGGTCGCGGGCAGATCGTCGACGTGCTCGTGAGCCGTCAGTTCCCAGTACCGGCTCGTCCGCAGTCCGGACTCGGTCAGCCGGACGAGCTGCCCGGGACGCACCTCGTTCATCCCGGAGTAAGCGGTGCGCTCCGGAGTCTTCACCATTTCCAGGATCTCGCACAGCCCCTCCGCCGACACGCGGCGCGAGCCGAGCGGATGGGCGAGGATCGCCTTCGGCTCGGACCCGAACACCAGCCCCTCGGCGGTGCGCTGGTAGTAGAGCGGCTTGACGCCCAGGCGGTCCCGGGCGAGCAGCAGTTCGCGGCGGCGTGGGTCCCAGACCGCGACGGCGAACATCCCCCGCAGGTGTCCGGGGAAGCCGGCTCCCCACTCCAGATACGAGGCAAGCACGACCTCGGTGTCGCTGCGGGTGTCGAAGACGTGTCCGCGAGCGGCCAGCTCCCGGCGCAATTCCTGGAAGTTGTAGACCTCGCCGCAGAAACTCAGCACGGCCTGGGTCCGGCCGCCGCGGACGCGGGCCATCGGCTGACGACCGCCCTCGAGATCGATGACAGCGAGGCGGCGATGCCCGAGCACGGCGTGCGGGTCGAGCCACGTGCCCCGCGCGTCCGGGCCTCTGCAGCACAGGGTGTCAGTCATCGCGTCGGCGATCGCGGACTCGCCGGACAGGTCGCGGCCGAAGTCTGCCCACCCGCAAATTCCGCACACTTCCGCGCTACCTTCCGTTCCGGGAGCCCTGGTTCACCAGGGCGTTGACGGTCTCGAGCAACTGGCCGGGGGTCTTGGCCTCGGGCAGCGCCCCGTCGGGCAGCTTGATCGACAGTTCGCGCTCGATCCGGCCCGCGGTGTTCAGCAGCGCCAGCGAGTCGTAGCCGAGGTCGTCGAACGCGACCTCGCTGATGTCGCCGGACAAGTCCACCTCCTCGTCGACGCCGGCGCATTCGCGCAGCAGGTCGGCGAGACGAGCGAGGGTCAGCTGGTCGGTCATCGGTAATCCCTTCCGTTCGGGGAATCACTGGCTGTGCGCTCCGGTCCCCCTCCGACGGCGTGCAGGACCATCGCGGAGTTGAATCCGCCGTGCCCGCGCGCCACGACCAGCGCGCTGGCGAGGTCCGCGGCGCGCGGAGCCTCACGGACCAGGTCGATCGCGTGCGCGTAGGCGGGCTGGGTGACGTTCACCGTCGGAGGGATCACGCCGTCCCGCAGGGAAAGCAGGGCGGCCGCGAGGTCCAGCGGACCCGCGCCGGCGAGCAGCCGCCCGACCATGCTCTTGGGCGCGGTCACCGGAACCGCGCGCCGTCCGAAGATCTCCGCGAGCACCGCCGACTCGACCGCGTCGAGCTCGGGCACCCCGGCGGCGTCGGCGAACACCACGTCGATTTCGCCGGGCCGTGCCTCTGCCTGGTCGAGCGCGCCCAGAATCGCCCGCCGCAGACCGTCGCCGCCGGGACCGGCCTTGCCGTCGAACGTCGACGCGTGCCCGGAGATCTCGCCGTATGCCCTGGCTCCGCGATCCGCGGCGGCGACCGGGTCCTCGACGATCAGGATCGCGCCCCCTTCGCCGGGCACGTGGCCGGAAGCGGCCGCGTCGAACGGCAGATAGGCAAGCTCGGGACGGTCCTCGCGGCTGACCCGCCCCGAGGCGATCAGGCAGATCCACGCCCACGGGCACAACGAGCCGTCGACTCCGCCGGTGACCATGAGGGGAGTGCCGTTCTGCACGGTGCGGCTCGCCTTCGCCACCGCGTCGAGCCCGCCCGCCTGATCGGCGACCACCGCGCCGCCGGGTCCGCGCAGCTGGTGGCGGATCGAGATCTGCCCCGTGTTGACCGGATAGAACCACGCGAACGACTGATAGGCGCTGACGTACTCGCCGCCCTTGCTCCACAGCGCCTCCAGTTCGCGCTGGCCGAAATCGAATCCGCCGGCCGAGGCGGCGGTGAACACTCCCGCCGAGAAGGCGGGCAGAGCCCGGGGATCGACCTCGGCGTCGGCGAGCGCCTCCTCAGCCGCCACCAGCGCGAGCCTGGTCATCGGATCCGTTTGCGGCAGCAGCCGGTTCGGCACCCGCGACGCGGCGTCGAGATCGGTCTGCCCCGCCACCGTCGCGGTGTAGGCCGACGGGTCGAACCGGGTGATCCTCGCGATCCCGCTGCGCCCGTGAGTCGTCGCCGCCCAGTAGGCCCCGGCGTCCAGCCCGGTCGGCGCGACGATCCCGAGCCCGGTGACGACCGGCCGGTTTGTCCGCGTCCGCGCGGTCATCAGTTCGGTTTCGTCAGGATCATGGCGCTCTGGAAGCCGCCGAAGCCGCTGGCCACGCTCAGCACCGTGGACAACGGCTGCTCCCGGGCGGTCAGCGGCACGTAGTCGAGATCGCATTCGGGATCCCGGTGGTGCAGATTCGCCGTCGGCGGGACCACCGAATGCTCGATCGCCAGCGCGCACGCCGCGACCTCGAGCGCGCAGATCGCGCCGAGGGAATGCCCGATCATGGACTTGATCGAGCTGACCGGGGTCCGGTAGGCGTGATGGCCGAGACTCGCCTTGTACGCCGCGGTTTCGTGCCGGTCGTTCTGCGTCGTGGACGATCCGTGCGCGTTGACATAGTCGACCGCGCTCGGGTCCAGCCGCGCCCGGTCCAGCGCCGCCCGGATCGCGTCGGCCATCTCCGCGCCGTCCGAGCGCAAGCCGGTCATGTGATAGGCGTTGCACCGCGAAGCGTGTGCGGCGACGCGCGCGTAGATGTGCGCTCCCCGCCGCCGGGCATGTCGCTCTTCCTCCAGGACCAGCATCGCCGCCCCTTCGCCCAGCACGAAGCCGTCGCGGGTGCGATCGAAGGGCCGGGATGCCGTCTCCGGCGAGTCGTTGCGCGGCGACGTCGCCTTGATGGCGTCGAAACAAGCCACCGTGATCGGCGAGATCGCGGCGTCGGAGGCGCCCGCCACCATTACGTCGGCTGAACCGTCCTCGATGAGGGAAGCCGCGTGGCCGAGGACGTCGATGCCGGACGTGCAGCCGCTCGAGATGACGCCCACCGGACCCAAAGCCTCGGCGGCCAAGGCAATCTCCGCCGCCATGGAGGAGGGAACGAAGTAGTCGTACAGGTACGGCGCCGCGTGGGCCTGGTCGACCAGCCAGTGCGCGCCCTCGTCGCTGACCACCGCGTACTCGCTGTCCAGGCTGATCGTCATGCCGCACGCCGTGCCGACCATCGCGCCAGTGCGCAGCGGGTCCGCTTCTCCCGCGATGCCGCTGTCCTCCAGCGCTTCGCCGGTCGCCGTCATCGCGATCTGGGTCGTCCGGTCCCATTTGCGGACCTGCTGCCGGCTCAGCCCGGCCGCGATCGGGTCGAAGTCGCATTCCGCGGCGATCTGCGACCGGAACCTCGACGCGTCGAACAGAGAAATCGGGCGGGTGGCCGAGCGCCCCGCGGTCATTAGCTCCCAGAACGCTTTTCTCCCCGGGTCGCCAGGGGCGACCACCCCGATACCCGTGATCGCCACGCGTCGGTCGCCGTACTCGTCTCTCGCCACAGGGTCCCCTCCTTCAGCACCGGCAGTGCTCCGCATTTCCGGCGTCGTCCGCAAACAATGGCCGCACCACCTCGACTCGCCCTTGAGGCGAGCCCGCTCCGGCGGGAGCAACGGGATATCCGCCACCTGGTCGCGGAACGAAGCACGGCACCGATCCGGCGGCAAACGCAGCGCGGGCTCCGCATTTCAAGAAACTTGCGTCGCCGTCCCCGGCCAGGGCATCATCTGGTGATGGGTTAGAGGAGGGTAAACTCGCTGGTCATGCTCTAGTCGCACCAGCCGGCAGCCGACCGGCGGGATTCTTGGACACGGACTGGACGAAACGGCCATTACGAATTTTCGCGGAGCTATTTCCGCGACTGGGGCAAAACGGACCATCCGGAGGCGGCGCAATTCACGGTCGCGTTCGGAGACTTCCCGGCGAAAGCAGCGCGCCGCGCACGAACCGCGGGCCTTCATCGTCGCCCTCCACCCGGACCGCGATTCGTCATGCAGGGAGGGTGTTGATGACGCCGCTCGAAATCATCGAGAGCAGACCGGTGTTCCTGCTCGGGCTCACCAGCGTCCTCGCCAGCGCCGGATTCGAGGTGACTGCCACGCGATCCATGCGAAAACGGAATACGAAGGCCTCGGTGGATCTGTTCATCATCGATCAGGAAACCGCGAGCAACGACGTGCGCCTCACGCAGAGATGCGTCGGGAAAACACCTGTTCTGTTGCTCGACCACGCTGCTCGCGCGAGCCCCCTGCCGAACCTGGCGGAATTGAGCGTGCGCGGCATGCTGAGCGCTCTGTCGGAACCCGCGGAAATAGTGACCGCCGTGCACAAGATATCCTCCGGCGGATGCTATTGGGCAAACGCGCACGTCGCCGGCTGTCCGGGACGGCATAACGTTGCGGCACTGTCCCCTCGGGAACGGCAGGTGCTCGAACACATCTCGATGGGAGACACCCATGCGCAGATCGCCAGCGCACTCGGCATCAGCGTGCACACGGTGAACACCTATGTGAAACGAGCCCGCTCCAAATTCCGGCTCGGAAACAAAGCCGATTTGACCCGGGCGACCATTCTCGGTCACGTCGAAGCAGACCTCGGCGAGCCTTCTCGCCACGCCCGCGGTCCGGCGGACGTTCCGGAGCCGCCCGCCCGCGACGCCGGCCGTCAGGACAAGCGCCAGCTGCCGGTCGGCGTCGCGAGCTGCTGGCAGATCTAGCGTTGGCCCCGGGCGCTTCCGGCCGGCGCGACCTGCGACCCGGCAGATCGCGCCGGCCGGTCATCGCAGCCGCGCGGAACTCGTCACCACCCCATGACTGGTCCTGGCCCGCGCCGGCAGCTCAGCCACGGTGTCCAGCTTGGGATCGGTGTTGAGAATGCCGCGCCGCAGTTCCCACAGACGCGGCGACGGGTCGACGCCCAGTTCCCGGTCGAGCGCCTCGCGTGCCAGCTCGAACGCCCGAAGCGCGTCCGCCCGGCGACCGGAACGGTAGAGGGCGAGGATCAGCCGGGCTTGGAACCCTTCGTGCGTCGGGCCGTCCGCGACCAGCGCGGCCAGTTCGCCTACGAGATCCGCGTGCAGGCCGAGCGTCAGGTCGACGTCTATCCTTAGCTCGAGGGTGTTGCGGCCCAGCTCCTGCAGCCACACTGAGAACACCCGCAACACCGGCCCGACGCTGACGTCGAAAAGGGCGGGCCCGCGCCACAAGCGCAAGGCCTCGCGGAGCGTTTCGGCCGCCGACTCGACCTCCCCCGCGTCGTACTCGGCCCGTCCGCGCTCAGCCGCCCGCGCGAACCTCTCGACGTCGACGCAGTCCTCGTCGAGATCCAGGACGTAGCCGCTCGACACCGTCCGCAACGAAGCAGCCGCCCGGTCCCGCAGCAGGTATCGCTCGCGCAGCTGGTAGATGTAGGTCTGCAAGGTCGTGGCCGCACTGCGCGGCGGACGTTCGCCCCACAGCTCTTCGACGAGCTGATCGGTGCGGACGATGCTGTTGGCCTTCAACGCCAGCAATGCGAGCACCTGCCGAACTTTCGGCGCGGTCGGAGTGACAATGCTGGATCCCCGCTCGACTACCATCGGCCCCAGGATGTTGACCCGCATCGGGCATGCCTCCACTCTGCGTCAGGTTCCCCCACTCCCGGCGAGCGGGCACTGTCCCGTCGGCCGGAAACCCGGCCGGCGTCGAGAAAAAGACGATCCGCAGCTTGAAACACGGCAGACGACCGGCGTGTCCCCCTGCCCCAGTGTGTGATATCGGCGCATCCCGCGATTTGTCTGGTTTCCCGGTTTGCCCGCCGGGCCGGCTACCACGGATCAGCCAATGGATGCCAGTCTACGAGACATTTCGGCCTCGTACTTGTCGCCAATTTGAGGGTCGCTGCTTTGAGGGACGGCAGAAATACCGCCCGGCACCAAGGTTCCGAACCTACCGCAGCGCACGCCTCGGAGACGCGCGGCCGTCCAGTTCATCCGCTTCGCACCCGGCGCGCCCGGATCCCCACCGTTGACTCAAGTTGTGAATCGGTGGTTCACTTCTTGCCGTGGCCTACCGCAGAACGCCCAAAGTCCAGGAGCGGCTCGACGCGCTCCGGGACACCATCCTCGACGCCACCGTGCAGCAGCTCGCCGAGCACGGCTACTCCGGCTGCTCGGTAGCCGCCGTCGCGGAGAGGGCGGGCGTTGCCGTGGGCACGGTGTACCGGCACTTCCCCACCAAGGCGGATCTGGTCGTGCGGGTCTTCCGGCAGGTCGTCTCGCGCGAGGTCGAGGCCGTGCGGTCGGCGGCGGCGGGGCCGGCCGATCCGGTGGCGCGCGTCGTGGCGGTGTTCGAGACGTTCGCGGTGCGGGCGTTGAAGGCGCCGCGGCTGGCGTATGCGCTGCTGGCCGAGCCGGTGGACGCGGTGATCGACGCCGAGCGGCTCGAGTTCCGGCGGGTGTTCCGTGACGTCGTGGCCGAGCACGTCGCCGAAGGCGTGCGGACCGGGGTGTTGCCCGCGCAGGACGCGTCGGTCAGTGCGGCGGCCTTGGTCGGCGCCGCGGCAGAGGTGTTGATCGGCCCGCTGACCAGCGGCGGGTCGGCGGAGGTCAGCGAGTTGAGCACGTTCGTCGTGCGGTCACTGGGAGGTTCGGATGCCCGCAACGCATGAGGTCGTCAATCAGGTTCCGCCGCTGGAGCACGACGTCGCGGCCGATCCGGCGCTGGCGGAGGCGGTCGGGCGCACCGAGGCGTCGTGGGTCGTCGGCGAGCTGCACGAGCTGGGGCGGCTGGCGGGCAGCGAGCAGGTGCAGGAGTGGAGCCGGCTGGTCAACGAGAACGAGCCGGTGCTGCGCACGCACGACCGTTTCGGGCACCGGGTCGACGAGGTCGAGTTCCATCCGCATTGGCACGACCTGATGAATGTCGCGGTGTCGCACGGGCTGCAGGCCGCGCCGTGGCGGGACGAGCGGCCGGGGGCGCACGCGGCGCGGGCGGCGAAGTTCTATGTCTGGAGCCAGTCCGAGGCCGGGCACACCTGCCCGATTTCGATGACGTACGCGGCGGTTCCGGCGTTGCGCGCCAATCCGGAGCTGACCGAGAAGTACGAGCCGCTGCTGGCGTCGACCGAGTACGACTTCGGGTTGCGCGAGCCGGGCACGAAGCGCGGGCTGATCGCGGGCATGTCGATGACCGAGAAGCAGGGCGGTTCGGATGTCCGCGCCAACACCACCGCGGCGCGGCCCGCCGGTGACGGCAGCTATCGGCTGGTCGGGCACAAGTGGTTCACCAGCGCGCCGATGTCGGACCTGTTCCTCACGCTCGCGCAGGCGCCCGGCGGGCTGTCCTGCTTCCTGCTCCCCCGGGTGCTCCCGGACGGCAGCCGGAACCCGATCCGGTTGCAGCGGTTGAAGGACAAGCTCGGCAACCGGTCGAACGCGTCGTCGGAGATCGAGTACGACGACGCGGTGGGCTGGCTCGTCGGCGAGGAGGGCCGCGGGGTCCAGACGATCATCGAGATGGTCAACAACACCCGGCTCGACTGCGCGCTCGGCAGTTCGTCGGGGATGCGGCTGGGCGCGGTCCGCGCGGTGCACCACGCGACGCACCGGTACGCGTTCGGCAAGGCGCTCGTGGACCAGCCGCTGATGGCGAATGTGCTGGCGGACCTGGTGATCGAGGCGGAAGCGGCGGTGGCGGCGTCGATGCGGCTCGCGGCGGCGGGCGACCGGCGCGACGACGAGCAGGAGCAGGCGTTCCGCCGTCTCGGGCTCGCGGTGACCAAGTACTGGGTGTGCAAGCGGGCTCCGACGCACGCGGCCGAGGCGCTGGAATGCTTGGGCGGCAACGGGTACGTCGAGGAATCGGGCATGCCGCGGCTGTACCGGGAGGCACCGCTGATGTCGATCTGGGAGGGGTCGGGCAACGTCGCCGCGCTCGACGCGTTGCGCGCGATGGGGCGGCAGCCGGAGTCGGTGGCCGCGTTCTTCGCCGAGGTCGAGCAGGCCGCGGGCGCGGACGCGCGGCTCGACGACGCGGTCGACCGGCTCAAGAAGGATCTGTCCGATGTGGACGATCTGGAGTTCAGGGCGCGCCGCGTCGTCGAGACGATGGCGTTGGTGCTGCAGGGTTCGCTGCTCGTGCGGCACGCGCCGCGCGCGGTGGCGGACGCGTTCTGCGGCACGCGGTTCGGCGGCGACTGGGGCCTGGCTTTCGGCACTTTGCCCGCTGGAACCGACACTTCCGCGATCATCGCCCGCGCTCGCGGCTAGTCCGCGCGTTTCGCCGGACAGGCCGCGGCGGCGAGGGCTACTGTCCCTGCCCGTGACCGAACCTGTTTACGTAACCGAGACGCGCAGCGCGTACGACACCGTCGCCGAGTCGTACGCCGAAATGCTGAAGGATTTCCTCGAGTCGAGCACGTGGGACCGGACGATGCTCGGCGCGTTCGCGGAGCTGACCGGCGAGGGACCGGTGGGCGACCTCGGCTGCGGGCCCGGCCGTCTCACCGGGTACCTCGCCTCGCTGGGCTTGGACGTCTTCGGCGTCGACCTGTCGCCCACGATGGTCGAGGTCGCCCGCCGGACGCATCCGCACCTGCGCTTCGCGGTCGACTCGCTCGCCGCGCTGGACATCGCCGACGGCTCGCTCGCCGGGGCGCTCGCGTGGTATTCGCTGATCCACACGCCGCCTGAGGAACTTCCGGTGCTGGCCAAGGAACTCGCACGGGTGCTGCGGCCCGGGGGCTGGCTGCTGACCGCGTTCCAGGTGGGCGACAACCAGCGTCGCCGCATCGAAAACGCCTACGGCCACGACATCGCGGCCGACGCGTACCGGCTGGATCCGGACTTCGTCGCGCGGTTGCTGGCCGACGCCGGTTTCGTGGTGGACGCGCGTCTGGTGCGCAAGCCGGGCCCGAGCTACGAGGCGACGGACCAGGCGTACCTGATGGCCCGCAAGGAGGGCTGAGGAAAGTCCACTGGGGACAGAAGGGGGCAAGGACTTCTCCCCGCCCCCTTCACCTTATAGCGCACCCCGGGGCTTGCGGCAAGGCCCGGGTGGTGCTCCACAATCGTCCGCCGGAGCCTCTGCCTGCGGAAACGCCGCCGGCGGGAGTCGGCTCCGGTACAGGGGACGAAAAGTTCATGGTGGACGTGATCGTGGTGGGGGCCGGGCCGGCGGGCGTCATGCTGGCCGCGGAGCTGCGGCTGCACGGGGTGCGCGTGGTCGTGCTGGAAAAGGACGCGGAACCGCCGGAGTACGTGCGCGCGCTGGGGATGCACTCGCGCAGCATGGAGGTCTTGGACCAGCGGGGGATGCTGGAGCCGTTCCTCGCCGCCGGTTCGACGCACCCGGCCGGGGGTTTCTTCGCGGGGATCACGCGCCCCGCTCCGGAACGGCTGGACACCTCGCATCCGTACGTGCTGGGGCTTCCGCAGCCGATCACCGACCGGCTGCTGGCCGAGCACGCGGTCAAGGCGGGCGCGGAGATCCGGCGCGGATGCGAGGTCGTGGGGCTGAGCCAGGACGAGGACGGGGTGACGGTCGCGCTGGCCGACGGCAGCGAACTGCGGGCGCGCTACCTGGTCGGCTGCGACGGCGGGCGGAGCACGGTGCGCAAGGCGCTCGGCGTCGCGTTCCCGGGCGAGCCCGCACGGCGTGAAGTGCTGCTGGGCGAAATGGAGGCGACCGCGGATCCCGCCGAAATCACCGCGCTGGTGATGGAAATCCGCAAAACGCAGCTGTGGTTCGGGGTCGGGCCGCTGCGCGACGGGATGTTCCGCGTGGTCGTGCCCGCGGCCGGAGTCGTCGAGGACCGACACCCGCGGGCGCCGACGCTGGACGAGGTCAAACACCAGCTGCGCGAGTACGCCGGAACGGACTTCGGCGTCCACTCCCCTCGCTGGCTCTCGCGGTTCGGGGACGCGACCCGGCAGGCCGAGCACTACCGCGTCGGCCGGGTGCTGCTCGCCGGGGACGCGGCGCACGTCCACCCGCCGCTGGGCGGGCAGGGGCTCAACCTCGGGATCCAGGACGCGTTCAACCTCGGCTGGAAGCTCGCCGCCGAGGTCAACGGCTGGGCTCCGGAGGGACTGCTCGACACCTACGAGGCCGAACGGCACCCGGTCGCGGACGCAGTGCTGGACAACGTCCGCGCGCAGGCCGTGGTGATGTCGCCCGACCCGGACGGGCGCGCCGTGCGGCGGCTGATGACCGAGCTGATGGCCTTCGAGGAGGTCAACCGGCTGCTGCTGGAGAAGGTGCTCGCGCTCGACATCCGCTACGACTTCGGCGACGGGCACCGGCTGCTGGGGCGGCGGATGCCGGACCTGGCGCTCAGGCGGCGAGGACGGCTGTACGAGCTGACGCACCAGGGCCGCGGGCTGCTGCTGGACCAGAACGGGCGGCTTTCGGCCGAAGGCTGGGCGGACCGGGTCGACCGGGTCGTGGACGTGAGCGAGGACCTCGACGTGCCGGCCGCGCTGCTGCGACCGGACGGGCACGTGGTCTGGACCGGCGAGGATCAGCGGGAGCTGGAGCAGCACTTGTTGCACTGGTTCGGCGCGAAGCGATGAGGACGTAGCCGGGCGGGTTTCCCGGCTGCCCTGGGGGTGCCGGGAAACCCGCCGCGGTCAGGGATGCACCGGGCCGCCCCAGCAGTCCTGTTTGCCCAGCCGCACGGACGTGCTGGTGTAGACGCCGTCGGCGATGGTGTCCTGCATGATCGACCGCTGGTCCGTCGGGCGCGGCCACTGGTAGCACCAGTGCTGGGCGAAGTAGCCGCCCGCCGCCTGGATCGGGTCGAAATCGCAGATCCCGTCGGTCTGGATGCAGTAGCGGATGGACCGGACGCCGGCGAAGTCCGGGCGGCCCGCGCCGAAGGACACGTATCCGCCGAACGGCGAGGGCAGGCCGGTGCCCGGCGGGAGCGTCGCGCTGATCCCGGTTCCGGCCGGGCCGGGCGGCTGCATCGGGTCGGCGAAGAGTTTGGCGCTGAACCTGGCCTTGTCGACGCCGAGCCGGCCGTCGGCGATGTCGTTGAGGACCAGGTTCGCCACGATCGCGCCCTGGGAGTAGCCGACGACGGTGAGCTCGGCGTCCGGGTTCTCGCGGTAGGCGTCCTGGACGACCTGGCGGCCGCGGTCGTGTCCGATCGCGACGCTCTGGTCCATCGGCGTCTGGTCGCAGTTGGGCGCGCCGGCCGCTCCGGCGGGATAGTCCACGATCCGGGCGATGCCGCCTCGCAGCCACTCCGGACGGTAGACCGACGCCTTCCCGTCGCAGGTGCCGCCGATCAGGAGGTAGTAGTGCGCGCCGTCGGCGGATGCCGGTGTGGCGCTGGCGAATCCCGCGCCGAGCGTGGCGACGACCGCGCCGATCAGCGCGATCCTTCTGGCTTTCTTCCTCATCGGGTCCCCTCCGCGTCGAATGGTCAGCACGTTACTGAACGCGTTCGGAACGCTACGGAGGAGCGATGAAATCCTGCTGAAAGCATGATCGCCCACGAGCCGGGCGTTCGCCGATGCCGCTGGCCGGGCGGCATCGGCACCGGATCCGAGTCCACCGGATCGGGTGACCCGCCGCGAATGCCTCAAGCCGGGCTGCTCCCCCGGCGTGCAGGGGGAAGGCGGGCCCGCGACCACGGTGTTGCGGACGGTGCCGATCCCGTGCACGGTCATGCGGACGGTGTCGCCGATGCGCAGCGGCGGCGGTTGCCGGTCGCCGTGCCATCCCCACAGTTCGGCGAGGCAGCCGCTGCCGCAGATTCCGGAGCCGAGCACGTCGCCAGGCCGGACCCAGGTGCCGCGGCTGGCGTAGGCGAAGGTCCAGGCCATGGTGGCGAGCGTGTCGCCGCCGACGCGGGTGTCGTTGACGAAGACCTCCATGGCGAGGTCGTACCGGCCGTCGCTTTCGCGGTCGGCCAGTTCGTCCGGGGTGACCAGCACGGGGCCGAGAGTGCCGAACAGCTTCCGGTGCCCGACAGCGGGACTTTGCGCGACGATCTGCTCGCCTACGCCACCTCGCTCGCGAAATACCTGACCTCGCCCGCAGGCAACGCCCTCGATCGAACGTTGGCCTCCGCCGGCGACGACCCGATCACCCAGCAGCTGCGCGACCAGTACTGGGACGCCCGCTACGCCCAGCCCGGCCAGATCGCCGCGTGGGCGGTCAAGCGCGGAGAGCTGCCCGAGGCCACCGATCCGCGTTTCGTGCTGGAGCTGCTTGTCGCGCCGCCGCACTTCAGAATCGTGCTCACCCGCGAGCCGCTCGATCCGGACCTGCCCGCACGCATCGTCGACGCCCTCCTCCACGGCCTGCTCCCGGCCGCCGACGGACCGCCGAGGTCCCGGCTCTCCTGAGAGGGCGTCTGAGAACTGGGTAGGGCGGTGGGCGTGGTGATGTCCTGGAATGGGGTGGGCTCCCGGTAGGACTGGTGGTTCCTACGCCAACCGGTCCTCACCAGGAGTCCGTGTGTCAGTGTCGCCTACGTGCCAGTGTTTGTCGTGCCCGGCCCACGGCAAGCTGCTCGTCGTGCCCGTTCTACCCGTCTTCCTCGATGACCGACGCCCAGTGGGCGCTCGCCGGGCCGCTGCTGCCGCCGGGCAACGCCACGGACAAGGGCGGCCGGCCCGAGAAGCATCCGCGGCGTCTCGTGCTGGACGCGATGTTCTATCTGGCCCGTGGCGGGATCGCGTGGCGTCAGATGCCCAGCGACTTCCCGCCCGCGATGACGGTCTACGACAATTCCGCCGCTGGGCCAGAAAAGGTGCGTGGCAACGGGTTCACGACGCTTTGCGCGACCGGGTCCGAGCGCGCGCCGGTCGTGACCCGCTGCCCACCGCCGCGGTCATCGACGCCCAGACCGTGCGCGGGGCCGACACCGTGCCCCCCGCCGGCGCGGGCTACGACGCCGGGAAGAAAACCAGGGGACGCAAACGCCACATCGCGGTGGACACCCTCGGGCCGCTGCCGGCCGTCGTGGTCACCCGGGCCGACATCCAGGACCGCGACGGCGCCCACCGGCTGCTGACAGCACTGCGCGCCCGCTTCTCCGCCGTCGCCTGCGTCTGGGCCGACGGCGGCTACACCGGACGCCTGGCCGCCTGGGCCCAGCAGGTCCTCGCCCTCACCGTCGAGATCGTCACACGCACCGACAAGACCACCGGATTCGTCCTCCTGCCCCGCAGACGGGTCGTCGAACGCACACTCGGCTGGATCGTCAAACACCGCCGCTGCGCCCGCGACTACGAAACCCTCCCCGAACACCACGAAGCCATGATCCACATCGCCATGATCATGACCATGCCCCAACGACTCACCCGCAACCCACACCAGTGACATCAGTTCCCAGACGCCCTCTGAGGCGCCCTGTGACCCGTGCGGGCAGGGCATCGGCCGGTCTCGCGAGTTCGGCTGGTCAGCTGTAGCTTTCCCGCGTGCGGCAGGAACCCCGGCTCCGCGAGCGCGGGTCAGCGGACGCGCGGCGTGAACTCCGCGAGGTCCGGCAGCGGCGGCACCTCGCGGGCATACGCGTCCGCGGCCAGCACTCCGGTGGTGACCCGGGTGGCGGTGCGGCGGCCGAGCTCGTCGAGGATCTCCTGCTCGGTCCGGCCGCGGGCGAGCAGCAGCAGGAACGGGTCGGCGTCGAGCAGCCACGCGACCTGGAACGACAGCGCGGCGGCGTGCCGGCACGGGAGTTCCCAGCCGGGGCAGTCGCAGTCCGGGTCGAGGTCGCCGATGCCGGGCAGCAGCGGGACGACCTCGGCCAGCTCGGGCGGCAGGTGCCGGTCGAGCAGCGCGGCGAGGTGGCCGGAGTGGTCGGCGGCGCGGTCGAGCAGCAGTTCCCAGTCCGTTGCGGACAGTTCGGCCAGGTGCACGCCGGTGCGGTACGGGCCGTCGTCGGCGTCCTCGGTGGTCGCGGTGATCAGGCCCGGGCTGACCGTGATCGGGCCGACCAGGCCGGCCGCGGCGTAGCTCCGGCCTTTCTTCAGCTGCCGCAGGTCGAGCGCGGTGTCCTCCATCGCCTGCAGCCACGCGCGGCCCCACCAGGTGCGGGCGAACGGGCCGCGGCCGGTGCGGGCGGGGAACGCGGGGAATCCGCGGACCCGGTCGGTCATCGCTGCCTCCGGAGGGTCACGAGCTCGGCCAGCTCGGCGTCGGTGAGTTCGGTGAGCGCGGCCTCGCCCGAGGCGAGCACCGCGTCGGCGAGCGCGCGTTTCTCCCGCAGCATCGCGGCGATCCGGTCCTCGACCGTGCCTTCCGCGACCAGCCGGTGGACCTGCACCGGCCGGGTCTGCCCGATCCGGTACGCGCGGTCGGTCGCCTGGTCCTCGACTGCCGGGTTCCACCACCGGTCGTAGTGCACGACGTGGTCGGCGCGCGTGAGGGTGAGCCCGGTGCCCGCGGCCTTGAGCGACAGCAGGAACACCGGCACGTCGCCGTTCTGGAAGCCGCGGACGAGTTCCTCGCGCCGGGCGACCGGGGTGCCGCCGTGCAGCAGCCGCGAGGGGATGCCGCGCGCGGCGAGGTGCCGTTCGAGCAGCCGCGCCATCACCACGTACTGGGTGAACACCAGCACCGCGCCGTCCTCGGCGAGGATCGTGTCGAGCAGTTCGTCGAGCAGCTCGAGTTTGCCGGACCGGCCGGCGAGCGTGCCGTCCTCGGGCTCGCCGAGGAACTGCGCGGGGTGGTTGCAGATCTGTTTGAGCGCGGTGAGCAGTTTGACCACGCGGCCGCGGCGGGCCATGCCGTCGCTCGCGGCGATGTCCGCCATCAGCTCGCGCACGGTCGCCTCGTACAGCGCGGCCTGCTCGGCGGTGAGCGACACCGGCCGATCGGTCTCGGTCTTGGCGGGCAGCTCGGGCGCGATGCCCGGGTCGGATTTGCGGCGGCGCAACAGAAACGGCCGCAGCAGCCGGGACAGCTGCTCGGCGACCGCCGGGTCGCCCCCGGATTCGACCGGTTTCCCCCAGTGACGGCGGAAATCGGCGAGCGGGCCGAGCAGTCCGGGCGTGGTCCAGTCGAGGATCGCCCACAGTTCGGTGAGCGTGTTCTCCACCGGCGTGCCGGTGAGCGCGACCTTCGCCGCGGAAGGCAGCAGCCGCAACGCTTTCGCCGTGTCGGAGCGGTGGTTCTTCACGTGCTGGGCCTCGTCGGCGACCAGCAGATCCCAGCTGACCCCGGCCAGCGGCGCGGGGTCGGTGCGCAGCGTGCCGTAGGTGGTCAGGACGAACCCGCCGGCCAGATCGTCCAGCGACCGCGCCGTGCCGTGGAACCGCCGCACCGGCGTCCCGGGCGCGAACCGGCGGATCTCGGTTTCCCACGTGCCCAGCAGCGAAGCCGGGCACACGACCAGCGTCGGCCCGGTGCCGCGGTGCAGGTGCAGGGCGATGAGCGTGACGGTTTTGCCAAGCCCCATGTCGTCGGCGAGGCAGCCGCCGAGACCAAGGCCGGTGACGGTGCCGAGCCAGTGCAGGCCGCGCAACTGGTAGTCGCGCAGGGTCGCGGCCAGCCCGGCCGGCTGCGGCGCCGGCACCGGATCGGCCGACAGCCGCTCGCGCAGCTCCTCCAGCCAGCCGTCGGTGCGAACCTCCACCCGGTCGCCGTCGACCTCGGTGCGGCCGGTGAGCGCGACGCCCAGCGCTTCGATCGCGGTGAGCGGCTTGAGCGTGCGGTCCCGGGCGCGGTCGGCGGTCTTGCGGTCCAGCAGCACCCACCGGTCGCGCAGGCGGACGACCGGACGCTGGGCCTCGGCGAGCGCGTCGAGCTCCGCGACGCTCAGCTCGCTGTCGCCGAGCGCGAGCTGCCAGTCGAACTGCAGCACCCGGTACCCGCCGAAGAACGACCGCTCCTCGGACGGCGCGTCGCCCGGCCGGACGACCGCTCGCGCGGCCAGGCCGGTCAGCTCCGCGGGCCAATGCACCGCCAGCTCCGCGGCGTCGAGCGCGCCGGCGAGCAGTTCGGCGATCTCGCGGTCTCCCAGCGCGACCGACGACGGAACCGCCGCCGACAGCAGCGGAGCCAGCGCGGGCCACACCTCGGCCCCGTGCCGCAAGGTGAGCAGGACCTCGTGCCGCGCCTCCTGGCCGCCGGTGCGCCACAGCTCTTCCGCGTCGACCAGCGGCTCGGTCCCGCCGTGCACCTGGACGACCGCGCGGAACCGGCCGCCCGCCAGGTCGTCGGACTCGATCCGCAGCGACACCCGCAGCGCGGGCTCCACTCCGGCGACGTCGCCGAGGAACCGCATCAGCAGCGGATACGGCTCCGGCACCCGCGCCGGATCGCCCGGGATCGGCGTGGCGTGGGCGTGCGGCGGCATCGCGTCGGCGAGCCGGCGCAGCCAGGCTTCCTCGCCGGGGTCGAGAGGCCCGGTCCACCCGGCCGACGCGAGCCGTTCCGCGGCTTCGGCGGCCAGCGCCCAGAACCGCGCGGACGGATCAGCCAGCGCCCGCAGCACCGGCACCGCGTCCGCGGCCGGCAACCGCAGCGCGGGCACCGTGCGCGCCCCGTCCGGCAGCACGACCTCGACGGTCCCGGGCGCCCCGGGGCCGTCCGGCTCCGCGCCGTCGGGTCTCCAGAACACGACCCGGCCCGGCTCCACCACAACTGAATTCAGTGCTCCGCCCTCCCCTGGCTGGCCTCTGCGAGATAGTCTACCGGAAAACTCTGTACTGCGTACAAGGAGCGAAATGGACACCGAGGAGCCGGGCGATCCGCGGCGGACCATCGAACTGCTGTGGGGCGTGCCCGGTCCCCCGCGCCGCGGCCCGAAGCCGAAGCTGTCGGTCGAGCACGTGGTGTTCGCCGGGGTCCGGGTCGCGGACGCGGACGGGCTGGACGCGGTCACCATGCGCCGGATCGCCGACGAACTGGGCGTCGCGACGATGTCGCTCTACACCTACGTGCCCGGCCGCGACGAGCTGCTGGAGCTGATGCTCGACCACGCGCACGGCGAACTCCCCGGCGAGCTGCCGGAGGGCTGGCGGGCCGGGCTCGCCGCGGTCGCCGGGGACCTGTGGCGGCTCTACCACCGGCATCCGTGGCTGCTGGAGATCCGCGCCGGCCGCCCGACGCTGGGCCCGCACACCTTCGCCAAATACGAGCGCGAACTGGCCGCGATGGACGAACTCGATCTCGACGACGTCCAGCTCGACGCGATCGTCAGCCTGCTCAACGGACTGGTCGCCGGCGCGGCGCGCGGTTCGGTGGACGCGGCCCGCGCCGCGCGGCGCAGCGGGATGAGCGACGTCGACTGGTGGAACCGCTCCGCGCCGGTGCTCGCCGGGATCCCGGCGGCCGATCCGGCGCACTTCCCGCGCGCGAGCCGGGTCGGCACCACCGCGGGACAGACCTACGGGGGTTCCTCGGATCCCGAACACCATTTCCGGTTCGGGCTCGACCGCATCCTCGACGGGATCGGCCAGCTCGCCGGAGCCTGACCGCGCGAAATTGTCGGGGCCCCGGTCTACCGTTCGGAGAGTCCCGGCGGAAACCGTTCGCCGGCACGGACCGGGAGGGGCACGCAGTGACCGGGCAGCACGACGCGGCCGGGCAGCACGACGCGGCCGAAGCCGCGCTCGCGCAGGCGTTCCGCGACGAGTGGAGTGCCGTCGTGGCCACGCTCATCCGCGTCACCGGCGACTGGGACCTTGCCGAGGAATGCGCCCAGGAGGCGTTCGCGCTCGCCGTGCGCACCTGGCCGCGCGACGGCGTTCCCGACCGGCCCGGAGCGTGGCTCACCACCGCCGCCCGCAACCGTGCCGTCGACCGGCTCCGGCGCGCGTCGGCGGGAGCGGACAAGGTCCGGGAGGCCGCACTGCTGGCCGTCCCGGACGAACCGGCAGCCGGACACAGCGGAGTCGGCGCACTCGACGACGACCGGCTCCGGCTCATCTTCACCTGCTGCCATCCCGCGCTCGCCTTCGAAGCGCAGGTGGCGCTCGCGCTGCGCACGCTCGTCGGGCTCAGCACCGCGGAGATCGCCCGCGCGTTCCTCGTGTCCGAATCGACGATGTCGCAGCGCCTCGTCCGGGTGAAACGCAAGATCCGCGCCGCCGGGATCCCGTACCGCGTGCCGCCCGCGCAGCTGCTGCCCGAGCGCACCGCCGCCGTGCTCGGCGTGCTGTACCTGCTGTTCAACGAGGGCTACTCGGCCAGCGAAGGAGACGACCTCCAGCGTCCCGGCCTGGCGGCCGAAGCGATCCGGCTGGCCCGGCTGCTGCATTCCTTGATGCCGGACGAATCCGAGGCAACCGGCCTGCTCGCGCTGCTCCTGCTACAGCACGCCCGCCGCGGCACGCGAAACGGCTCTGATGGCGAGTTGATCCCGCTCGAAGAACAAGACCGCGGCCAGTGGGACGCCGCGGCGATCACCGAGGGCACCGCGCTGCTGGAAGGCGCGTTGCGGCGGCGCAGCCCCGGGCCGTACCAAGTGCAGGCCGCGATCGCCGCGTGCCACGCCGGCGCCGCGCGCGCCGAGGACACCGACTGGGCGCAGATCGCCGGGCTCTACCTCCAGTTGCGGCGTTACCGGCCGGGGCCGGTGGCCGAACTGAACCGCGCGGTCGCGGTCGGCATGGCCGTCGGACCGGAAGCCGGGCTCGCCCTCGCCGACCGGCTGGCCGAAGACCTGACGGGCTACCACCTGCTGCCCGCCACCCGCGCGGACTTCCTCCGCAGGCTCGGCCGCACCGAAGAAGCCCAGGTCGCCTACACCGAGGCGCTCGCACTGGCCCCCACCGGAGCCGAACGCAGCTACCTCCGGAGAAGGCTTTCGGAAATTTCTTCGCCGGAGGTGTCTGTCTCCGCCTCCTCCGTTCGTCGGGAAGGCACAACCGACTCCGGAAGGACAGCCATGATCACCAAAACCCTCCGCGCGCCCGGCGCACAGATCCACTACGACGTCGCCGGCTCCGGACCGCTGCTGCTCCTGGTGCCCGGCGGCCCCGCGGACGCCACCGCGTTCGCCGCACTGCGCCCGTGCCTTGCCGGCCGCTACACCGTCGTCACCTTCGACCCGCGCGGCATCTCCCGCAGCCGGACCACCGATCTCGACGACGACCTGGTCGGCCAGCACGCCGAGGACGTCCAGCGGCTGCTGACCGAACTGGACGCCGGACCGGTCTCGGTGCTGGCCAACAGCGGCGGCGCGATCACCATGCTCGAACACGCCACCCGCTACCCGGGTGCGGTGCGGACGCTCGTCGCGCACGAACCGCCGGTCAGCCGCTACCTCGGCGACCTGCTGGCCGATTTCCCGGACATCCCGGCGATCTACCGGGAGCAGGGCGTCGACGCGG
Source organism: Amycolatopsis sp. M39 (assembly GCF_001651785.1). NCBI lineage: Bacteria > Bacillati > Actinomycetota > Actinomycetes > Pseudonocardiales > Pseudonocardiaceae > Amycolatopsis > Amycolatopsis sp. M39. Next base: position 42,441 of record NZ_LWSF01000019.1, read on the forward strand.
CGGTCGGAGCGTTCATGGCCGCCAGCGGATTCGAGATCCCCCCGCCGCCCGAGCACCCCACCGCCGAGGAGATCGAGCAGGGCAAGCGGATGCGCGGCAACTTCGAAGTGTTCTTCGGCAGGCTGATGGGCGCCATCGGCGCATGGGAACCCGATCTCGAAGCGCTCGCCGCCGCGGATACCCGGATCGTCGTCGCGGTCGGCGACGCGGCCGGGACCCCGGCCTACGAGGCGGGCGTCGGCCTGGCCCGCGCGCTCGGCAGCGAGCCGGTCCTCTTCCCGGGCGACCACGGTGGCTTCGCCGCCGAACCCGAGGCGTTCGCCGTCCGCCTCGCCGAAACCCTCAACGCGGAGAACTGATGCGCTACCTGCTGATGATCGCCGGATCCGAAGAGCCGACCGCCGAACAGCTCGCGATCGGCTGCGGCGGCTGGTCCGAGGACCTGCTCCACCGCGGCATCCTCGTCGGCGGCGGCGGACTGCACCCGCCCGCGACAGCAACCACCGTGCGCGTGCGCGACGGCGAGGTCCTGCTCACCGACGGGCCCTTCGCCGAGACCAAAGACCAGATCGGCGGCTACGCCGTGCTCGAATGCGCCGACCTCGACGAGGCCGTCGAACACGCGTCCCGGCATCCGGCCGCCTCCTACGGCACCATCGAAGTCCGCCCGCTGCTCGGCTGACTCCCGCATCCGCCCCGGAAAGGAACGCCCTTGCCCTCCATTGTGGACAGAAACGAACAGCGCTACGTCGGCTGCCGCGCGACGGTCGGACCCGACAGCATGGCCGAGGTCGCGCACCGGATCGCCGCGATCATCGGAGCTCTCGCCGAACGCGGGCTCGAACCCGCCTGCGCGCCGTTCTTCCGGTACCTGGTGCTCGGCACGGACATGAAGACCGTCACCGTCGAGGTCGGAGTCCCGGTCGCGGAGCCCCTCGACCTCGGCGACGAATACTCCAACGGCGTCCTGCCCGCCGGGAAATAGGCGCAGGTCACCCACCACGGAGCGCCGAGCGGTCTCTTCGCCGCCACCGCCGACCTGCTCGCCTGGGGCGAAAAGGAGGACGTGCGCTGGGACCGCACCGTCGAGGCCGACGGCGAGCACTGGGCCGCCCGGCTCGAGATCTACCGCACCAACCCGCGGATCGAGCCGGACGCGAACAACTGGGACACAGACCTCTGCTTCCGGCTCGCCGACTGACCCGCCGGTGGTCCCGGGGTCACGCGCCCCGGGACACCACGGCACCGACCAGGCACCCGAACCCGGTCGCGGACAGCACCGTCCGCACCAGGTTCCAGCGCACCCACGGCTGCTCGAACCGGGCCCGCAACGCGGCGAAGTCGACCGTATCCGCGGTGAGGGCGTTGTTCATCGGCACGTTGATCGCGCCGGTCACCAGCATCATCGCCACCAGGAGCGCGGCGCCCGCGACGAGCCAGAGCAGCCCGCCTTGCGCGCCGCTGGTGAAGTGCAGGACCACGGCCGCGACGGCGAGCAGCGGCGCGCCCAGGAACGACAGCATGAACCAGCCGTTGAGGATGGCCTCGTTGATGCGGCGCATCGCGGTCACGAACGTGTGGTCGTCGGCATGGGCGAGGCCGGGCATCACCGACACCGTGTACGCGTAGAACAACCCCGCGATCAGCCCGGCCGCGACCACCGCCGCCACGAGCACCGCCTTGGAAACGATCACCATCGTCTTGCCTTTCGTCTTGTCCCCAACGCACCCCAGTCAACCCGCAGACAACGAGACGATCCATCGCTTGTCCGCTCGAAGCCATACGTCATCGTCTCGCTAGGAGACCTCATGCAGCACACGCTCCCCCACGGCGTCGCTCTCGGCGCCGAGCACTTCGGCGACCCGGCCGCGCCGCTGGTCCTGCTCGCCGGCGGCACCACGATGCTGTCCTGGCCCGACGCCTTGTGCGAAGCCCTTTCGCGCGGCGGCCGGCATGTCGTGCGCTACGACCTCCGCGACGCAGGCACCTCGACCACGATTGACCCGAACGCCCCGGCCTACACCCTGCGCGACCTCGCCGCAGACGCGGCCGCGCTCGCCCGCGAACTCGACGACCGGCCCGCCCACCTGGCCGGCGTCGGCGTCAGCGGGATGGTCGCCCAAGTCGCCGCCCTCGACCACCCCGAGGCGTTCTCCGCCCTCACGCTGTACGGAACCCGCCCCGTCGCCCCCGGTCCCGTCGACGCGGACCTGCCCGATCACGACGCGAAAGCCATGCGCGAGCTGTTCGCGCTGCCGATGCCGGACTGGTCGGACCGCGCCGCCGTCGCCGACTGGGCCGCCGCCGGCGCCGCAATCCTCGGCAACGACCCCGATACGGCCCGAATCGTCGCGGCCCGCGTCTTCGACCGCGCGGCCAGCACGGAACCGGTCGTGCAGATGGCCAACCAGCTGGGCATGGTGTTCTCCAAACTCGACTGCACGCCGCGCTGGCGTGAACGCCTGCCGGAGCTCGCGGTCCCGACGGTGGTGCTGCACGGCCGCCGGGACGTGTTTTTCCCGGCGGGCAACGGCGAAGCCCTCGCCCGCGAGATCCCCGGAGCGCGGCTGGTCGTCCTGGACGACGCCGCGAGCGCGATTCCGGACGCTGCCGCCGAAGAGGTCGCCGCGGCGATGCTCGCCGCCTGACACCGAGCGCCGCGGGACGGTAGGCCGGTTTTCTCGCCGTGCCGGACTGATTCCCGGGCGCGCCAGGGCCCGCACTCAACGGTTGCTCGGCCTCGCGGGATTTCCTTGGCAGCGGGGAAACAGCGGGCTCCTCGGCACCGGGTCGGCACTCGGACGACTGTGCGCGCCGCCGGGCGGAAGGAAGCTCGGCGAGGCAAGGGAAACCCGAAAACACCAGGTTTTCCCTTGCCTCGGCGCTAGTCTCGGCCAGGTGGACCCGCTCACCGCGTTGCTCGAAGGACCCCGCGCGCACGGCGCGTTCCTGCTCCGGTCCGTGCTGCGCCCGCCGTGGTCGTTGCGGATCGAGGACGAAGCGCCGCTGACCGTGCTCGCCGTGGTCCGCGGCGACGCCTGGCTGGTGCCCGGCGGCGCCGAAGCCGTCCGGCTGGACGCGGGCGACGTGGCCGTCGTGCGAGGACCCGCTCCGTATCTCGTCGCCGACGATCCGGGGACGCCGCCGCAGGCCGTGATCCGCCCGGGACAGGAGTGCGTCACGCCGGAGGGCGGGCATCTCACCGACCTGACCGAGTTCGGCGTGCGCACCTGGGGCGGCGCCGCCGACGGTCCGACTGTGCTGCTCACCGGCACCTACCCGACGGTGGGCGAGGTTTCGCGCCGCTTGCTCGCCGCCGTGCCGAGCGTCGTCACCGCTCGCGCCGGGTCCAGCCCGGATCCGCTCGTCGCGATGCTCGCCGACGAAATCGAGCGCGACGTCCCCGGGCAGGAAGCCGTCCTGGACCGGGTGCTGGACCTCCTGCTCGTCCGCGTCCTGCGGGAATGGCTCGACCGCCCCGCCGCGCCGGCCTGGTACCGCGCCCACGGCGATCCGGTGGCCGGGCAGGCGCTGCGCTTGCTGCAGGACCAGCCCGAGCACCCGTGGACGGTCGCCGGTCTCGCGAGCGCGACCGGTGTTTCCCGCGCCGCGCTCGCGAGGCGGTTCACCGACGCGGTCGGCGAACCGCCGATGACCTACCTCGCCACCTGGCGGCTCGCCCTCGCCGCCGATCTCCTGCGCCAGCAGCCGGACGCGACGCTCACCGCGATCGCCCGGCAGGTCGGCTACCGCAGCCCCTTCACGCTGAGCGCCGCGTTCAAACGGGAGTACGGGCGCAGCCCGCAGCACTACCGCCTGCGCGAACCCGCCTGAACATCCGGCGCGCCCGCTGGAAGCGTCAGTCCTCCTCCCCGAACATCTTCGCGAACAGGTGCCGCACCTTCTCCGCCGCGCCGTCGGACAGGAACAGCTCCAGGTTGTCCGCCGACATCCGCGCCGCCGGTTCCGCGCGTTCGAGCATCGCCTGCTCGAACTTCCGCACGTCCCCGCCTTCAGCCAGAACCAGCGCAAGCTCGGCCCCGTCGCGCATCGCGAGGTTCGCGCCCTGCCCGGCGAAGGGCGACATCAAGTGCGCCGCGTCCCCGATCAGCGTCACGCCAGGAGCGGCGTCCCACCGCAAGCCGACCGGCAACGCGTTCAACGGATAAACCAGCACCGGCCCGGACGCGGCATCCACCAGGGCCAGGAATTCCGCCGGCCACGCGGCGTACAGCTCCTTCAGTGCGGCGCGAGCACGATCCGGCTGGTCGAACGGAATCCCCGAGGCGCTCGGCCAGTCTTCGTCGCACCGCAGCGCCAGGTGGACCCGGATCGTGCCGTCTCCGTTGCGTTGCGCGGAAAGCGTCTGCTGATTCCCGATCGCGGAGAAGCTGCCGCGCCCGACCAGCGCCGACGCCGCCGGATGCGCCCGGTCCGCGTCATGGATGACCAGCTCCATCCCGTGCACGCCGCAGTACGCCGGTTCCGTGTCGGTGAGCAGCGGCCGGATCCTCGACCGGGCGCCGTCCGCGCCGACGAGGAAATCGCAGTCCAGGGTTTCGCCGCCGGAGAGGTGAACGCGGTGGCGTCCGTCGCCGAGCGGCTCCGCCCGGGTCACCGCGTGTCCCCAGCGGACAGTCTCCTCCGGAAGCGCGTCGAGCAGCAGTTTCCGCAACGCGGGCCGGTCCGCCTCGGGACGGCCCCAGCGTTCTTCGCCCTCGTCCGGGGTGGCTTCCCGCCGCAGCAAGGTTCCCGCGGAATCGTAAAGGACCATGTCCTGGCCCTCCGGACGGGCGATCGCGCGATAACCGGCCTCCAGACCGGCCTGGCGCAGCGCCCACTGGCCCTCGTCGACGGTCAGGTCCAGCGTGCCGCCTTGGACTCGCGCTTCCCGGCTTGCGTCGCGTTCGCAGACCACGGCGTCGATGTCGTGCGCGCGCAACACCCGCGCACAGGTGAGCCCGCCGAGCCCGCCACCGGCGATCACGATTCGCATGATGCCATCCCCTCGATACACTGTATTGACAAAATACACTGTATCGGAACCGCCCCGGTACTGTCACCCGAAAAGGAGCGAGCATGGACGAACTGGTGTGGGAACGGCCCGAACCGCCGGCGCGCGCGGCACCGGCGCCGCTGAGCCGCGCCCGCATCGTCGAGACCGCCTGTGCGCTCGCCGACGAAGGCGGACTGGAAGCGGTGTCGCTGCGCAAAGTCGCGGCCGCTCTCGGCGCCGGGCCGATGCGGCTGTACGGCTACCTCGACACCAAAGAAGAACTGCTCGACCTGATGACCGACGCCGTCTACGGCGAGATCCCGCTGCCGGACCCGGACACCGAAGGCGTGGCCGCGCTGCGCGCGCTCGCCCACGGCTGCCGCGCCGCCGTCCAGCGGCACGAATGGTTCGCCGACCTGATCGGCGGACGGCCCGGCCTCGGCCCGAACGCGCTCGCGTACCTGGAGGCGTCGCTCGCCGCCGCGGCCGGTCCGGGCCCGATCGAGGACGCCATGATCACCGTGTTCACCGTCCACTCCTACGTCACCGGCGCGGTGCGCAGCGAGATCCGCGAGCGCCGGCTCATCAGCGACACCGGTCTCGACGAGGAAGCCTGGCAGCGCGCGGCCGGCCCCTACCTCCAGCGGATGTTCGACTCCGGCCGCTACCCCACCCTGTTCCGCACCGCCCGCGACGCTGTCCACCCGGACGGCGACGCCGTCTTCGCCGCCGGCCTCGAGCGGGTGCTTTCCGGACTCACCCTCGGCTAGTTACCGCTTAAGCGGCAAGATGGCCGCATGGACACCGCCGCGCTCGGGCCGACGACCCGGGTCATGCACGCGATGGAACAGCTCTGGGCCGAAATCCGGCGGCGGCACGCGGACGTTCCCGAAGCGATCCTGGTGCTGGCGTCGGGAACGATGGGCACCACCACCGAGATCCACGGCCACTTCGCCCGGTCCCGCTGGCACGTCGGCACCGGCGTCGAACCGCGCGCCGAGTTCTTCCTCGGCGCCGAAGGCCTCCGGCGCAGTGCGGCCGAGATCCTCTCCACCACGCTTCACGAGGCCGCGCACGGGCTCGCCGCCACCCGCGACATCGTCGACGTCAGCGACGGCCGCTACCACAACAAACGCTTCGCCGCGCTCGCCGCCGAACTCGGCCTGCGGGCCGAACAGGCGGACCGGATCGGCTGGTCCTCGACCACCGCGCTTCCCGCGACTCTCGATGCCTATCAAGGAGAACTCTCCCGGCTCGAAGCCGCGCTGACCGTGTGGCGGCACACCGAACAGGAGGTCGCCCGACTCGCCGTCGCGGCCCCGCCGGACGATCCCGATGCGCCGGACGAGGCGGCCGAACCGCTCGCGCCGCCGGTGGTGATCGCCCCGGTCGACGGCCGCGGCGCGCACCGCGGCGGACCGAATTACGTCGCGGCGATCTGCCGCTGCGAACCCCCGCGCCGGATCCGCGCTGCCCGGTCGATCCTGGAGCTGGGGCCGATCACCTGCACGCTGTGCGCCGAGCCGTTCATCGAAGCCTGACCGCTGCTCCGGAAATGCCAAGTGCTTGCACTTTGCTATCACTTCGGGCTGCGGTCGCGCATCACGAGCGAAGGGCGTCGCCGTGCTGAGCCAGGCGGCGGAGGGCGTGCTGGTCCACCGGAGCGAGGTGCTGGAGAACAACGCGGTCGTCGTGCGGGGCGGGGATGGTGACTGCTCGTCGATCCCGGGCTCACCACCGGCGAACTGGCCTGCCTCGCCCCCGATCTGCGCGAACTCGGCCAGCCGGTCGTGGCCGGCTTCGCGACGCACCCGGATGGGGATCACGTGCTCTGGCACGCGGAATTCGGCGACGCTCCCCGCTACGGCACGGCCCGGTGCGCGGCCTCCTCGCGGGACCTGCTGGCGAAGGCGGACTGGAAAACCCTGGTTGTCGAAGGATTGCCGCCGGAGCTCGCCGACGACGTGCCGATGGAACTGTTCGCCCGCATCACCGGCCTGCCCGCTGGAACGGAGTACCTCCCCTGGGAGGGCCCGCGCGCCCGGATCGCCGAACATCCGGCGCACGCCCCGGGACACGCGGCGCTGCTCATCGAGGAACGCGGGGTTCTCGTCGCCGGAGACATGCTTTCCGACGTGCTCGTCCCGATGTTCGGCGACGCCGCCGGCCCGATCGGGGATTATCCCGCCGGATTGCGGGCGCTCGAAGCCGTGGCGGGCGACGTCGAAGTCCCCGGCCACGGGTCCGTCGGGGCGGATCAGATTCGCGCGCGGATCGACCTGGACCGCGCGTACGTGCACGCCCTGCGCGACGACCCGCGGATCGGCCCGTCGGCCAAGCCCGGCTGGGAACGGCCAGGCGATCTGCACCGGGGACAGGCCGCCTGGCTCGGCTGATCAGCCGAGCCAGCCGCGATGCAGCGCCGGGGCCAGTTCGTGCGCGGCCGAATCGCGGATGGCGTTCTCGTCGTGCAGATAGCCCTCGGTGGTCGACAACGCGGCGTGCCCGAGGTCGCGCTGCACCTGGCGCGGCGGGACCCCTCGCTCGATCGCGTGCGTCGCATAAGAATGGCGCGCCGAATGCGGATGGATGGTGTCGCACAACGGTTGCAGGTGCGTCGCGACGAACCGGGCCTCGGCGGTGTCGAGCACCTCCTGCAGACGCGCGGTCTTGGGCGGCTGGCAGAACGTCGCACACAACCGGCGCAGCAACGCCGTCACATGCGAAACGTGCACGCGCGCGCCGGTGCTTGTGACGAACAGCGGCTCCGCTCGCTTCGCGCCTACCTGCCCGCGCAGCGCCGGGACCTGCGGCGCAGACCGCTCGGCCAGGTAGGCGTCGAGCGCGTCGGCCACTGGTGCGGCCAGCGCGACCTCGCGGTCCTTGGATCCCTTGCCGTGCACGCGAAGCACGCCGATGCCGCCCGCGGCCGGCCGCCGGTAGTCGCCCAGATCGACGCCGACGAGTTCCTCCGCGCGCACCCCGGTGCCGACCAGGATCTCGACCATCGCCCGGTCGCGCGGGCCGTTCCGGCTGAGGTCGGCCAGCAGCCACGCCGCGAGCAGCAACGCCCGGCACGCGTCGAACGACCAGCGCGCGGTCTGCGACGGAACGCCGGACGGCCGGTTGAGATGCTGCGCCCGCCGGTCCACGAGCGCCGCCGGATTGTGCCCGGCCAAGCCTTCGCGCAGCAGGTACTTGCGGTAGAACGCGGACACCGCCGACAGCATCCGCCCGCGCGTCGCGTCTCGGTACCCGGCCCGCGCCAGCTCGTCCAGCCACTGCTCGACGTGCTCCACCCGGACGTCGGCGAACGAAGTGAACCCGTTGCGCAGGCACCACGGCAGCCACGCGAGCGCGTCCGGATCGGTCCGGCGCGCACGGCCGCGGCGGCGTCCCGGATCGGGCGGCTGATAGCCGGGCACCCAGTCGAGCGGAATGCCAAGATCGGTCG
>NZ_LWSF01000019.1:50913-122304 GCF_001651785.1 Amycolatopsis sp. M39
CGACCCCGGCGAGCACGAGATCGATCCCGGCCAGGAACTGCTCGCGGTCGTCGTGCTCGCGCATCTGGCTCGCCATCAACCTCGTCGTCTCGAACTCCTCCGGGTCGAGGTCCTCCCACGCTTCCGCCGTGGCGGCGAAGAATTCGGCTCGGTCCGCCTCCGGCTCGGAGACCTGGCTGTTCGCCGCGTTCTGCCCGGCCGCGCCCAGGACGTAGTGCATCAGCACCGACGTCGCGGTGAACCAGTGCTCCTCGGGCACGCCCAGCGCGCGGACCCGGCGGCCGAGGCTTTCGAGGATCCGCGGCGTCACCGGCCCGCCCGGGCTGCGGGACAGCTGGAGCAGCAGTTGCGCGGCGAGCCAAGGATGCGCGTCGATCGCGGAGAACAGCCCGAGCGCGACCGCGTGCACTTCCTCCCGCGGCGATCCGGCCGGCTCCGCCGCCAGCGCGCCGGCCACCACCGCGTCGGTCGCGGCGACGAGCAGTTCGCCCTTGTTCGCGACGTGCCAGTAGATCGCCCCGGGCCCGGTCGCCAACCGTTCGGTGAGCACCCGGAACGTCAGGCCGCTCTCGCCGGCCGCGTCCAGCAGTTCCACCGCCGCCTCGACGATGCGCTCCCGGGAGAGTGCCTCCGTGCGCCGCTGTGCCCGGCGAGTCCCCGTACCCATGCGCCTATCTTGACACATCTGGAGCGACGTTCCAATATGGAATGGCGTACCAGAACTCTCCCCGGAAGGAACTGTGCCATGAACACCTCCGTCACGATCGTCGGTGCCGGGCTCGGCGGTCTCGCCCTCGCCCGCGTCCTGCACGTCCACGGAATCCCGGCCGTCGTCCACGAGGCCGAGCCGTCCCCGACCTCGCGCGCCCAGGGCGGCCTGCTCGACATCCACGACTACAACGGTCAGCTCGCCGTCGAAGCCGCCGGGCTGACCGCCGAATTCCGCAGCCTGATCCTGGAAGGGAGACAAGAGCTGCGGCTGTTGTCCCGGGACGGGACCGTGCTGTTCAACCAACCCGACGACGGCACCGGCGGCCGCCCCGAGGTCCACCGCGGCGAGCTGCGGCAGCTGCTGATCGACTCGCTGCCGGAGGGCACCGTCCACTGGGGACACAAGGTCAGCGGGGTGCGCGCCTTGGCGCAGGGCTACGAGATCGCCTTCGCCGACGGCAGCACGATCACCACGGACCTGCTGGTCGGGGCGGACGGTGCCTGGTCGAAGGTCCGGCCGCTGCTGTCCCCGGCGAAGCCGGAGTACACCGGCACGTCAACCGTCGAGACCTTCGTCCACGACTCCGATCGGCGGTTCCCCGCCACGGCCGAAGCGGTCGGCGGCGGGATGCTGCTGGTGCTCTCGCCGGGCCAGGGCATCACCGCACACCGCGAGCGGGACGGAATCCTGCACGCCTACCTCGGGCTGACCCGGTCGCCGGAATGGTTCGACAATATCGATTTCGCCGATCCGGCCGCCGCGGCCGCCCGGATCGCCGCGGAGTACGAGGGCTGGTCGACGGCGCTGACCACGCTGATCACCGAAAGCGACACCCCGCCGGTCCTCCGGCCGCACTACGGCTTGCCGATCGGGCACCGGTGGGAACGGGTGCCGGGCGTGACCCTGGTCGGCGACGCCGCGCACCTCGCCCCGCCGAACGGGGAAGGCGCGAACCTGGCCATGCTCGACGGCGCCGAACTCGGGCTCGCCCTCGCCGCGCACCCGGACGACGCGGAGGCCGCCCTCGCCGAGTACGAGCAGGCGATGTTCCCGCGCGGCGCGGAAACCGCCGCCGAGGGCGCGCACCTGCAACGGCAGATGTTCGGTCCCGACGCACCGCACGGCCTGCTCGCCGAGTTCGTCGCCGGGACCTAGGTCTCCTGGGCAGGTCGGTGAACTCGACCCCGGCAGGCCACTGCTTCCCGGAGGGGGCGCTCGATGCGGTCTGCCGGTACCTCGGCGTGCAACCGCCCGGCGGCGAGGAGTTCGAGCGTTACTCCAACGCCCTCGTGCGCAGCATGGACGCCGGTCTCGACCTGTCCCGCGCCGAAGCCGGAGACGAGGCCAGGGCCAAGCTGAGCGAACTCGTCGCTGGCTGGCTGGCCCCGGAAAACCAGACCGGTTTCGTGGCCGCCGCCCACCGCGCCCGGTACGTCCGCCCCGGCATTTCCGCGCGGGCCTGCTGGCCAACTCGCTCCGAGCGGTCCCGCACGCCGGATACGAGTCGTCCAGCCGCCTGCTCGGAGCCGCTTTGCTGCGCCTGCGCACCGACCGGGACTGCTGGATCTGCTGTCCGGCTCGGACGGAGCGTACGATCTCGCCGACGAACTGGTCCGCCTCGACGGTTCTGTCCAAGCCGACGGCCGGATGTGCGTCGCCGACGGGAACTGGGCGGCCAGCGCGGCGACGTGGTGATCGTGCTGCTGGCCACCGCGAACCGCGATCCCGCAGTATTTCCCTGCCCGGACGAGGTGGATCCGCGGTCCGCACCTCGGATTCGGCCGCGGCGCGCACTCCTGCCTCGGTGCGGCTCTGGTCGGCCTCCAGCTGAGGACGCTCTTCGATTGCCTGCGGGACAACGGAATCACGTTGACTTTGGCCGGATGCCCGGTCTGGGAGGACATCGCGACCCTGTGCGGGCTGACGTCGCTGCCAGTCCGGGTCTCGATTCGGCGGAAAACCTCGCTGCACTGGCGGTAGATTGCCGGGGAGGGGCTGGTTTCGATCAGGGGGGCGACAGTGCTGGACGTGCGACTTTTCGACGCCGACCGGGCGAGCGACGCGGACTGGGACGCACTGCACGAGCTGCAGGCGTCCGCCTATCGGCTAGATTACCCGGAGCGTCCGCCGATGACGCGCCAGGAGACGATCTCCGGACTGCGCGCGCCGCAGGTCCAGGCGGGCGAGCAGCTGACGTGGACGGCCCACCGGAACGACCGGCTCGTCGCCAGGGCGATCGTGATGTTGCCCTCCGACGGGAACGAACATCTCGCTCTCGTGCGGATCCACGTCCACCCGGACGTGCGACGCCAGGGCATCGGCACCGAGCTGCTGCACGCCTTGGAACCGATGCTGCGCGACCGCGACCGGACGCGAGTGGAGGGATGGAACCTCACCCTCGGCGGCCCCGGCGAGAGCTGGGCTCAGGGGCTCGGGTTCCGGATCGTGCATTCGGCGGTCCTGCAGATCATGGAGCTGAGCGAGGTCGACCGCGGGCGGTGGAGCGTCGCGGTGCCTCCCGGGTACCGGCTGATGCGGTGGGTCGGCGCTGCTCCGGAGTCGTTTGTCTCCGCGTATGCGAAGGCTCGCGAGGCGATCGGCGATGCACCGTTGGGCGAATCCGAGTTCGGCGCGCCGGATTGGTCGGTGGACCGGGTCCGGCGGATTGAAGCTTCGTATCGCTCGCGGGACATCGAGCATCGGACCGTCGTGGCGGTCTCTTCTGGCGGCGAGGTGGTCGGCCTGACAGAGATGGAGGCGCGGCCGTTGCTGCCGGAGAGGCTGCAGCAGGGCGACACCGCGGTGCTCCCCGCGCATCGCGGGCACGGGCTGGGGTTGGCGATGAAGTCGGCGATGCTGCGGTGGTTCACGGCGGATCGACCGGGCGTGGCGCACATCTGGACTGCCACCGGTACGGGAAATACGCACATGATCGCGGTGAACCACCGGCTCGGGTTCGCGACGGTGCGGACGGGCAGCGTGGTGAGCCGGGAGCTGTGAGGATTCATCATCGCCAGGAGGGAAACGGCGGCGCGTGGGCCAGCGGCGAGCGCGCGGTATCCAGCCGAACTGCTGAACGCGGACATCGGCCGGAGGATCATCTCGTCCAGACGGGTGCCGTCGGCGACCTCGACAGCGGGATCCGGGCCCCAGGAAGTCCTGGACGTGCAGGTGACCCGTATTTGCCCTTCGCACGGGCGGAAGTGCACGGTCCTCTCGATGCCCTGGCCGCAGAAGTCGATCTGGCTGTCGTGGCGGGCGCGCAAGTCTCGCAGCGGGCAGAGAAGCTGCTCGACCAGGGTCGACAGGTTATAGGCGACGTCCACCCGCCAGCGCGCCGAAGCCGCGGACGGTGAACGCGCAATCCGTCGCGGCGAGCACCTGGCCCGGCACGCCTCGATGACCAGGGCGTCGAAGCCGAGTTCGCCGTTCGGAGTTGGCGCGACGCTGCCGGGCGCGCGTAGCGGGAAAAGCCCCGCAGCCCGCTCTCGGTGAACGCCTGCGCGAACCGCGTGGGCCGATGACCCAGTCGCGGGTGCGACCGGCAGACCTGTTCGACGAACTCGACGCAGTCCGCGAGCAGCTGTGTGGGTCCGGTCCGGCGTCGAGGGAACCGGCGGGCAAGACGCCGGTGGCAGTTCGCCGCGATCGGCGCACTGGCCGCCGCGATGCTGCTGGCTGCCGCAACAGTGACGTTCTGGTTGCGCAACCGTCCGTCGGCGAGTGCGCGCCCGGCTTTGTGTGCTTCTGGACCGAACCGGAATTCGGCGGGTAACCCCAGCTCCGCGTGTCCGCCGCAGAACAGGCCACGGCAGGACACCCGGCGATCTGGCGGCACTCCCGGCATCGGTGCCGTTCTCGATCGGCCACCACCGGTGGCGACCGGGGAGAACCACGGAGGATCTCGAAAACGCTGACCGCAGTCGCACCGACCTTCGCGGCCGCCGGTGCAACGATCAGCCCGGCACCCGCAGCCAGCAAATCGACTGCATGACCGCCGACAACCGCTACGACGCCTGCTGCTGCACTCACGGCGCGAACATCGAAGGCAACGGCAGCTGGGGTCCGCGAGCTGGGCGACACCTACAAGCAGGGCTATGTGGCCGCCTACTACCTGCAGGACGGAGCGACCGCCGGCGTCGCTACCAAGTGCGGCTGACATCGGGTCCGGGTGTCCTGCCTGGCTCAGAACAGGCGGGACACCCCTTCTGGGGGTTCTCGAAGCGGTCTGCGCTACGACTATATGAATAATCTCAGTTATCCATATGATAGTGAACTCCCGTGGTCGTCTTCCAGTTTTCGTTTAATTACCGATACCTTATGTTTCGGTTTTAATACCCTAACGGTAGAGTGGGTCTCACCTGCGGAAAGGGGCACTGATGGAGGCGATGGGGCCGCCGATCCGGCGCGGAAGCCGGGAGGAACGCCGGGAGGCGACCGTGCGGGCACTGGCCGCCGGAGACGAGGCGGGATGCGCGTACTGCGGCCGGCCGCTGCCGCCTATCCCCCGGCAAGGCGGGCGGCCGACGCCGTACTGTCCGGCCGACCCGGAGCGGTACGGGAGGTGGGGCGCGAAGGTCGTCACGTGCGCGATGCTCGACGAGCAGCGCGAAATCTGGGTGACCGTCTACGGACCCGACCAGCCGATGACCCAGCTCGACACCCGGGCGCTCGACGAGCAGCTCGGGTCGGCGCTCTCGGCGTTGGATCCGCTGCACGCGGAGCTGTCGGCGCTGCGCACGCACGTCACCGACCAGACCGCGGCGGCCCTCAAAGCGCGGGAGGAGGCCGAAGCCGCTCGCGACGAGGCGTTGGAGCAGGTCCGGGTGGCGAACGCGGAGCGCGCGCACGCGGTAACCGATGCGGAGGAGGCGCGCGCGGCTGAGGCAGCGGCCAGGAAACAGTCCGAAGTGGACCGTGAGGAGCGTGACGCTGCGCTCGCCAGCGCTGTCGCGGCAAGGAAAGCACAGGAAACCGCGCTCGCGGTCCGCGATGAAGCCGAGAACAACCGGCAGCGGGCGCTCGAACAGGCGGCGGCCGCGCATGACCGGGTCACGGCGTTGCAGCGCGAGATCTCGGCGTTGCGCGCGACGGCGGTCGAGGATCTGGAACAGGCGCGCCGCACGGCGGCGGAAGCGCAGCAGGAGCTTCGGGCATCGCTGACCGTCGAGCACGAGAGCCGGATGCGGGAGCAGGAGCAGCGGCTGCGCGAGCAGGCCGCGGAGGCGGACAAACGGGTGCGCGGCGTGCAGCTGGCGGCCGATCAGCGGGTCGCGGAGTCCGCTGCGCAGGTGAGCCAGGCGACCAAGGCGTACGCCGAAACGCTGGCTCCGCTGCACGCTGAGCTGGCGGAACTGCGGGCTCGCTTGAGTGCGCGGCAGGCGGAACTCGACGAGATGCGGCGGCTTCGCGAGGCCGAGGAGGCGGAGCAGCCGGACGAGATCGAGTAGCCGGAGTTGTGGTTGAATATCTTCCGTCGCCAGGTTTGACTGGCTGACAGTCATCGCCCGCGGTGCTTTTCCGGCCCGCGCAGGCGCGCTCGCCTTGCGAGCACTTCAGCGATCCCGGCCTCGTCAGGCCGTCCCCAGTCATGCCCGAGAACGGAGCAGAACCATGCCCACTGAACGCATCACCGACGGCACCGAACGAGCACTGCTCGAGAACACGCTCGACCGCAACCGCGAAGCGCTGGTCGAGACCCTCCGCGGCCTGTCCGAGGCCGACGCGCGACGACGGCTCGTCGCGTCGCTGTCGACGCCGATTTCCGTGGTCAAGCACGCCGCCGCGGCGGAACGGATCTGGTTTCAGCGGTTCTGGGCGGGGCTCGACGAGTCCGAATGCGACGGATACTCGAAGCGCGACGTCGGCACCTTCACCGTCACCGACGACGAGACCGTGGCCGACGTGATCGCCGAGTACGAACGCGCCAGCCAGCGGTCGCGGGAGATCGCCGCGCGCTTCGACCTCGACGCAACCAAGGAGTTCCCCGGCGAGGGCACCGTCAGCATGCGCTGGACGATGCTCGCGATGATCCAGGAGTTCGCCCGGCACGCGGGACACGGCGACATCCTGCGCGAGCAGATCGACCAGCCGCTCCCCTGACCTCGGCGGTGCCGCGCAGGGACCTGGCTCGATCTGGTTCTCCGCGGCGTGCGCGCTACAGCCACCCGCTCGTCTCGGCGACCCGGACCGCCTCCGCGCGCGTGCGGGCCTGCGTCTTCCCGATCGCCGACGACAGGTGGTTGCGCACCGTGCCCGCCGACAGGCCCAGCGCCAGCGCCATGTCCGCGACTGTTCCGCCTTCCGCCGCGGCGCGCAGCACGTCCGCCTCGCGGTCGGTGAGCGGGCTCGCCCCGCTGGCCAGCGATTCCGCGGCGAGCGCCGGGTCCACGAACCGCAGGCCGGCGTGGACCCGCCGGATCGCGTTGATCAGCTGCTCCGGGCGCGAATCCTTCACCACGAACCCGGCCGCGCCCGCGGACATCGCCCGCGACAAGTAGCCGGGGCGGCTGAAGGTGGTGCAGATCAGCACCCGGCAGTCCGGCAGCGCGTGCCGCAGTTCGGCGGTCACGGCGAGGCCGTCGCGGCCGGGCATCTGGACGTCGACGAGCGCGATGTCCGGGGCGGTCCGCTGCGCGGCGGGCAGGACTTCGAGGCCGGAGCCGACCTCGGCGACCACCT
The DNA here is from genome assembly GCF_001651785.1 of Amycolatopsis sp. M39. Classification (NCBI taxonomy): domain Bacteria; kingdom Bacillati; phylum Actinomycetota; class Actinomycetes; order Pseudonocardiales; family Pseudonocardiaceae; genus Amycolatopsis; species Amycolatopsis sp. M39. The sequence goes on from NZ_LWSF01000019.1 coordinate 58,307, forward strand.
CGATGTCGGATTCCATCCGCAGCAACGAAGCCAACGCGCCGCGCACGAGCGCCTGGTCGTCGGCCAGCAGGACCCGGATCACGCGGCGCCTCCCGTCGCCGGGCCGCGGGCCAGCACCCGGAAGCCGCCGTGCGGGCCGCGGCCGTGTTCGAGCGAGCCGGACACCTCGGCCATCCGCTCGGTGAGACCGGTGAGCCCGTGCCCGGGAACGACCTCCGCCGGGACGGTGCCGTCGTCGGCGACTTCCAGCCAGTCGCGGCCGACGCGCACGACGCAGCGCTGCGCGTCGGAATGGCGGAGCACATTGGTCACGGCTTCCCTTACCACGTAACCGAAAACGCCCTGCAGTTCCGGAGCTACGGCATCGGCGGCGGCAGGCAGTTCGGCGTGGACTCCGGCGGCGCGCAACGCCATCCGGGCACCGGCGACTTCGGTCGCGAACGACACCGTGCGGTAGTCGGACACGGTCGCGCGGACGTCGGAGAGGGCCTCCCGGCACAGGTCGTCCAGATCCCGGATCTCGGCGAGCGCCGCGTCGGTGTCGTCCGAAGTCTCCAGGATCCGCCGCGTCAGGCCGAGTTTCAGGGTCATCGTGGAAAGGCTGTGGCCGAGGACGTCGTGCAGGTCGCGGGCGACGCGCTGCCGTTCCTGGTCGACAGCCATCCGCCGGATCTGCTCGCGAGCGAGCCGGAGATGGCCGACGGTGAACGTCAGCGCGTAGACGATGCCGAGGATCGCGGTGACGGCGACCAGCGTGAGGACCTGGCCCCAGGCGACGACGCCGTCCCTGGCCAGCATCCACGCGATCTGGGCGACGGCCGCCGCGGAGCCCAGCAGCAGGGAAAACCGCAGCGGCAACAGCATGAGACCGGTCGCGATCGCGTAGGTGAGGGCGGTCAGGTACGCCGGGGAGCCGAGGATCAGCGCGGGCGTGACGCCGAGCGCGAACATCGCCGCCACCATCGCGATCCGCTGCCGCCGCAGCGCGAGCGGGCCGAACCACAGCACCAGCAGGTACGCCACGGCGTAGCAGCCGAGGAAGCCGAAGACGAGCCCGGTGCGCACCGGGCCGTGCTTTCCGTCCGCGATGGCGATGACCCAGGTGGCCAGGAAACCCATCATCAGGCCGTTGACCACCACGGACCGGACGCGGCCGAGACGCAGGCCGGGCCCTCCGCTGCGGGCGTCCGTCCAGAAGCTCCAGTCCGGCCACTGGCGGGCCGAGAACCGGTCCGGATCGGGTTCGCGCATGTCGATCATGGTACGGGCGCCTCGCCGATGATCACCCATGACAAACGGCACGGGCGGTTCGGGCGGGGCGATGCTGGAGTTTGTCCATGTTGCACATCGAGAAGTCCGGCTTGACCAAGTACGAGATCACCAGCGACGGCCGCCCGCTCACCGTGATCGAGGGCCGGTCCGGAGGCGAGTTCCGGCTGGACGGCGCCGGCTACCGGATCCGCCGCCGGTTCCGCAGCTACCAGTTGCTGGCGGCCGACGGGTCGGTGCTCGCGAGCACTCACCGGCCGGGCACGCGCACCTGGAGCGTCGAGAGCGGCGGTTCGGCGCTGCGCTTCCGGCGGACCGGCCGTCGTGACCACGCGCAGGTCGACGAGGCCGGAAACACAGTCGGCACCGTCACCGCGGGCACCGCTGACTTGTCCGGCGTCAAACCCGAGCTGGAGGTGTTCGTGCTCGCGGCGCTGGCGATGCGTTCGCGCCGCCGACGCGTCGTGGTCGTCGCGGGCAGTTGAGCGGCGACTACGCTGCACGGGTTCGCCCGCCTTCGCTGGAGAGACCTTGCCCGACCGCCGCACTCTGACCACCGACTGCACGAGCTGTTTCGCCCTCTGCTGCGTGGCGCTCACCTTCACCGCATCAGCTGATTTCGCCATCGACAAGCGGGCGGGCGACCCGTGCCCGAACCTGCTGTCCGACTTCCGCTGCGGCATCCACGACCGGTTGCGCCCCAAGGGTTTCGCGGGCTGCACCGGGTACGACTGCGTTGGCGCCGGACAGCAGGTCTCGCAGGTGACCTTCGGCGGCCGGAGCTGGCGCGAGGCCCCGGAAACCCGCGAGCGGATGTTCGCCGCGCTCCCGGTGATGCGGCATCTGCACGAACTGCTCTGGTACCTCGCCGAGGCGCGTTCGCTGGCCGCGACCCGCGAAATCCACGCGGACCTGGACGCGGAGATCGCCGAGCTCGAACAGATCACCGCCGGGGACGCGGACGCGGTGCTGGCCATCGACGTCGACGCCCGGCGGGCTCAGGTGAACCCGCTGCTGGTGCGCACCAGCGAACTGGTGCGCACCGGGGCCGGGCGCAAGAAGGACCGCCGCGGCGCAGACCTGATCGGCGCGAAACTGGCCGGAGCGGACCTCCGCAGCACGAACTTGCGCGGCGCCTGCCTGATCGCGGCCGACCTCCGGGGCGCGGACCTGCGCCGCGCTGACCTGATCGGAGCGGATCTGCGTGACGCCGACGTCCGCGGAGCCGACTTCACCGACAGCATTTTCCTTACCCAGTCCCAAGTGAACGCCACCCGCGGCGACGCTGCGACCAAGCTCCCGCCGCGGCTGGCCCGGCCCGGACACTGGTGAGTCAGCGCGGCCGGGTAGACCCCACGACGACCCCGCCGAGCCGCGCGATCCAGCTGCCGCACACACAACGCACATAGTCGGCCCGGCTGCCCGCCGACGCGGGAACGACAGCGGAAGCGGGCAGTTCGGCCAGGGGCCAGCCACAGCGGGGGCAACGGTTCTCTTCCATGCCGTCATCGTGCGGTAATGGTTCAGTGCAGTTCAACCCTTACGGATCTCCGCGCAGCGGAGCGTCGGAGACCCGCGAGGGAGCCTCACGGCTTTGCGGGCCGTGCCACGACCGTCGTGAAGCAGGCCAGTCGCGCGCCGTGGTGCCGATCCACGTTGGCAGGGCTGATGAGGCTCCGCTGGTTGCCGAACCGCGCGCGGGAGCCGTCCGAGGGGACGGAAATCAGGTGGCGATGAGTGCGGCGACGGCGTCCCCGGCGGAGACGGTCCGTCCTGTTGTGTGCTGGTAACGCCGCACGAGGTCGCGATGGCGGACCCGCTGGCCGAGCCGTCGTTCGACTCGGAGCACCGGATTGCGCGGTGGGATCGGCGAGCACGGCCCGCTGATCCACGCCTGCGACGCCGAAGCCCCAGGACGCGCCGGGATCCAGCGTGACCAGCACGAAGGCGAGATGCTCGGTCCGGTGCTCCCGCTCCCCGCAAGCGCGCGCGAGCCGCAGGGATGCTTCGCAGGCCGCCTGTGTGTCCAGCCCGAGCGGCGGCTTCCGGCAGCGACGGTTCGCGTGCGGGCGGTCGGTCCAGCGCTGTCCCGGTCAGGCCTCGGAGATCGATCCCCAGGGCTGCCCGGTCGGCGGCCGCGCCGGTGCCTGCGGGATGCAAGAACGGCCCCGCGGACGCTTCTTCGGCCGCTCCGTGGCCTGCCGGTACGCGGATGTTCGAGGCCATGCGCCAAGGCGATCGCCCGGCCCATGACTTGGCTCAGTTGAGGGTGATCTCCGCGGACCATCAGGCCCTCTCGGTGCGGCGGTGCACGGTCTGTTTGGCGACGCCGAGCCGGACGGCGATGTCCCGGCCACGACCACCCGCTCTCCCGGGCCGCCGCTGCCTGCTCGGCCTCCGGCTGTTCGACCAGCGCGCGCAGGCCAGCGAACGGCCTCGTCGAGATCGGCCATCATCAGGTCGCGCGGCAATCGTGCCCCCGGCAGGAGTCGAACCTGCGTTCCCGGCTTCGGACGCCGGCGTCGTATCCGTTGGACCACGGGGGCGGAGTGGGCCGCCAGGGATGCGAACCCCGAACCCGCCGGGTAACGCGCGATTGAGCCAACGGCCCGAGAGGAGGCGGGGTTGCTGCCCGTCGAGGGTTCGAACCTCGGCTTCCGCGTCCTGCCCGTTGGACGAACGGGCATCGGCTCCCGGTCCAGGATTCGAACCTGGGCTCGCGGATCCAAAGTCCACGATGCTGCCGGTTACACCAACCGGGAGCGAGGGCTGACGAAGTCGGATGCCCGCGGGTCGAACGCGGTGGCTCCTGGTCCCGAACCAGGCGGGGTCGCCGGTGCCCCTCGCATCCGGATGCGGTCCGCGGCGGAAAGCCCCGGCGCCCCCTCGGCGCCGGGCCCGTACCCCGGCCAGGATTCGAACCTGGGACCTCCGCATTCGTAGTGCGGCGCTCTGTCCAACTGAGCTACAGGGGTGTGCGTCCGGCACCGCGACAGTGCCGGACCGCGAGCGGCCGGAGGGCATCGAACCGTCCTCTTCGGTGGGGAAGACCGACGTGTCCGCCGAGTTCGCCACGGCCGCAGGACGCGCCCTGGACCGGGCGCAGTGGTGAAGGAGGGAGTCGAACCCTCACTGCCCCGAAAGGGCGCCCGGGTTACAGCCGGGTGGGGCGGCCGCCGCCCCGTCTTCACCGTGCGGGTCCGGCGGCGCTCGTCCTGGCCGCGGGTGAGGCGACGGGGACGAGTCTCGGAAATGTCTTGCTCCGCTGTGCAGTTGTCAAAGAACCGCCGCCGTGAAATGGGCAGCAGGGAAATGCCGTCGCGAAATGCGACGAGAATTGAATGCGTTCGGAGGCCCTGACGAGAGAAGCCGTCCGGATCGGTTTCCCGACGGACGGCTCCCGGTGCGCGGCGGCTGCTGCGTCAGGTCAGGGAGCGATACCGCCCAAGCGGCCGTCTTTTCGGCCGGTTGGGCGCTGCTGAAGCGGCGAACACCGGACAGCGCGGAGGGCGGCCGGATACTGGCCTCGCCTCTCCCGCATGTTCGTCATGACCGCTCCTTCATCCGCTGTGCTGAAATCATCTTCACCTACGGCGAAGCTATGCGTCAATCTTATTTTCCGGGGAAGAAGACTTGTGCTGTAATGGACGAGTGCACTTCAACCCTTACGGCGGCGCGGGCGCGCAGGTAGCCGCCGACCTGGCGACTCTTGCCCAGCGCGACGACAGCACGGCCGCCGAGGTGCGCGCTGCGGGGCAGGCGCGCGACATGGTGCTGCCCCGCATCACCGCGGACGAGGCGGAGCGGATTCTCGCGTGGGGGCGGCGGCTGCATCAGGTGTTCGTCGCGGAAACGACAGCCGAGCGGATCGATCTGCTCAACGAGCTGCTCGCCGTCGCTGCTTGCCGGCCGAACATCGCCAGCCACGACGGGAAAGCGCCGCATCTGCATTACTCCAGCGAGGGTGCGGGCGTGGTCGAGCGGTTCTACGCCTACACGGCGGGCGGGCTCGCGCATCTGGTGTGCGAGGAGCCGCACCGTCTCGGCGTGTGCGCGCGCGAGGGGTGCGGTGTTGCGTTCGTGGACACGTCGCGCAACGGGCGTCGGCGGTTCTGTTCCACTCGCTGCGGCACACGGGTCAACGTCGCCGGCCATCGCGCGCGGCAGCTCGCGGGCTAGACGGTCTCGTCGAACGACCGCAGTTCCGGGTACTTCGGGGCGATCGTGTCACCGGAGGATTCGCCGCGCAGGCGTCGACCGATCCACGGCAGCGCATGCTCCCGTCCCCAGCGGAGGTTCGCCGCCCGCTGTTCCCGTGTGGACAGACGAGGGCGCGGTTCCAGCGCGGCGTGCGTGAGACCGTGCTGCACGCCCAGCGCGTCGAGGACGGCGATGGCGATTTCGGTGTGCCCGGCGGCATTCAGGTGCAGCCGGTCCGGAGACCACATGCGACGGTCGCGCAGCTGGCGCATCGACCACATGTCCACCAGCAGCGTCTCGTGCCGCGCCGCGATGCCGCGCACGTGTTCGTTGTAGATCGCGACCCGGCCGCGGATCTGCCGGAACAACGCGTCTTCCACGCCGTCGACCCCGGTGAACAGCAGCACCTGGGCGCCGGCCGCGCGGAACCGGGCCACGGCGCGCTCGTAGGAGTCGGCGACGCTGTCGATGTCGACCCGCGGCCGCATCAGGTCGTTGCCGCCCGCGTAGGCGGTGACGAGGTCCGGCTTCATCGCCAAAGCCGGTTCGACCTGCTCGTTCAGCACCTGCGGCAGGAGCTTCCCGCGCACCGCCAGATTGGCGTAGCGGAAGCCCGGCTCGCCGGCGGCCAGCACCTCGGCGACCCGGTCGGCCCAGCCGCGCACCCCGTTGCGCGCGGACGGATCGTCGTCCCCGACGCCTTCGGTGAACGAATCGCCAATACAGACTAAGCGGTTGGTCATCAGCTTAGTTTAGGCCCGGCTCCCCTGCCCTGGTCACGGCGCCCGCGGACAGCAGCGTCGCCCCGGCGAGCCTGCCCCAGAGCGCATCCGGCCGAGCGGAGCGAGCGCGATGAGCACGGCCGGAGACGCGGCCAGTCCGATACCCGGCCGAGCAAGCGCGGGCCGGGTGGCGCTGCCCGCGCGTGGATGATCTCGCCGATGGTGCAGACCACCGAAACCGCCGCGATCGCGGGTGCTGCCCCGCCGGAGCCGAGCAGGGCAGCCGCGAGGAAACCGAGGTACGACACCGTCAGCACGACTCCCCCAGCCCCGAGCGCGCTCCGCCGGGAGATCCGCGACAGCAGGACGGTGACCGGCACTTGCAACGCGACCACGAAGATCGCAGCCGACCACACGGGGACGCGTGCAGCGCCACTGCGGCTCGACGCGCTCGCGCATCCAGTGCGGCTGGTCCGCACGCTGGCGCGCAACCAGCGAACTGGCGCACAACTGGGATCTCGCGGAGCTGCGCCGGGCGGGCCTGCTCACCGCGAAGAGACAAGGCCAGCACGTCCGCTACTCGCTCGGCACCGATCTGCTGGCCGCTGTGCTGCGCTGCCTCAGGTGCGGAGACCGTCGAACAGAATCGCGATGGTGCGGTCCCGCAGTTCGCGGTCGGACCCGACGTGCTCGGCTGCCTTCGCGGTGCCGATGATCACCGGGATCAGCTCGGTGGTGGTGACGTCGCGCCGGACCGCGCCGCTGTCCTGGGCACGGCGCAGGAGCACGCCGAGGGACTCGCGCAGCCGCTCCCCGATCACCGAACCGGTGCTGGGGACGCACACTCCGGCCGAGGTGAGTGCCTCGAAGTAAGCGTTTTTGGCGCTGGACATCTCGATCCAGCTGGTGAGGAAGGTGAAGAACGCGGACCCGGCGTCCTCGGCGTTCTGCGCGACGACCGCGTCGGCTTCGTCGACGAACCGGTGCAGCCGCGCGTAGAGCACGGCCTCCAGCAGCGCTTCTTTCGTGGGGAAGTGCCGGAACACCGTGCCGATGCCGACGCCGGCCTCGCGCGCGACCTCCTCGGTCGGCGCACCGGTGCCCTTGGCCGCGAAGACCGTCTCGGCGGCTTCGAGCACCTTCGCGCGGTTTCGCCGCGCGTCGGCCCGCAGCGGTTTGTCCTCCGTCACAGCTGTGATGGTAGTGGCGCGTCCTGGCCGCGCGGCGCCCGATCCAGGTCCGTCCGGTGTACCGGACGGACGGAAACAACCCGTCCGGAGCAGACGTCAGGAATCGTCAAACCTCTGCCAGTCGTTCACACTGTAGTGTGACGACCGTCACGAGAGGTGCACGACCATGACTCTAGGCGACAACGAGGTCACCCAGTCAGTCCAAGCTTCGACCGGCGACCGCCGGGTGCAGGTACGCCGGGCGGCTTTGGCCGGTTCGATCGGAACCACCATCGAGTGGTACGACTTTTTCCTCTACAACACCGCCGCGGCGTTGGTCTTTCCCCATCTGTTCTTCCCCGCGTCCTCGTCCTACGCCGGGGTCATGCAGTCGTTCGCGACCTACGCGGTCGGTTTCGCGGCCCGCCCGGTCGGCGCGGCGATCTTCGGCCATTGGGGCGACCGCCTCGGCCGTAAGGCGACGCTGATCGTGACGCTCCTGCTGATGGGCCTGTCCTCGGCTGTCGTCGGCCTGCTCCCCGGGGCGGCGACCATCGGCATCGCCGCCCCGCTGATCCTCGTGCTGCTGCGCCTGGTGCAAGGCATCGCGATCGGCGGCGAGTGGAGCGGATCGGTGCTGCTGGCCATGGAATGGGGCGATCAGCGACGACGCGGCCTGCTGGCGAGTTTCGCGCAAGTCGGCGTCCCGGTCGGACTCGTGCTGGGCACCGGCGGGATGACCCTGCTGTCGGCAACCCTGTCGCCGGACGCCTTTTCCTCGTGGGGCTGGCGAATCCCGTTCCTGCTGAGCCTGGTCCTGGTGGCGATCGGCCTGGTCATCCGGCTGCGCATCCTGGAGACGCCGATGTTCGCCGCGGCAGTCGCGGCCAAGCGCACCTCGAAAGCCCCGGTGAAGGACGTAGTGCGGCACCACTGGCGGGAAATCCTGCTGTCGGCCGGCTTGCGCTTCAGCGAGCAGATGCCCTTCTACCTGTTCACCAGCTATGTCCTGGTCTATGTCGTGCAACGACCGGAATTCGGCAAAACGTTCGTGCTCAACGCGGTCCTGGTCGGCGCCGCGGCAGAACTGGTGCTGATCCCGCTGTTCTCCCAGTTCTCCGACCGGATCGGCCGCAAACAGGTGTACCTGACCGGCGCGGTGCTGACCGGAGTGATCGCGTTCCCGTACTTCACCGTCCTGACCCACAGCGGCCACGCGATGATCTTCGTGGCCATCATCGTGTCCCTTGTGGCGCACTCGATGCAGTACGGCCCGCAGGCGGCGCTGATCGGCGAAAGTTTCCCGACGCATCTGCGCTATGGCGGCGCGGGATTGGGATATCAGCTGGCATCGGTGTTCGCGGGCGGTCCCGCACCGTTGCTGGCGACCTGGTTGCTGCACACCACCGGCACGCCGTACTCGATCTCGATTTACATCGTCGCGTCGGTCGTGGTGACTGTGGCGTGCGTGATCGCATTGCCTGATCGCTCGAAGGCCGACATCGACGACGTCGGCGTGTACACCCGCTGAACCGCACGAAAAAGGGGCTGCCACCCCGAAAATCGGAGTGGCAGCCCCTTTGTGTCACGCAATCAGCGCTGCGGCGGCGGCCCGCCCTGCGGCCCGCCGAACGGCCCTTGCTGCGGGAACGGCCCGCTTCCCGGCCCAGGCCCCTGCGGGCCGCCGAACTGCTGCGGCGGCGGCCCCTGGTAAGGCCCGCCCGGCGGCGGCCCGGCCGGCGGCTGCGGGAGCGACTGCTGTTGCTGTTGCTGCTGCTGAGCGGGCGGCGGTGCACTGGGCTGCGGCCGCTCCGGCGGTGCGGGCGGTTCCTCTTCCCGCTCGGGCGCGGGAGCCTCGGGTTTCGCCGGAGCCCCGCCGATCGCCCGCCGGGACTCGCCGGAGGAAGCCCCCAACGGGCCCTCGACTTCCTTGCGCGCCACCGCTTCCGCGGCCGCGACCGCCTCGGCGACCTTCGGGTCGCTGCTGGTGTCGAACCAGCTGGCGACCTCCTCGTCCTCGAGATCCGGCTTGGCCGGGCTGTCGTCCTGCGGCGGCTCGTACCGGAACACGCCGTCGTCTCCGGGAGCACCCAGCGCCCGGGCGAACCCTTCGAGGGCCTTGCCGTAGTCGCTGGGAATCATCCAGACCTTGTTGGCGTCGCCCTGCGCCATCTGCGGCAGCGTCTGCAGGTACTGGTAGGCGAGGACCTCCGGCGTCGGCCGGCCGGCCTTGATCGCGGCGAACACCTTCTCGATCGCCTTCGCCTGGCCCTGTGCCTGGAGGTAGCGGGCGGCCCGTTCACCCTGCGCGCGCAGGATCCGCGACTGCCGTTCCGCTTCGGCGGCGAGGATCGCGGCCTGTTTCTGGCCTTCCGCGGCGAGGATCTGGCTCTGCTTCTGGCCTTCGGCCGTCTTGATCGACGATTCCCGCTGGCCTTCGGCGGTGAGGATCATCGCGCGCTTCTCCCGGTCGGCGCGCATCTGCTTCTCCATCGAGTCCTGGATGGAGGGCGGCGGCTCGATCGCCTTCAGCTCGACGCGGGCGACGCGGATGCCCCAGCGGCCGGTGGCCTCGTCGAGCACGCCGCGCAGCTGGCTGTTGATCGCGTCGCGGGAGGTCAGCGTTTCTTCCAGGCTCATGCCGCCGACCACGTTGCGGAGCGTGGTGGTGGTGAGCTGCTCGACGCCGATGATGTAGTTCGAGATCTCGTAGACCGCGGCGCGCGAGTCGGTGACCTGGAAGTACACGACGGTGTCGATGTTCACCGTCAGGTTGTCCTCGGTGATCACCGGCTGCGGCGGGAACGAGACGACCTGCTCGCGCAGGTCGATCCGCGCGCGCACCTTGTCCAGGAACGGCACGAGGAAGGTCAGGCCGGGCGAAGCGACCGTGCGGAACCGGCCGAGCCGCTCGATCACCGCCGACTGGGCCTGTGGCACCACCATGATCGCCTTGACCACGGTGATGATGACGAACAGAGCCAGCAGCGCGACCACGACGATCGCTATTGTCGACAAGAGCGTTTCCCCTTACCTAGTACCGTTTTTCCTCGGACGGCGCCTCACGACACGATGTCCACCACCGCCGTGGCGCCGGAGATCTCGACGACCGTGACGCTGGTGCCCGGGGCGATCGGCGGCTGGGATTCGTGCACGGCGCGCGCCGACCACACCTCGCCGCCGATTTTCACCTGGCCGGCATCGTAGTCCACAGTGGACACCACGACGGCCCGGGATCCGACCAGCGCGTCGATGCCCGTGGGAACACCCGACCCGGCGAGGAAGCGGCGTTTGAGCGCCGGGCGGGCCAGTGCGATCAGCCCGACCGAGCTGACCGCGAACACGGCGAGGTCGATGTAGACGTTGCCGGTCAGCGCTTCCGAGCCGGCTCCGAGCAACGCTCCGATGCCGAGCATGATCAGCACGAAGTCCCCGGAGATCACCTCCGCGATCATCAGGACGATGCCGAGAATCAGCCAGATCAGAGCCGCTGCCATGCCCTCATGCTCTCAGATCGCATCGCTTCGCACCGGGCAAGCTACCTGACGTGACCGACGCGTGACCTTGGATCTTTCCGGCATACCGGACACTACGGAGCGTCACTGGGGGCGGTGCCCGGTTCGGTCACGAAGTCGATGAGCCGTTCCACCGCCCCGATCAGCGGCGTTTCGAGATCGCGGAAGCTGCGCACCCCGGCGAGGACGCGCTGCCACCCCTCGTACGGTTCGCCCCAGCCGAGCGCGTCGCAGATGCCGGTCTTCCACTCGACGCCGCGCGGGATCTCCGGCCAGGCGCGGATGCCGACCGACGCGGGTTTCACCGCCTGCCAGACGTCGATGTAGGGGTGGCCGGTGACGAGCACCTGCTCGTCGCGGATCTGCCCGACCAGCCGGGACTCCTTGCTGCCCGCGACGAGGTGGTCGACGAGGACGCCGAGCCTGCGGCCGGGTCCGGTGCCGAATTCGGCGATCCGGTCGGCGAGCACGTCGACGCCGTCGAGCGGTTCCACGACGACGCCCTCGACGCGCAGGTCGTGTCCCCAGACGCGTTCGACCAGTTCCGCGTCGTGCTTGCCCTCGACCCAGATCCGGGAGTCGCGCGCGACCCTGGCCTGCAGGCCCCGCACCCGGACCGAGCCGGACGCCGACACCTGCCGAGCGGGGGCGGCGGCCTTCCTGACCGGCACGAGCGTGACCGGTTTGCCTTCCAGCAGGAACGCGGCGGGCGCGAGCGGGAACACCCGGTGGCGGCCCTTGGCGTCTTCGAGGACGACGTTGCCGTATTCGATCTTCACCACCGCGCCGCAGTAACCGCTGGCCGGGTCTTCGACCACGAGCCCTGGTTCGGCCGGGACCTCCGGCACCTTCCGCTTGCGGGGGCCGGACAGCACGTCGTGATAGCGCACGGTCGGGCACGTTATCGGCGCAGCGCCGGGGCGTCCCGCCGCCACGCCGGGGCTGATCCTCCGGCTTGACGTGGAGCGCGCTCCAGGTCCTAGCGTCGGCGTTCGTCAGCCGTCGAGGTGCCGCCCGGTCCGCCGGGCAGGAGGAGTGTCCGCGCATGATCACCCGAACCACGCTCGGCTCGTCCGGCCTTCCCGTCAGCGCGATGGGCTTGGGGTGCATGGGGATGAGCGAGAGCTACGGCGCCGCCGACTGGGACGGCGGCATGGCCACCATCGACCGGGCCCTGGAGCTGGGCGTCACGTTCCTGGACACCGCCGACGCCTACGGCGCCGGGCACAACGAGGTGCTGGTGGGCCGGGCCGTCCACGGCCGCCGGGACCAGGTGCAGCTGGCCACGAAGTTCGGCATCGACCGCAGCGCCGGCGACCGGGCGCGGCGCATCCGCGGTGCCCGCGACTACGTGCTGCGCTCCTGCGACGCCTCGCTGCTGCGGCTGGGCGTCGACGTGATCGACCTGTACTACGCCCACCGTCCGCCCCAGGACGTGGAGATCGAGGAGACCGTCGGGGCGATGGCCGAACTGGTCGAGGCGGGCAAGGTCCGGCATCTGGGCCTTTCCGAGGTCGACGGCGACCTGCTGCGCCGGGCGCACGCGGTGCACCCGATCGCCGCAGTGCAGAGCGAGTACTCGCTGTGGACGCGCGACGTCGAGGCGCTCACCCCGGTGATGGCCGAGCTGGGGGTCGGGCTGGTGCCCTACTCGCCGCTGGGGCGGGGGTTCCTGACCGGTGCCCTGGACCGCTCCGCGCTGGGCGAGAAGGACTTCCGGCGCACCAATCCCCGCTTCGCCGGCGACGCGGGCGAAGCCAACGAGAAGATCGCGCGGACCGTGCGCGAGGTGGCCGACCGGCTGGGCGCCACCCCCGCTCAGGTGGCGCTGGCCTGGGTGTACGCCCAGGCCGAGCGGCTCGGCGTGGCGGTGGCGGCGATTCCGGGCACCCGCAGCCCGGTCCGGCTGGAGCAGAACGCGGCCGCGCTGGAACTCGCCCTGGACGCCGAGGCACTGGCCGCGCTGGAGCCGCTGAGCGACCAGGTGCGGGGCGAGCGCTACACCCCCGCGCACACCGCCGAGGTCGCTCGGGGTTAGCCGGTGGGCTCGACACGCCCATCCCCTGGTCTTCGGGCTCTGTTCCTCGACGGCCCGTTCCGGCTCAGCCTGCCATCCGCAGCACCGCGTCCGTGAACGGCGTCGGTCCGCCGCGGCGGAGCGGGCCCATCGCGACCAGCGGGGCGAGCGCGACGCACCACGCGCGGACCCGGTCGCCGTCGAGGTGCGGAAGGTTGGCGATCCCGTCCTCGACCGCGGCGCCGTCGGCCATCGGCAGCACCGCCCAGTCGACCGCGTCGAAGGCCGGGTCGCCGACGCACGGCCGCGGGTCGATCGCGACCGCTCCGCGTTCCGGTCCGGCGTCCAGGACGTTGCCGGGATGCAGATCGCCGTGCACGAGCGCGATCGGGCCGCTGGCGGCCAGTTTCTCGGCGCGGGCGAGGCCGATGCGCAGCGTTTGCCGCGGCAGGTGCGCTTCGGCCGGGGACCCGGCGAGGCGTTGCTCGGCGAGGCCGAACATGAACCGGACGCGTTCGAGCTGGGTCGGGAACGGCCCGGCGGCGGGAACACCGTGGACGTCGGCGAGCAGTTCGCCGATCTGGTCCCAGGGAACGTCGGCGCCGCGTTCGGTGAACGTGTCTCCGGGTTCGAGTCCTTCGAGCAGCACGGCGCCGTGGTCGAGGTCGGCGTCGAGGATCTGCACGACCCGCGACAGCCCGGCCCAGGAGCCCAAAGCAGTCGCCTCGGCGGTCGCGATCGCGCGGTCCGGGCAGAGCTTGAGCACCTTCAGCGCGCCCTCGCCGTCGCGGCAGAGCAGGGTGCGGCCGGTGTTGCCGGGCCGGGCCTCGGACACGGTGAGGCCCCAATGACCGCAGAGCCGGTCGACGAGCGCGGGCAGCGCGTCGCACCAGGCTTCGGCGGCCGGACCGAACCGGTTGACGAGGCGGGCGCGGGCGGCGGCGTCCATCAGGGCCGCCATCAGAACAGCGGCCAGGGGATCGCGCGCCAGTCGTCGCCGGGCTCGGGGAACACCGCCTCGGCGAGCAGGTAGTCGGTGCGCTGCGAGAGCGCCCGGATCTCGAAGGCGGTCAGGTGCTCGCCGAGTTCCGCGCCGAGGCGGCCGTCGAGGTCCGCGCGGAGCTTCCGCAGTTTCTCGACGGCGTCGGAGGGCAGGTCCTCGCCGATCCAGCCCCACAGCACGGTGCGCAGCTTCGGGTCGGTGTGCAGGCAGATGCCGTGGTCCACGCCGTAGACGCGGCCGTCGGTCCCGGCCAGCAGGTGCCCGCCCTTGCGGTCGGTGTTGTTGACGACGATGTCGAGGACCGCCAGTTCGCGCAGGTCCGGGTGGTCGGCGTGGACGAGCACCGCCGGTTCGCCGAGCCGGTCGTGCGCGTGCAGTACGGTGCGCCAGCCCTCGGGCACTTCTTCCGGCGCGCAGACGTCGACCACTTCGGTTTCCTCGTCGGTCTCGACCCACAGCTGCACCATGCCGGGCCCGAACGGGCCGTCGCGCAGCACGGTCGGCGGGATCGCGCCGAGGCCGCAGGCGTCGGAGATCATCGCGGTGGCGACCTCGCGCCCGGCGAGGGTGCCGTCCGGGAAGTCCCACAGCGGCCGCTCCCCCGACACCGGCTTGTACACGACGCGGCCGGTGACGCCGTCGAGTTCGATCGCGCAGAACAGCGTCACGTTGGAGGCGTCGACCAGCCTGCCCTCGACGTCGATGCGGCCGCGGGAGACGAAATCGCGGGCGGCGGGGTCGGCGGGCCCTGGCGCGGTGGTCGCCACGGCCGCCCTCAGTCCTCGGTCACGTCGACGTCGCGCCGGTACCCGTTCTGCCGCGGGCAGATGTGCCCGGCCGGGTCGAGCGGTTCGCCGCACAGCGGGCACGGCTTGCGGCCGGCGTTCACGACGCGGTCGGCGCGCTCGGCGAAGGCGCGGGCGGCGACCGGGGTGAGGAACACGCGGACCGCGTCCGGGCCTTCCTCGGTGTCGTCGAGCACGACGGTCTNCGACGGTCTCGTCGATTTCGCCCTCGGTGATCGCGAGCAGCTCCACGACGACCGCTCCGGAGTCGGCGTCCCAGCCGAGCCCCATCGTGCCGACCCGGAACTCCTCCTCGACCGGCACCGTGAGCGGGTCCGTGTCGACCTCGTCGTCGGGGGCGTGGCTGGGCACGTCGGCCCCGAACCGGCTGGCGACCTCCTCCAGGAGCGACCCGAGCCGCTCCGCGAGGACGACGACCTGCTGTTTTTCGATCGTGACGCTGATCGTCCGCACGTCCTCCGTCGCCTGGAGGTAGAAGGTGCGGTCGCCGGGCTCGCCGACCGTGCCGGCCACGAACCGGTCGGGCTTGCGGAAGACGTGGATTACGCGTGACATAGCGTCTTCGACCCTAGGCCACGCACGCATGATCGGCATCCGCCGCCCCGGGTTGAGGGACCTTCGCGCGCGATTCCTGCGCGGTGCGTGCGGATCCGGACACGCAGCGGATCCTCGTTACGCTTTCCGGGTGCCTCGCATCTCTCCTCATGGAACCTGGACCTCTCCCGTCACCGCCGCGGACGCCGCGGCCGCAGGCGGCGGCGCGCAATGGCTCGCCGCGGTCGACGGCGCGCTCTGGTGGGCGGAGGCGCGACCTGCCGAGGGCGGTCGGGTCGCGCTCGTGCGCGCGCTTCCCGACGGCGGTGTCGAGGACGTGCTGCCCGCGCCGTGGAACGTCCGGAACCGGGTGCACGAGTACGGCGGACGGCCGTGGCTCGCGGTCGGCGGCGTCGTGGTGTTCACGCATTGGGCCGATCAGCGGGTGTATGCCCTCAAGACCGGCACAGGCGGCGAAGTCACCCCGCTGACCCCGGAACCGGCCACGCCGCAGGGCGTCCGGTACGGCGACCTCCGGCCCGGCCGCGAGGGCGAGGTGTGGGCGGTCCGCGAGCGCAGCACCGGGCCTCGGCGCACCGACATCTCCCGCGAGCTGGTCGCGATCCCGCTGGACGGCTCCCCCGAACGAGTGCTCGCGGAAGGGCACCGCTTCTTCACCGCGCCGCAGCTGTCGCCGGACGGCGCGCACGCCGCGTGGATCGCCTGGGACCACCCGGCGATGCCGTGGGACGGGACCGAGCTGTTCGTCGCGCCGGTGGCGGCCGACGGGTCGTTCGGGAACGCGCGCGTGCTGGCGGGCGGGCCGAAGGTCGCGGTGTGCCAGGTGGCGTGGGAGTCCGCCGATCAGCTGCTCGTGCTCGCCGACCCGGACGGCTGGTGGAACCTGCACCGGGTCGGGCTCGACGGTTCGGCCGTCAATCTCGCGCCGGCGGAACGCGAACTGGGCGGGCCGATGTGGAAGCTCGGCACCAGCTGGTTCGCTCCGCTGGGCGGCGGGAAGCACGCGGTCCTCGACTCCGGGAAGCTGGCGATTCTCGACGAGCGCGACGGTTCGGTGACGCGCGTCGACACCGAGCTGACCGTGTGGTCGTCGAGCGGGCTGGCCGCGACGCCGGACGGGATCGCCGGGATCGCGGGCGGGCCCCGGCACGAGAGCGCGGTCGTGGTGCTGGACCCGGACACCGGGAAGTGGCGCGCCCGCACTCCGCAGCCGGCCTCGCTGCCGCCCGCGCAGTACCTGCCGGTGCCGCACGAGCGCGTGTTCACCGGACCGGACGGTGCGGAGATCCCGGCGTACGTGTTCCCTCCGGCGAACCCGGACTTCGCCGCGCCGGAAGGCGAACTGCCGCCGTACCTGGTGCATGTGCACGGCGGGCCGACCGGGCACAGCGACGAATCGCTCGACCTGGACTTCGCGTACTTCACCAGCCGCGGCATCGGCGTCGTCGCGGTGAACTACGGCGGCTCCACCGGATACGGGCGGGCGTTCCGCGAGCGGCTGCGGGAGCAGTGGGGCGTGGTGGACGTGCGCGACTGCGCGGCGGTCGCCGAAGCGCTGGTCGCGGAAGGGATCGCCGACCGGGCGCGGCTGGGCATCCGGGGCGGCAGCGCGGGCGGGTTCACCTCGGCCGCGTCGATCACGACGACCCGCACCTACGCGGCGGCGACGGTGAAGTTCCCGATCCTCGACTTCGCGGGCTGGACCGGCGAGGGCGGCGAGACGCACGACTTCGAGTCGCAGTACCTGGTCAGCATGGTCGGCCCGGATCCGGAGGCCGCTGACCGGTACCGGGAGCGCTCGCCGATGACGCACGTGGGCGCGCTGGCCGGGCCGGTGCTGTTCCTCCAGGGCCTGGAGGACGAGATCTGCCCGCCGGAGCAGGCGGACCGGTTCGTCTCCGAAATCGACGGCAGCGGGATCCCGCACGCGTACCTGCGGTTCGAGGGCGAGCAGCACGGGTTCCGGAAGGCGGAGACGATCGTCGCCGCGCTGGAGGCGGAACTTTCCTTCTACGGCCAGGTGTTCGGCTTCGAGACGCCGGACGTGCCGCGGCTGGAGCTGTCCCGGTGAGGCCCGCCAGGCTCTCCGCCGGGGACACCGTCGCGCTCGTCGCGCCGTCCGGGCCGGTGCCGCAGGACCTGCTGGACGCCGCGTTGCCGGTGCTGAGCGGCTGGGGCGTGAAGGTGCGGGTCGGCGCGGGAGTGCGGGCTTCGGGGCAGTCCTACCTGTCGGCGCCGGACCAGGCGCGGGCGGCGGAGTTCGCCGAGGCCTGGCTGGACCCGGAGGTCCGGTGCGTGCTGGCGGCGCGCGGCGGCTACGGGACGCAGCGGATGATCGACCTGGTGGATTGGGCGGCGTTGCGGGCCGCCGGTCCGAAGGCGCTGGCCGGGTCGAGCGATGCGACCGCGCTGCACCGGGCCGTGCACACGCATCTGGACCTCGCGACGCTGCTTTCGCCGATGCCCGCGAGCGTGCTGTTCGACGAACCCGCGGCGGAACACCTGCGGCGGACGTTGTTCGAGCCGGACCACGCTCGGGTCCTGCGGGCGCGGGAGCCGGACGTGGTGGTGCCCGGCCGTGCGCTGGGCGTGCTGGTGGGCGGCAACCTGTCGCTGCTCGCGTCCGGTGTCGGCACGGCTGAGCAGGGGTCCGCGCGCGGCGGGATCGTGTTGCTGGAGGACGTCACCGAGAGCCCGTACCGGATCGACCGGATGGTGACGCAGCTGCTGCGCTCCGGCTGGTTCGACGGCGTGCGCGGGGTGGTGCTGGGTTCGTGGGCGGCGTGCGGCGACCCGGCGGAGGTCCGTGAACTGCTGGCGGAACGGTTGTCGCCGCTCGGGGTCCCGGTGCTGAGCGGGTTCGGTTTCGGGCACGTGGCGGGGTCGCCGACGCTGCCGCTCGGGGTTTCGGCCTCGCTCGACACCGAACTGGGCACGCTGACCCTCGACTCCCCCGCGCTGGACTGAGCCCGTATGCGACTGTCCGCTGCGGAAACCCGGGCCCGGTTCGCGGTGGCGCGGGTGGCCCGGCTGGCCACAGCGGACGCTCGCGGGGTCCCGCACCTGGTGCCGGTGACCTTCGCGGTGCGCGAGGACACGGTCGTCTTCGCGGTCGACCACAAGCCGAAGACCACGACGTCNGACGTCGTTGCGGCGGCTGGCGAATATCGCGGAGAACCCGGCGGTGTCGTTCCTGGTCGACCAGTACGACGAGGACTGGTCGCGGTTGTGGTGGGCCCGCGCGGACGGGGTGGCGCGAGTGGTCGCCGAGGCGTCGCGGGACTCGTATGCCGGGTGGTTGGCCTCGAAATATCCGCAGTACGCCGAGCGGCCGCCGGAGCACGCGGTGGTGGTCACGGAGGTGCGGACCTGGCGGGGTTGGGCGGGTGCGTAACGCTGGACCGGAGTCCGGCGATTTTTCTCCCGTAATGGGGAGGATTATGCGTGTATCGCTCGCGGTGACCGGTCTTGTCCTGCTTCTCGCGGGGTGCGCCGCGGAGCCGCCGGAAGCGGCTCCGACTGCGGGCCCGCCATCCAGTTCCGCGGTCAGTTCGGCGCCGGTGCCGGCTTCGGCCGCCCCGGTCGCGAAAGACCTCACGAAGTATCTGCCGAGCGAAGCGCAATTATCCGCGGCGCGGGTCCGCAGCCAGCGGAAACGGGCACCCTTGGTCGTCGGCCCCGGCGCTCCGCCGCGCATCGTGCGGGCGTGCGGCGCGGACCAGCCGTGGGATTCCGCCGCGCGGAACGGGGCGCAGGCGGTGTCCGTGACCGACCAGATGGAGATCGGGCAACTGCTCGCCGAGTACCGGGGTTTCTCCGGCGAACAGGTCGTCTCCGGCCTCCGTGCCGCGCTGAACTGCGGGGTGGCGGTGGTCGAGGAGCGGCGACTCGCGGTGAAGTCGCGGTTTTCGCTCCCCGGGGTCACCGACCCGCACCTTGGTTTCTGCGGTCAGTTCAACGCGCGAGTGGCCGGGTGCGTCCTGGTGCTCGCGCACGGCGACCGCGTGCTCGCGCTCACCGCCGCGGGCTGGCTCGCGACCGCCGAGGAACAGCAAGCCGAACTGAAGCGGCTGGCCCCGACCTTCACCGCCGCGTTCGACCGGGATTGACGATGGCGAAACGGCGCTACGCGGCCGGGGCGTGCCAGATCCGGGGCAACCGTTCCCGCCGCTGGCGGGGCGAGCCGTTCCAGCTCCGGCCGGATGATCTGGTCGCCGCGCTGATCAATCGGTACCGGGCGCTGAAGCGCTGACGCGTCCGACAGGTCAGCGAGTCTGCGCCAACTCCCCGAAGTACCCGGTCCGCCACAGGATCCGGGTCCGGACTTCGGTGATCCGCCAGCCGTGCCCGGTCTGGCTCAGGTCCGCGGGGAACGCGCGGTCCTCCATCCGCACGGTGACCGGGCGATCCTTCCCCAGGTGGATCGCGACCAGATTCGCCCGCACCTCGGCCGGGGCGCCGTCGAGCTCGACGTCGTGGCCGGTGAGCAGGTGCTGGCTCGCCTCGAAGCGGGCGAAGCTGTGGGCGTGGCTGTCCGCGATGTCGGCCGGTCCGGAGATCTCCGCGCCGTTGGGGCGCACGATCTTCCCGTCCGACGCGAGGACGCGGCGGAATCGCGGGGCGTCGAACTGCTGCTCGTCGACGGCGCGGTAGTGGCAGTTGAAGGTGCGGATGATCCGGGACGTGGCGAGCAAGGCGTCGAGTTCGTGTCCCTGCACCGGCTTCTCCCTCGGGGTCGCGCTGCCGTCGTCGCGCGCCGGGCGGTCGTGGCATCATGCTGTGACGGCGGTCGCACTCCCGGTGCGGGCCGGGCGGGGGGCGTTTTGGGATGCGCGATCGCGGTCGTGATCGTCGTGGTGCTGATCGCCGCGGCCGTCGACAGCGACGTTGACCACGCGGTGACCGGCGGATTCAACGTCGTCGTCTGGATCGCGCTGATCGGCGGCGGGCTCTGGCTGGCGTCGAAAGCGTATGAGAAGAACAAGACGACGGTCGCGGCGAATGCCAAGTCCGCGAAGGACAAGACGCTCAGCGAGCGATACTCGCGGGCGACCGAATGGCAGCGGGCGACCCGGGAGGCCAAGCTGCCCGACGCCCGGCACCCTGGTCCGGTGCAGCTGTCGCTGGGCGGCTCGGTGCGCGAAGCCGTGACCGGGGCCGACCGCGCCCGGCGGACGGTCCGCGAGGTGATCGCGGCGCTCCCGGTCCGCGTCTCCGAGGAAGCGCGCGCCCACGCGAAGGTGCTGCGACCGCCGGTCGAGCGGCTGTGCGAAGCGGGGCGGTACTTCCAGGAAGAGGAGGACGAGGGCCGTTACAACGTCTGGTGGGGACCGGAGCGCACCGGTACCCGCCCGACCCGCGAAGTCGTCGGTCAGGTCAAGGACATGTTCGGATGGGCCGCCGCCCGGCGGAACCTGGTGTCGGACATCCATCCGGAAGCCGAGCGCCTGCTGGCGACGCTCACCGGCGCGCTGGCCCAGCGATTCCGCGACAGCCTCCAGACCCGCTACGGGCGGGCCGACGACGGCTCCGGGATCGCGGTGCTCCCGCCCGGCGAATGGGAGGCCCTTCTCGGCGACCTGCACGCCGCGCTCGTCGCGGTCGCGGACGGGCTCGCCGCGCTCCCCCGGCCCAAGCTGCTTCCGCTCATGCACCGGCCCCACGAAGCCCGGTTCAAGGAGCACGTGTCGGGCGAGGCGATGGAGCAAGATCTCCGCGGCTTCATCGAGGACACGGCGAAGCTGCGGGAGGCGGCGCTCACCGGGCCGTGGCCAGACCAGTTCGGTTCCGGCCGGAAGCTCGACGGCGGGGTGCTCGACGGGTTCCTCACCGAGGAGATCCGCAGGCGGCTGGCCAAGGGCACTGAGGGTTTCGAGGCCGTGGCCCAGTGGAGCACCGACCGGATCGACGCCGAAAGCCTCGCCCGCGGCTACCTGGCTTACCTCACCATCGCGCTCGACTATCTGACGGAGGTGCTCGGCAACATGGCCGACTACAAACGGGATTCCGCGCCGCGGTCCGGCCACCGCATCGAAATCGGCGGCGACGTGACGCACAGCAACTTCATCCTCGACAGCAGGGTCCGGGACATCACGACCGTGCTGGCTCCGGTCGCCGGGCGGGACGACCGGCTCGCCGAGGCGATCGAGGCGCTTTCGGCCGCGGTGCGCGAGGATCCCGGGCTGCCCGACGACGAGCGAGAGGAACTCCTGTACCACGTCAAGGACATCGCGGAGGCGGCCGCCGAGCCCGGGGAGAAGCAGAAGCGCGGCCGGGCGAAGCTGGCGCTGAGCGCGGTGACCGAAGCCGCCAAAACCGGCGCGCAGCTCGCGCAGGCCGTCACCGCCTGGCACGACGTGCTGAGCAAGATGTTCTGACGCCCAGGGGTATCCCCGTCAGGGGCAGGCGGCGGATCCGGTCGCGCGCCAAGATGGTCTGGTGAGCAACGGAAGCAAGGAACTGGGCGGTTTCCTGCGCAGCCGCCGCGAGCGGTTGACGCCGGAGGTCGCGGGCATCGCGCCCGGCGGGACCCGGCGGGCGGTTCCCGGGCTGCGCCGGGAGGAACTGGCCGAGCTGGCCGGGGTCAGCGCCAGCTACTACACGCGGCTTGAGCAGGGGGCCAGCAGCAGCGCCTCGGACGCGGTGATCGACGCGCTGGCCGCGGCGTTGCGGCTGGATCCGGTCGAGCACGAGCACCTGCGGAACCTGGCCGCGCCCCGGCGGGCGGCCCGGCCGCGGTCCCGGCGGACCAAGCTGCGGCCCGCCGTGCGGGATCTGCTCGCGGCGATGTCCGCGGTCCCGGCGGTGGTGATCGACCACCGGGCCGAGGTGCTGGCGTGGAACCGGCTCGGGCACGCGCTGCTGGCCGGGCACGTCGCGTTCGAGGCCCCGGACGAGCGGACCCGGCCGAACATCGCGCGGATGCTGTTCCTCGACCCGCATCATCGTGCGCTGTACCGGGATTGGGCGGACAAGGCGTCGGTCACCGTCGCGGCACTGCATCAGGCGGTCGCGCGGCACCGGGACGATCCGGTGCTCGAACAGCTTGTCGGGCGGCTGGCTGTGGAGAGCCCGGAGTTCGCCCGCATGTGGGCCAAGCGCCCGGTCCGGACCTGCTCGTACTACGTGCGCGAACTCGACCACCCAGTGGTCGGACGTCTGACTCTCGCGAACGAAACGGTCACGCTGCCCGAAGACGATCAGCAGCTCGGCCTGTTCTATGCCCTCCCGGGCACTCCGGACGCGGACGCGCTCGCGTTGCTGACCCGGAGCTTTGCCGAACCTGTGACGAAGGAGAACGTGCGGTGAGGATTCTTGTGGTCGGCGGAGCCGGGACGATCGGGCGACGGCTGGTGCCGGAACTGCGGTCGCGCGGGCACGAAGTCATCGTGGCCGGGCGGTCCTCGGGCGAGGTGCGCGTCGATCTGGCCGAGCCGGAGACGATCGCGGCGATGTACCGCGAGGCCGGTGCGGTGGACGCGGTCGTCAGCATCGCCGCGCACGGTGCGTTGGACGAGTTCGCGAAGCTGACGTCGGCGGAGCTGCACGAGAACATGCGGGCCAAGTTCTACGGGCAGGTCGAGCTGGTCCTTCAAGGGCAGCATCATGCGGCGGACGGCGCGTCGTTCACGCTGACGTCCGGGATTTTCGCCGACGAGGCGTGGCCGCACGTCACCGGCGGCGGGGTGATCAGCGGGGCGCTGCACAGCTTCGTGCTGTCGGCGGCGATCGAGCTGCCGCGCGGGATGCGGGTCAACGCGGTCAGCCCGACGATGATCGGCGATTCGGCGGAGGAGTTCGGCGAGCATTTCCCGGGGATGCGCCCGGTCCCGATGGACGAACTGGTGCGGCACTACCTGAACTGCGTCGAAAGCGACGTCACCGGGACGGTCGTCCGGGCCTACGCTTGACCGGGTTCGGCGAGACGCTTGCCTTTGACCGGCCAGACATCGGATGTACTGCGCCGCCGGTCGATGTGCCCCTTTCGTTCCTGTTCGGAAAGGACACTCCGCGATGCCGGAATCCCCGGGTTTTCCGCTGAAGGACGGGTTGAAGGCGTTCGAGGCGGATCGCGGAGGTCCGCATCCGGGCCGGGAAGTACGTGGCGGTGGAGGAAAGTCACTACCGGTTCAGCATCTGGCGCGACGACCGTGACCCCACGGGCGGCGGGGATCGGCAGCGGACCGAGACGAAGGGCATGGTGCAGAACGATTCCGCGCTGAAGATGCACGACGGCGAGACGTGGAAGCGGTCCTACGAGATGTTCGTCCCGGCGAGCCCGCACGGGACACGCACATCCGGCGAACGACGGTCCGTGGGTGACGCTCGGTCTGGTCCGGGACGGCGGTGTGGAGATGATTTCCGCTCGCGCGTACGCGAATCCGGGGTCGCCGTCGATCGCGGCGGCGAAGCTGGCTCCGTTGCGGGAAACGTAGACGACGCTCACCCCGGGCGACGCGGGCGCGGGTCAGGCACGCCGCCGCGCAGGGGCGCAAGACCGGGATGAAGCTGCCGGACCGGGGCGACTACGTGCGGCCGAAGTGGGGCATCTACCGCTCGGACCGCAGGTAGCGGTCGTGAGTGGTGGCGCCGGGTAGAAACGGCACCACNCGGCACCACCACTCACGACGACTTCGGGAGGAATTCCTCGTCCTTCGGCTTCTTCCGCCAGGCCGCGACGAGGCCGAGCGGGTCGGGGCGCAGCAGCGACGCGGCGGCGTAGAGGCTGACCACGACGACGATCGCGATGAACCACCAGTCGTAGAGCGCCTGCTCCCCCGTCGGGTAGTACACGAGCGTCACGAACACCGAGATGGCCACGATCGCCGACAGGTTCCGCCGTTCCCACGGGAACGCCGAGATCAGCACGAAGCCCCAGGTGAGGTACCAGGGCAGGGTCGGCGGCATGAGGATCGCGACGGCCAGCAGCGTGATCGCGGCGCGGTAGACGGCTTCCTTGCCGCCGCCGCGGGCGAGCCACCACTGGCGGACGCCGAACGCGACGAGGCCGACCATCGCGATGGCGCGGGCGACGGTGACGAACGGCGAGGGCTGGACGTTGGCGATGAGGTGGACGAGGTTGTAGACCGCCTCGCCGATGCCGCTGGGGAAGTTCAGCCAGTTGGTGATGAGTTGCGGGGCCTTGAGACCGGACCACCAGCCGAGGTTGAGCGAGCCGAGCGAGACCCAGGTGCCGACGACGAACACCGGCAGGAACAGCCCGACCGCCGCGGCCCCGGCCTTGAAGAAGTTCTTCGTCTTCGACGGGCCGGCCATGTCCGCGGCCCACATCCAGACCATGAACGGCAGCGCGACGGCGGCGGTCGGCTTGATCAGCATGCCGACGGTGACGAGCACGACCGCGACGACGTGCTTGCGTTCGAGCGCGGCGAGCATCCCGATGGTGAGGAAGCCGAGCATCATCAGGTCGTTGTGCGGGCCGCCGAAGAGGTGGATGACCATCATCGGGCTGGCCACCGCGACCCACAGCGCGACCGGGAGCTTCCCGCCGAGGTGCTTGACGAGCCGCGGCAGCGCCCACAGCGTCATGCCGAGCCCGACGAGCAGGACGAGCCGGGTGAGGATGACGCCGGCGATCATGTGGTCCTGGGTGATCGCGACGATGCCCTTGGAGATCAGCAGGAACAGCGGCCCGTACGGCGCGGGCGTGGTCTGCCACAGCGGGTGCACGTTCTGCACGACGTTCGGCAGCACGGGCAGCTCGGCGGGGCCGTTGGCGTACGGGTCGAGCCCGTAGAGCAGCTGCGCGCCCTGGCCGAGATAGGAGAAGACGTCGCGGGTGAACAGCGGCGGCGACACGATCAGCGGCGCCATCCAGCACAGCGCGGCGATCAGGATCGGCTTGCTGCCGATGCGCCCGGCGAGCGCGTAGCGGCCGAGCCGGACCCACGCCCACACGACGAGGCCGAAGCCGCTGTAGAGCAGCGCGTTGGCGAGCGCCCGGCCGTGGCCGTAGCGGACCCAGGACAGCGGGCCGTGGCCGAGGACGGGGTCGCGGATGAGGATGCCGCCCGCGCCGAGCGCGGCGAGCATGAGGAGGGCGCTTCCGACCGTGCCCATGGCGATGGTGCGGTAGGGGAAGCGCGCGGGCGTCAGGAACCGCCGGTCGAGACTGCCGGCGTTCGGCTGCGCGTCGTCGATAGTAGTGGCCATTTCGATCCAGGAGATTACCGGGTGCAGTCGGCTGGGCCCGCACGGGCTCCGGGCGCGCGCCCGGAGCGGGCCGCGGTCAGCGGTCGGCCGCGGTCCGCTGCGCGGTGCCCCCGGGGAGCGCCGCGAGCAGCGACTTCGTGTACTCGTGCTGCGGGTCGAGCAGGACCTGTTCGACGGTACCTGTTTCGACGAGTTCGCCGCGGTACATCACCGCGACCCGGTCGGCGATGTTCCAGGCAAGGCCGAGGTCGTGGGTGATGACGAGGGCGGAGAGGCCGAGCCTGCGGCGCAGCCGGAGCAGCAGCGCGAGGATTTCGCCGCGCACGGACGCGTCCAGCGAGGCCACCGGCTCGTCGGCGAGCAGCAGCGACGGTGCGAGCGCGAGGGCTCCGGCGATGACGACGCGCTGGCGCTGGCCGCCGGACAGCTCGTGCGGGAGCCGGTCGAGGTATTTCTCCGGCGGGCGCAGTTCGGCGGATTCGAGGGCGCCCAGCACGATGTCGCGTTCGTGGGGCAGCCCGTGGATGCGCGGGCCTTCGGCGACCGCCTCGTACACCGTGTGGGCCGGGTTCAGCGCGCTCGTCGGGTCCTGGAGCACGAGCTGGACTTCCCGCCGGTACGCCCGCAGCCCGGCCCCGGACGAGGGCACCGGTTTGCCCGCGTAGCCGACCGTGCCGGACTCGGCTTTCTGCAGTCCGAGCAGCGTGCGGGCGAGGGTGGTCTTGCCGGAGCCGGACTGGCCGACCAGCGCGACGATCTCGTCCCGCCGGACCTCCAGATTCACCCCGTTGACCGCGTGGATCCGCTTGCCCTTGCGGTCGCGGAACGTGACGTGCAGGTTCTCGGCGGCGAGCAGCGGCGCGTCGTCGGAGCCGGTGCGTTCCTCCGGTTCCGGCGGCAGCGGCGTGGCGGTGGCCGGGGCGTAGCGCGAGACCGGGTCGCCGACCGTCGGGAACGCCGCCGCGAGCGCTTTGCTGTGTTCGTGCCGCGGCGACGACATCAGCTCGGCGCTGGGCCGCTCCTCGACGAGTTCGCCGTCGTACATCACCGCGATGCGTTCGCAGGTGGCGGCGAGCACGGACAGGTCGTGGCTGATCATGATCAGCCCGATGCCGCGTTCGGCGACGAGTTTCGACAGCACCGACAGCACCTGGGCCTGCACGATGACGTCGAGCGCGGTGGTGGGTTCGTCGGCGATGACCAGCCGCGGTTCGCACGCCAGCGCCATCGCGATCATCACGCGCTGTTTCTGCCCGCCGGACAGTTCGTGCGGGTAGGCGCCCGCCCGCGAGCGCGGCAGGTCGACCTGTTCGAGCAGTTCGGTGACGCGTGCCTGCACCTGTGCTTCGGACTGCGCTCTGCCCTCGGGCGCGTGCAGCCGGATCGGTTCGGCGATCTGCTCGCCGACGCGGCGGACCGGGTTGAGCGCGTGCATCGCGCCCTGGAACACGACCGACGCCTCGGCCCAGCGGACCGCGCGCAGCCGTCCCCAGCGCATGTCGTTGACGTCCTCGCCGTCGAGCAGGATCTCGCCGGTGATCTTCGCGCTGCGCGGCAGGAGCCGGAGCACGCTCATCGCGACGGTGGATTTGCCGGATCCGGACTCCCCCGCGACGCCGAGCGTGCCGCCCGCGTCGAGGCGCAGGTCGACGCCGCGGACCGCGGGGACGTCGCCGCCGCCGGTGCGGTAGGTGACGCCGAGGTTTTTCAGTTCGAGCAGCGCGGTCACGAGTGCCGTCCTTTGAGCCGCGGGTTCAGCNTCAGCACGGTTTCCAGCCCGCGGCCGACGAGGGTGAACATCAGCACGACGAGCACGATCGCGATGCCCGGCGGGAGCAGGTTCCACCAGGCGCCGCGGGTGACCGCGCCGTTGTTGAGGGCGGTTTCCAGCATCGCGCCCCAGGAGATCGAGGTGGGGTCGCCGACGCCGAGGAACGAGAGGGTGGCGTCGGCGATGACCGCGTTGCCGACCACGAGGGTGGTGTTGGCGAGCACGAGCGGGGCGACGCCGGGCAGCACGTGTTTGGTGATCACGTGCAGGTGGCCGCCGCCGAGCGCGCGGGCGCGTTCGATGTAGGGGCGGCTTTCGATGGTGAGCGTCTGCGCCCGGACCAGCCGCGCGGTGCTCGGCCAGGCGGTGACGCCGATCGCGAGCACGATCGTCCAGATCCCTTGCGGCAGCACGGCCGCGAGCGCGATCGCCAGCACCAGCGACGGCAGGACGAGGAAGAAGTCGGTGAACCGCAACAGGATCGCCGACGCCCAGCCGCCGAAGTGCGCGGCGGTGATGCCGATCAGGGTGCCGATGAACACGCTGAGCACGGTCGCGCAGAACCCGACGAGCAGCGAGATCCTGGTGCCCCACAAGGTCATCAGCAGCACCGAGCGGCCGTCGATGTCGGTGCCGAGCCAGAATCGGCCATCCGGCGGGCTGAGCGGTTTTCCGGTGACGCGGGTGACGTCGAGGCCGCTCTGGTCGCTGATCAGCGGCAGCGCCAGAGCGAGCAGCACGGTGAGCACGAGCAGGAGAAGCCCGGCGAGCGCGGCTTTCTGCGTCGCGAACTCGTGCCAGGTGCGCGCGATTCCGGCGCGTCGGCGGCGCCACGCGATCGCACGGGCGCTCTCGGCGGTCGTTCCGGCGGTCATGCGGTACGCACCCTCGGGTCGAGCACGCGGTAGAGCAGCTCCGCGAACAGGTTCATCAGGACGACGGCGCTGGNGCGCTGGCGAGGACGATGAAGACCCCTTGCAGCACCGGAAGGTCCGGGCCGTGCAGCGCGTCGTAGGTGAGCTGGCCGAGTCCGGGCCAGCTGAACACCGCTTCCACGGTGACCGCGCCGGCGACCACCATGCCGAACTGCATGAAGATCAGCGTCACGGTGGGCAGCAGCGCGTTCGGGACCGCGTGCCGTCGCCGGACGAGGTCGTCGCGCAGGCCTTTCGCGCGGGCGGTGGTCAGGTAGTCGGCGTTCATCTCGCCGAGCAGCGACGAGCGCATCACCAGCATGTACTGCGCGTAGAAGACCGCGAGCAGCGTCAGGCACGGCAGGATCAGGTGGTGCAGCACGTCGACGCTCTGGGCGAAGAAGCCGGGCCCCGCGTCGGGCGAGTGCATGCCGCGGCTGGGGAACACGCCGTTGGTGGCGACGAGCAGCAGCAGGCCGAGCCAGAACTGCGGCACCGACCACAACGTCAACGCGATCCCGGTCTGCGCGCGGTCGAAGAAGCTGTCGCGCTTCCACGCCGCGCGGATGCCGAGCCACATCCCGAGCGCGACAGCCAGGACGGTCGCGCTGCCGACGAGCAGCACGGTCGGCCACAGCCGTTCGCCGATCATGTCCAGCACCGGGCGGCGTTCGATGTAGGACTCGCCGAAGTCGCCTTGGAACAGGCCGGCGAAGTAGTTCCCGAACTGCGCGAGGACGGGCTTGTCGATGCCGAGCCGTTCGCGCAGCTCGGCGATCTGGCCGGGATCGGTGGGCCGCTCGCGGGCCATGAACGCGACCGGGTCGCCGGGGAGCAGCCGGAACAGGAAGAACCCGAGGACGATCACGAGAAACACGCTGGCGACCGCTTCGGCGATCTTCGTGAGGACGAACCGGAGGGTCCCGGTCCCGCCTCGGCGCTCGTCGGGATCGGCGAGCACCGAGGCCTGGTCCGGCGCTAGCGCTTGGCTCACCCGCGGTTCCCCCTCCGCTGGACGGTCCGGCTGTCCGTGAGGGCCACCTTCACGGCAGTCCGGCCCGTGAGGGGAACCCTGAGGGACTCAGAGTCCCTCAGGGTTCCCCTCACGGACTGCTGAGCTGGGCGTGGCATCGGGTTCACTCCCGGTCTTCGGCGGACTTGCCGCGGCGGGACAGCGCGATGCCGCCGCCCACGAGCACGACGAGCACGACTGCGCCGACGACGATCCACACCGTCGTTCCGGAACCGCTGTCCGAGGAAGCGGCCGACGCGTCGGCGGGGACCGCGCCGTACACGCCCCAGTAGGCGGTCTGCTCGAGGATCGAGCCCTCGGGCTGCGGCTGCTTGCCGAAGGAGGAGAACTTGTCGGATCGGTAGGCCTCAAGCGCGTCGTCGTAGTCGTAGACGACGTTCACCGCCTGGCTGTAGAGCCGCGCCTGGGCCTGCTTGACGTAGCCTGCGCGGACGCCCGGGTCGGTTTCGGCGAGCTGCTTGGCGTAGAGCGCGTCGTACTGCGGGTCGCAGAAGAACGTGTCGGTGGTGCCGCCCTTGCCTTCGGCGTTCGGCCGCGCGGCGCAGGTGTGCAGGGCCAGCGAGTAGTCCGGGTCCGGGTTGTTCGCGTAGCCGGAGATCGCGAGGTCGTAATTGCCCGCGTTGGTGCGGTCGTTCAGCTCGTCGTCGGAGACGAGTTCCTGCTTCACCGAGATGCCGATGTCGTGCAGCCACCCGGTGATGTACTGGGCGAGACGCTGGTCGGGCGCGCGGTTCGCGTGTCCGGTGAGGCGCAGTTCGAGGCGCGCGCCGCCGGGCGCGGTGCGGATGCCGTCCTGGCCCTTCGGGTAGCCGGCCGCGTCGAGCGCGGCGTTCGCGGCGGCGAGGTCGAACTTGCGCGCCTCCCCCGGCGCGGGATCCCAGTGGTAGGCCGAGTAGATCGGCGGGATCACGCCGCCGCCGGGCTGGGCGTAGCCGCCGGCGACCTTGTCCACGATCGTCTTGATGTCGATCGACTGCGCGATCGCCTGGCGCACCCGGAGGTCCTTGAGCACCGGGTTGCCGTTGCCGATCGGCTTGTTCTCCGCGTTCTCGACGCCGAAGTTGATGTTGAGCGCGTTGTAGCGGCGGCCCGGCGCCTTGTTCAGCTCGATGTTCGGCTGGCCCTTGAGCGCGTCGAACTGGGTCGGGGTGAGCCGGTTGATCACGTCGACCTCGCCCTGCTTGAGGGCGTTCACCGCGGCCTCGACGTCCTTGAACACCAGCAGCTGCAGCTCGTCGACCTTGGGCGCGCCGCGCCAGTAGTTCTTGTTGGCCTTGAACTTGACGTATTCGTTCTGCTTGTACT
Organism: Amycolatopsis sp. M39; assembly: GCF_001651785.1. Classification (NCBI taxonomy): domain Bacteria; kingdom Bacillati; phylum Actinomycetota; class Actinomycetes; order Pseudonocardiales; family Pseudonocardiaceae; genus Amycolatopsis; species Amycolatopsis sp. M39. Next base: position 88,759 of record NZ_LWSF01000019.1, read on the forward strand.
CGGTGATCTGGTACGGCCCGTCGTCGACGCCGACGACCGGGATGGTGTCGGTCTTCGGGTCGCTCAGGTCCTTGATCTGCGACCACACGTGCTCGGGCACGATCGGGACGTCGAGCAGGGTCATCGACGACTGGACGGTCTTGGTCTTGATCACCAGCGTGGTGTCGTCGGGTGCCTTCACCGACTCGAAGCTCGCGACGTAGTTGCCGTTCGCGGTGCGCGCGGTGGCGTCGGTGAGCATCCGGTTGAACGTGAACGCGGCGTCCTTCGCGGTGACCGGCTGCCCGTCGGACCACTTCGCGCCCTGGCGGATCTTGAACGTCCAGGTCAGCTTGTCCGGCGACGTGGTCCACGATTCGGCGAGCGCCGGGGCGGCCTCGGCCTTGTCCTGCGACGGGATCGTCAGGAACTCGTAGATGAACCGGCCGACCTGGGTCGACGCGGCGAGCCCGGCGGTGAACGGGTTCAAGTGGTCGATACCAGTGGTCAACGCGACCCGCAGCACCTTCGGCTGCGCCTGCTGCTGCGCTGTCGCAGTGCCCGCCAGCGGCAGAATCGCCAGCGTTCCCGCCATCACGACACCGAAAACGCGGCGCAACCCGTGCCGCCTGTGCTTATTTCGCACTTCAGAACCACCCCATCGTCAATCCCCGACCCCAGAGACGAAAAGTAACCACATACGGCGGGAAGCGCGCAATATGTGACGGTGCCGCTGCGTGTCCGATCGTTATGCGCGCGACGCGGATCACTAGAGTGCCCGGCATGCGGATCCTGATCTCGGCCGACATGGAAGGCGCCACGGGGGTCACCTGGACCGACGACGTCGTGCCCGGGAGCCCGCAGTGGCAGCGGTTCCGGGGCATGTTCACCGGCGACGTCAACGCGGTCCTGGCCGGCCTGTACGCGGCGGGGGCGACGGACGTGCTCGTCAACGAAGCGCACTCGTCGCAGCGCAACCTGCTGCTGGAAGACCTCGACGAACGCGCGCGGATGCTGACCGGGCGGCACAAGCCGCTGTCGATGATGCAAGGCATCGATTCCGGTGTGGACGGTGTGGTGTTCCTCGGCTACCACGCCGGGGCCGGGTTCGACGGCGTCCTGTCGCACACGTACCTGGAAAACCAGATCACCGGCGTGTGGCTGGACGACGTGCCCGCGAGCGAGGGCAGGCTGAACGCGGCGATGGCGGGCGAGTACGGCGTGCCGGTGCTGCTGGTCAGCGGCGACGACCAGACCTGCGAGGACGCGCGCGACTACGCGCCGGACGCGGAACTGGTGCAGGTCAAGGAATGCGTGAGCCGGTACGCGGCGATCTGCCTGCCGCCGGCGCGCACGGCGAAGCTGCTGGAGACGGGCGCGCGGGAGTCGATGGCGCTGGCCGGGCGGACCGAGCGGACGCCGGGACGGCACCGGATCGAGGTCGAGTTCGACGCGAGCCATCTGGCGCAGGCGACCGCGGTGATCCCGACCGTGGAGCAGACCGGGACGCGCCGGGTCGCGTTCGAGGCGCCGAGCATGACCGAGGCGATGAAGGCGTTCAAGGTGGTCACGGCCATCGCGGCAGGGGCGGTGCAGGGCATTTATGGCTGAGCTCGACGTTGTTTCGCTGTGCGCGGACCTGATCCGGTTCGACACCACCAACTACGGCGGCGGGGAGGCGGCGGGCGAACGGCTCGCTGCCGAGTACGTCGCCGAATTCCTTGACCGGCACGGGGTTCCGGCGCGGATCCTGGAGCCCGAGCTCCAGCGGTCGAACGTCGTCGCGCGGATTCCGGGCACCGATCCGACGCTGCCCGCGCTGCTCGTGCAGGGGCATCTGGACGTGGTGCCCGCTCGCGCCGCCGATTGGTCTGTACCGCCGTTTTCCGGCGAGGTGCGGGACGGGTTCCTGTGGGGCCGGGGCGCGGTCGACATGAAGGATTTCTGCGCGATGGTGCTGGCCGCTGTCGCTTCCGGGCTGCGGCCGCGGCGGGATCTCGTGCTGGCGTTCGTGGCCGACGAGGAGGACCGCGGCGACTACGGAGCGCACTGGCTGGTCAAGGAGCACGCGGACCTGTTCGAGGGCTGCGCGGCGGCGATCAGCGAGTCCGGCGGGTACAGCTATCACGTGCCCGCCGCGGACGGCCGGAAAGTGCGGCTGTACCCGGTCGGCACGGCCGAGCGCGGCACCGCGCACCTGCGGCTGACCGCGCGCGGGCGGGCCGGGCACGGGTCGCGGCCGAATGCGGAGAACGCGGTCGTGCGGCTGGTCGGGGCGTTGCAGCGGATCGCGGACCATCGCTGGCCGGTGCAGTTGACGCCGACCGTGCGCGCGTTCCTGGAACGGACTGGCGCCGCTTTGGGCGTGCCGGTGGATCTTTCTTCGGGCGACGCGGTCGACGAAACCGTGGCGCGGCTGGGGACGGCCGGGTCGCTAGTGGTGCCGACGGTGCGCAACAGCACCACGCCGACGATGCTCGACGCCGGGTACAAGGTGAACGTGATCCCGTCGACGGCGACCGCGCAGGTCGACGTCCGGGTCTTGCCGGGGACCGAGGACGACCTGTTCGCGGTGGTGGATTCGTTGCTGGGCGAGGGCGTCACGCGGGAATTCGTGGCGCATCAGCCGCCGGTGCAGGCTCCGGTCGATTCGCCGTGGTTCGACTCGATGACGCAAGCGCTGCGGGCGGAGGACCCGGAGGCGGTGGTGGTGCCGTACTGCATGGGCGGCGGGACCGACGCGAAAGCCTTCACCCAGCTGGGGATGGCGTGCTACGGCTTCGCTCCCCTGGCGCTGCCGGAAGGCTTCCCGTACCGGGCGATGGCGCACGGCGTGGACGAGCGGGTGCCGGTGGACGGGCTGCGGTTCGGGACGCGGGTGCTGACGCGCTTCCTCCAGGACTGCTGAGCCGCTCGTGAGTGTTGATCACGGTTCCGACCGTGCTCAACACTCACGACGCCCCGCCCCGCTCGACCGTCGCCAGCCACGCGGGAAGCCCGTCCAGCGCGAACCTGGCGACGATCCGGCTGTCCCGCAAAGTTTCGATCCGCCACCCGGCCTCGCTCCGGAACGCCGCTTCGAGTTCAGCTCGGGCGACCGGATGCGGTCCGGCGTCCCCGTCCGTTTCCCGAAAGCACAGGACGTGCAGCCTCGCGCCCGGTTCGGTGACGGACGCGAGACTGTCGACGTAGGCCAGCCGTTCCTCGGTGTCGAAGGTGTGGAACAGGCCGCAGTCGAGGACGGTGCCGAAGGTCCGGTCCAAAGCGGACAGCCAGAACGCGTCGCCGACGGCGAATTCGGCCGGGATCCCCCGGTCACGCGCTTTCTCTTTCGCTTGCGCCACTGCGGTTTCCGCTATGTCGACGCCCACAATGGACAGTCCGGCGGCGGCCAGGTGCAGCGCGTTCTCGCCGGTGCCGCAGCCGACGTCGAGGACCGTGCCGCGGAATGCCCCTTCGGCGGCGAGCTCGACGATCGCCGGCTGCGGGCGGGCGAGGTCCCACGGCGCCGGACCGTCCTGATAGGACGCGTCCCACGGACGCCCGGCGCGGCGTTCGTGGCTGGTCGCGGGACGGTCCTCGGGCATCAGCGGGTGAACTCCGCCCACCAGCGGCTGTCGTCGCGGACGCGCCGCAGCGAGGTCGCGGTGACGCCGTCTCGGGCGAAGGACTCGACTTCGGCTTTGCTGAGCGGCCACGGCGGCCCGGACCAGGTGTCGAGGTCGATGCTTTCCTCGGCGACCGCGCCGACGACGAGCGTTCCGCCCGGCGCGACGAAACCGGACACCGAGGCGATGGCCGGGTCGTGGACGTCCTTGGGCATCGACTGGACGGTCATGATCTCCACGACCAGGTCGAAGGCGTAGTGGAATTCCGCGGGCGGGGTGAGCAGGTCCGCGGTGCGGTAGGAGACGACGGTGTCCGGGAAGCGGTTGAGCACGGCTTTGATCGCGCTGGGCGACACGTCGAAGGCGGACGTCTCGTATCCGGCGGCGGCGAGAAGTTCGGCGTCGTCGGCCATCCCGCAGCCGACGACGAGCGCGCGACGCCCGTGGCCGGGCCGCCCGGCGATCCAGGCGGCGAGTTCCGGCGAGGGCTCGCCGCGGTACCACGGCAGGACGGCCTCGCCCGCTTCCGCCGCGGCGTAGAGGGGCTCGAACCACCCGGTGGGGTCGCCGTTGGCGAGGGCGAGTCCGGCCCGGCGGCGGGCGTCCTCGTCGGGATCGATGGCGTCGTCTGGCATGGACTCTGTTATACCCGCCGGGTCTGGGCGCGGGTGCGCTCGACTGGCCGAGCGTCGACTGCTTCCCCGACCGGCCCGAGCCTCCCCCGTGCAGTTTCCCGGCGCCCTCGCGCGGCGATGCCCAGCACCGGGCTGGGCCGCCTCGCCGACCGCACCCCATCTGCCCGCGCGCCGTCGACGCTGCGCCCGCCCACCGACTGCACGCGAGCTGTGCGCAGTGCCTGCCGGGGCGACCCGCTGAGGAGAGTCCCGCACCGCACGCGAGATGCACCCGATGCCGCATGGGGGCCATCCGCCGGGCGGGCACCCGGTTGCCGTAGCGGGGACCGGGCAGGGTTGTCCGTTTCCGGTCAGGTTTGCGGGGCGGCCTTGACATCGATGTCACCCGCGCGTTGAGCTTCCGGGGCCCCGGGATGACCGAGTCCCGGGCCCCGATCCCCTGACGAACTGGGAGCAATGATGCCCCGAAGCGCCAGACCGTTGCACGCCGTGCTCGCCGCGGCGGTGGCGGCTGCGGGCCTGGTCGTCCTGCCCGCCGCGGCCGGTGCCGCGCCGGGCGAGGCCGCCCCGCCGGACTTCGTTTCTTCGTTCGAACCGAACGACCCGCAACCGATCCAGGATGCTGTCGACACCGATGCCGCCGGGAAGCCGCGGGCTTCGGGGGTGGACGGCGCGAACGGGACCGCGATCCCCGGCGACATCCGGGGCAAAGTCACCGACGTCAGCGCGACCAGCGAGAACACCGGCGGCGGCGAGGCCGCGGCGAATCTGATCGACGGCAGCACCGGCACGAAGTGGCTGTCGTGGGAGCCGGCCGCGTCGGTGACGTTCACGCTGTCGGAGCCGACGAAGATCACGCACTACGCGGTCTCCTCGGCCAACGACTCGCCCGGCCGCGACCCGCAGGACTGGACGCTGCGCGGTTCGGACGACGGCAAGACGTGGACCGATCTGGACAAGCAGTCGGGCCAGTCGTTCGGCAAGCGGTTCCAGCAGAACGACTACAAGCTGTCCGCCCCGAGCGCGCCGTACCGGTACTACCAGCTGGAAGTCACGCGCAACCACGGCGACGACATCATGCAGTTCTCGGAGCTGCTGCTGGCCAACGACGATCCGGCCCCGCCGCCGTTGCCGAACATGCGCAGCGTCGTGGATTCCGGCCCGAGCCAGGGCTACACCAACAAGAACCGGGTCGGGTTCACCGGCAAGAAGGCGTTCCGGTACTCCGGCAGCCAGCCCAAGGCCGGGCACGGCTACTCCTACAACAAGGTCTACGACGTCGACCTCCCGGTGACCGCGACGACCGAGCTGTCGTACAAGGTGCAGCCGCAGTTCGTCGAGGGCGATCTGAAGTACCCGAGCACGAACGTCGCGGTCGACCTGGACTTCACCGACGGCACGCGGCTGCGCGACCTCGGCGCGACCGACCAGTACGGGTTCCCGCTGACGCCGGAGGGCCAGGGCGCGAGCAAGGTCCTCTACGCGAACCAGTGGAACCTGGTGCGGTCGGCGATCGGGCGGGTCGCCGCGGGCAAGACGATCGACCGGATCGCGATCGGCTACGACAACCCGAACGGGCCGGCGCAGTTCGCGGGCTGGCTGGACGATCTGAAGATCTCCGCGACGCCGACGCCGCCTGCCAGCACCCGGCCCAGCGACAACGTGCTCACCACGCGCGGCACGCTCGCGAACGGCACGTTCTCGCGCGGCAACAACTTCCCGGCGACCGCGGTGCCGCACGGCTTCAACTTCTGGACTCCGGTGACCGACGCGGGTTCGGCGAGCTGGCTGTACAACTACCATTCGCAGAACAACGCGGACAATCTCCCGCAGTTGCAGGCGTTCAGCGTGAGCCACGAGCCGAGCCCGTGGATGGGCGACCGGCAGAGCTTCCAGGTGATGCCGTCGGCCGCGAGCGGGGTGCCGGAGGCGAACCGCGACAAGCGGGCGCTGCCGTTCACGCACGACAACGAGGTGGCGCGGGCGCATTACTACGGCGTCACGTTCCAGAACGGGATCAAGACCGAGATCGCGCCGGCGGATCACGCGGCGCTGCTCCGGTTCTCCTTCCCGGGCGCTGATTCCAGCCTGGTCTTCGACAACGTCAACAACTCCGGCGGGCTCACGCTCGACCCGGCGCACGGCACGCTCAGCGGGTACTCCGACGCGAAGAGCGGGCTGTCCGCGGGCGCCGGGCGGATGTTCGTCTACGCGACGTTCGACAAGCCCGTCACGACCGGCGGCAAGCTGACCGGGCAGAACCGCGACAACGTGACCGGCTATCTGCGGTTCGACGCGGGCGCGGACAAGACGGTGACGATGCGGATCGCGACGTCGCTGATCAGCGTGGACCAGGCGAAGAAGAACCTGGAGCAGGAGATCGCCCCGAACGCCGGGTTCGACTCGGTGCGGGACGCGGCGCAGCAGGCGTGGGACAAGCAGCTCGGCGTGATCGAGGTCGAGGGCGCGTCGAAGGACCAGCTGGAGACGCTGTACTCCAACCTGTACCGGCTGTTCCTGTACCCGAACGAGGGCTTCGAGAACGCCGGCACGAAGGAGGCGCCGAAGTACCGGTACGCGAGCCCGGTGTCGCCGAAGACCGGCACGGACACCGCGACGCAGACCGGGTCGAAGGTCGTCGACGGGCAGACGTATGTGAACAACGGCTTCTGGGACACCTACCGGACCACCTGGCCCGCCTACTCGCTGCTCACGCCGGACATGGCGGGCAAGATGGTGGACGGTTTCGTGCAGCAGTACCGCGACGGCGGCTGGATCGCGCGCTGGTCCTCCCCCGGTTACGCGGACCTGATGACCGGTACCAGCTCGGATGTCGCGTTCGCCGACGCCTACCAGAAGGGCGTGACGAACTTCGATGTCGAGTCGGCCTACGACGCGGCGTTGAAGAACGCGACGGTGACGCCGCCGAACTCGGCGGTCGGCCGCAAGGGTCTGGACCAGTCGGAGTTCCTGGGCTACACGCCGAATTCGACCGGCGAGGGCTTCTCGTGGGCGATCGAGGGCTACGTCAACGACTTCGGCATCGCGAACCTGTCGAAGAAGCTGTACGACCAGGCCAAGGCGGACGATCCGCGCAAGGCGGAGTACCTGGAGAACTACCAGTACTTCACCAGCCGGGCGCAGCAGTACGTGAACCTGTTCGACCCGAGCACCGGGTTCTTCCAGGGCAAGGACGCGAGCGGGAAGTTCACGAAGGCCAAGGCCGGCTACGACCCTCGCCAGTGGGGCGGGGACTACACCGAGACCGACGGCTGGAACATGGCCTTCACCGTGCCGCAGGACGGGCAGGGGCTGGCGAATCTCTACGGCGGCAAGGACAAGCTGGGTGCCAAGCTCGACCAGTTCTTCGCCGACCAGGAGACCGCGAACTTCCCGGGCAGCTACGGCGGCGTGATCCACGAGATGCGGGAGGCGCGGGACGTGCGGATGGGCCAGTACGGCCACTCCAACCAGCCCTCGCACCACATCCTTTACATGTACGACTACGCGGGCCAGCCGGCGAAGACGCAGGCGAAGGTGCGCGAAGCGGTGTCGCGGCTGTACACCGGCAGTGAGTTGGGCCAGGGCTACGCGGGCGACGAGGACAACGGCGAGATGTCCGCGTGGTACGTGTTCAGCGCGCTGGGCTTCTACCCGCTGCAGATGGGCAGCCCGGACTACGCGATCGGGTCGCCGCTGTTCACCAAGGCGACTGTGCACCTGCCCGGCGGGGACCTGGTGATCAACGCGCCGAAGAACTCGGCGAAGAACGTCTATGTCCAGGGCCTGAAGGTCAACGGGAAGAACTGGACGTCGACGTCGCTGCCGCACGACGTGCTCGCCCACGGCGCCACGCTCGACTTCGACATGGGCCCGAACCCGTCGACGTGGGGCACCGGCGCGGGCGACGCGCCGAAGTCGATCACCACGGGCGACGCGGTTCCGACGCCGCTGCACGACGAAACCGGACCGGGGCTGGGCACGCTGTCCACTTCGGACGGTTCGGACGCGTCGGCGTTGCTGGACAACACCTCGCGCACGCAGGCGAAGGTGACCGGTGCGGTGCAGTACCAGCTGAAGTCGACCGACGAGGCGGTCACCCACTACACGCTCACCTCCGGCACCGGAGCGGGCGACGCGAAGAGCTGGACGCTGAAGGGGTCTTATGACGGGAAGACCTGGACGGTCGCCGATCAGCAGACCGACCAGTCGTTCCAGTGGCGGCAGCAGACCCGGGCGTTCGCGGTGAAGAACCCGGCGCATTACGCCTACTACCGGCTGGAGGTCACCGCGGCCACCGGCGGTCCGGCGACACTGGCGGAGTTCGAGCTGCTGGGCCGTCCGGACGCGTCGTGCGGCAAGACGCTGACCGGCGTGCAGAACGGCCCGCTGACCGTGTCGAGCGGCGTGGTGTGCCTGAACGGCGCGACGGTGTCGGGTCCGGTGAGTGTGGCGCGCGGCGCTTCGCTGATCGTGCGCGGCGGGCAGATCAAGGGCCCGATCGCGGCGGCCGGTGCGGCGCAGGTGGTGCTGAACCGGACGAAGGTGGCCGGTCCGGTGTCGATCACTGGCAGCACCGGTCCGGTGTCGATCGAGCTGACCGACGTCTCCGGCCCGGTGAACCTGACCGGGAACCAGGGGCCGTTGATCGCGAGCAGCACCGTGGGCGGGCCGCTGGCCTGCACGGGCAACTCCCCCGCGCCGACGGATCACGACCTCGCCAACACCGTCCGCGGTCCGTCCGCCGGGCAGTGCGCGAAGTTCTGACCGGCTGATTCCAGGAAGATCGCCGCTGGCCAGGGGCTCGGATCCGTTCCGGGTTCCTGGCCCGCGGCAGATCGGCTCCTTGTCCGGGCAGCCGGCTTCGGTCCGGGTCGCGGCTGACGACGGTGCGGGATCCGCCGAGCTGCAGCTTATTGGGTGGCTGGTGCATCCAGCGCCGTGCGCGCCACCCTCACCGACGCCCAACTCGTCACTCTCACCGAAGCGCACGGCGGCCGTGCGGAACCCGGCTGGTGGGACCGGGCGAAGCGGCACAGTCTCGGCTGGGTCAGCGCGCACGACGGCGACACGTTGGTCGGCTTCGCGAACGTGGCGTGGGACGGCGCGGATCACGCGTTCCTGCTCGACCCGAAGGTCCACGGAGACTGGCAGCACCGCGGCATCGGCACCGAACTCGTCCGCCGGGCGAGGGACGCCGCGAGAGACGCGGGCTGCGAGTGGCTGCACGTGGACTTCGAACCGCATTTGCGCCCGTTCTACTTCGACGCTTGCGGCTTCGCTTCCACCGATGCGGGGTTGATCCGGTTCACCGCGAGCTGATCCGGTGCGGGAGCGATTACCGTGGGGACCGTGACCACGGCTGCGTTCTTCTCCTCGTTCGAAGCGGGCGATCCGCAGCCGCTCGCGGGGGCGCGGGTGGACAGCGGGCCGCGCCGGTCGCCGACCGCGAAGACCGGCGTCGGGTTCACCGGGTTGAAAGCCTTGCGCTATCAGGCCGGGCCCACCGTGACACTGTTCGAGGTGGACATTCCGGTCACTGACCACAGTGCACTGTCGTATGTGGTCTTCCCGGCCTCCGACGGTCCGGTGCCGAGCTACCGCAGCACGCACGTCGCGCTCGATGTCGAGTTCGACGACGGCAGCCGCGCCGGGTTCGCGCCGGACGCGAAAACGCTCTGCGTCGATCAGTGGAACCTGGTGCGTCGTCCGCTCAAAGCGTTCGCGGGACGGCGGGTGCGGCGGATCCTGCTGACGACCGCGTTCGACGGAGACGGGACGGGCTGGCTGGACGACGTCCGGATCGCCGGGCGTCCGCCGGAGCGCAAGGACCCGGTCGACTGGGTCCGCACGACCCGCGGCACGCATTCCAGCGGCGAGTTCTCCCGCGGCAACACCTTCCCGGCCACCGCTGTCCCGCACGGGTTCAACTTCTGGACCCCGGTCACCGACGCGCGGGCGCTGAACTGGTTCTACTCCTACCACCGGCACAACGACGCGCGGAACGAGCCGCGGCTGCAGGCGTTCGGGCTCAGCCATCAGCCGAGTCCGTGGATGGGCGACCGGCACACCTTTCACCTCATGCCCGGCACCGGCCCGGTCGAGCCGGACCGCGTGCGGCGTTCGCTGGCGTTCGGCCACGACGCCGAGACCGACCGGCCGCACCATTACCGCGTGCGGTTCCGCGGCGGCATCACCGCCGAGGTCGCACCGGCCGAGCACGCGGCGATGTTCCGGTTCGCGTTCCCGTCCGGACGCGGCTGGGTGCTGTTCGACAACGCCCGCAACCGCGGCGGTCTTCGCATCGACGCCGAGCGCGGGATCGTCACCGGGCACACGTGGGTGCGAAGCGGGCTGTCGACCGGCGCGCGGCGGATGTTCGTCTACGCCGAAGCTGATCAGCGGCCCTCCGGCGGCGGGCGGATCCGGCGGCCGTTCTGGCGAACGGTGACCGGGAGCTTGGAGTTCGCCGCGTCCGAGATGACGCTGCGGATCGCGACGTCGCTGATCAGTCTCGCGCAGGCGAAACGCAACCTGGCGCTGGAAATCCCGGCGGGCACGACGTTCGACCGGGTCCGGGACCAGGCACGGGAACGCTGGCAGGAGGTGCTCGGCCGCGTCGAAGTGGAAGGCGCGTCCGAGGACGAGCTGACCACTTTCTACTCCTGCCTCTACCGGCTGTTCCTGTACCCGAACGTCGCGCACGAGAACACGCCGCGCGGCATCCGGCACGCGAGCCCGGTCGTGCGGAGTTTCCGGCCGAGCACGCGGCGGCGCACCGGCGCGAAGGTCGTGGACGGCGAGTTGTACGTCAACAACGGCTTCTGGGACACCTACCGCACCGCCTGGCCCGCGTACGCGCTGCTCGCGCCGCGCCAGTGCGGCCGGATGATCGACGGTTTCGTGCAGCAGTACCGCGAAGGCGGCTGGATCGCCCGTTGGTCCTCCCCTGGCTACGCCGACTTGATGACCGGCACCAGCTCCGATGTCGCGTTCGCCGACGCCTACTTGAAGGGCGTCACGAACTTCGACGTCGAAGCCGCCTACGACGCCGCGCTCAAGAACGCCACTGTCAGCCCGCCACGCAAAGGTGTCGGCCGCAAGGGGCTCGACCGCTCCGTGTTCCTCGGCTACACGCCGACCTCGACGCGCGGTGGCCTGTCCTGGGCGCTCGAAGGCTGTCTCAACGACTTCGGCCTCGCCAACCTGTCCGACGCGCTCGCCCGGGAAAGCAGCGGCGCGCGAGCCCGCCGGTTCGCCGACAACGCCGTCTACTTCCGCCAGCGCGCCCAGCATTACGCCAACCACTTCGACACACGGATCGGCTTCTTCCAGGGCCGCGGCCTCGACGGCGGCTGGCGGCACCCGGCTGACGGGTTCGATCCGACGGTGTGGGGTCCGGATTATGTGGAGACCAACGCCTGGAACACCGCGTTCTCCGTGCCGCACGACGGTCCCGGTCTCGCCGCGCTCCACGGCGGACCCGAAGCGCTGGAAGCGAAACTCGACGAGTTCTTCCGGCTCCCGGAGACCGGCCATGGCGGCCGGATCCACGAGATGACCGAGGCCCGGGACGTGCGGATGGGCCAATACGCGCATTCCAACCAGCCCTCGCACCACATCCCGTTCGTCTACGCCTTCACCGGGGCGCAGGCGAAGCTGCAGCGGACCGTCCGCGAGGTGCTGCGGCGGCTGTACCTCGGCAGCGAACTCGGCCAGGGCTATCCCGGGGACGAGGACAACGGGGAAATGTCGGCCTGGTATGTCTTCACCGCCCTCGGTCTCTACCCGCTGGCGGTCGGCAGCCCGCGGTACGTGGTGTGCGCGCCGCTGTTCCGCTCCGCCACCGTGCACCTCGACAACGGAAAGGACCTGGTGATCCGAGCGCCCCGGGCCGCGACCGACACGCCTTACGTGCACGGCCTGACGGTCGACGGCGAACCGCACCCTTCGGCCACCCTCGCGCACGCGGTCCTCGCCCGCGGCGCGGTGCTGGAGTTCGACGTCCGCGCCGAGCCCGGCGACTGGGGCACGGAACCGGTCGCCCCGGTCTCCCCCGCGCCGCTGCGCGACCTCACCATGCACGGCGTTCTGTCGGACGACACCAGCCGCACCCAAGCCGTCTTCCGCACGCCAAGGCCGACCATCGCCTTCACCGCCGAAGGCGAGCCGCGCGAGGTTGTGCTCTACACGCTCACCTCCGGCAGCCGCGCGGGCGATCCGAAGGACTGGGTGCTCGAAGGCTCCGAAGACGGCCAGCAGTGGCGGATCCTGGACGAACGCTCCGGTGAGGTGTTCCGGTGGCGGCGCCAGACCCGGCCGTTCGTGCTCGCCGATCCCGCCGCGTGCCGGCACTACCGGCTGCGGGTCCGAGCCTCGACCCGGCGCCGCGTCGTCCTCGCCCAGTGGGAACTATTGGGCTTCGACGACCCGCCAGGGTCGCCGGATCGAAACTCTCCCTTCCCACCGCCGCGCTGAACCGGCGTCCCGTTCAGCCCGAAGGCGTGGAGCCGCGCCGGGACGGAAAGTCCGGGCGTCGACGGGCGGCGAAAGCGTCCAGCCCCGCACGAGCATCGGCCGAGGTGAAGGCCTTCTGACCGTAGAGAGCTTCACTGTGGAAGGCCTGATCCTGCGGGAGGTCGCCGAGACGGAGCACGGCCTCCTTCACCGTCGCCAGCGCGGTGCCGCTCTTCTCGGTCAGCCGGTGTGCCCGGCGGAGCGCTGTGTCCATCAGCTGCGCGGCCGGAACGACCTCGTTGAGCAATCCGTACCGCAACGCGCGCTCAGCCGTGATCCGGTCGCCTTCCAGCATGAGTTCCATCGCCCACACGTACGGGATCTGGCGAGCGAGCCGGGTGAGGGTGCCGCCTGCGGGCACGACCCCGACGCCGGTCTCGGGCAGGCCGAACTCGGCGGTCTCCGCCGCGATCCGGATCTCGGTCGAGAGCATGATCTCGAACCCGCCGCCGAGGCAGAGCCCGTTGACCGCGGCGATCACCGGCTTGAACAGCGTGGTGTGCTTCTGGTGCGCGCCGTCCCACTCCGAGATGTCGAAGCGTCCTTCGGCGAGCGCCGGGATCGACTCGGCGAGGTCGGCGCCGACGCAGAACGCCCGGTCGCCGCTGCCGGTGAGCACGGCGACCGCGATCGCGTCGTCGTCGCGCACCTCGTCGAACGCCGCGCCCAGCTCCTCGTACATCGCCAGGGTCAGCGCGTTGAGCTTGTCCGGCCGGTCGAACCGGATGACCGCGACGGCCCCGTCGCGGTCCAGGGTGATGCCGCCCATCAGATCGCGCCCTTCTCGCGCAGGTCCGCGATCTCCGCTTCGTCGAGGCCGGCGAGCGCGCGGAGCACGGTGTCGGAGTGCTCGCCGGTTTTCGGGGCCAGGCCGCGAGGCTGGGCGGGCGTTCCGCCGAGTTTGATGGGCGAGCCGAACATGCGCAGCTCGCCGAACTCCGGGTACTCGACGTCGACGACCATGTCGCGCGCGGCGATCTGCGGGTCCTCCACCACCTCGCCGATGTCCTTGACCGCGCTGAGCGGAACGGCGTCGCCGACGATCTCCTCCAGTTCGGTTTTCGTCTTGTCCGCGAACCACTCGTGCAGCAACGGCCGGATGCGCCGCTCGTAGACCGCGGGGTCGAACCGCTTGGCCATGGTGTCGATCTCCGGGTCCTCGACGAGTTCGGACCTGCCGAACAGATGGCAGGAAAGCCGCCAGAACTTGTCGGTGTAGCCGCCGAAGAACACGAACCCGTCCTTGCACGGGTAGAGCTCGTAGGGTTTGACGAACGGATGCTCGTTGCCCAGCGGCGACGGCACCTTCCCGTCCACTGTGTAGGAGACGACGGCGTTCTCGGTCAGGCTGAGCACCGAATCCTGCTGCGACACGTCGACGAGCTGGCCGTGGCCGGTCCGCTCCGCGTGCCGCAGCGCGGCGAGGGTTCCGATGACGGCGTACATCGTCGCCGACAGGTCGCCGATGATGGTGCCGACGCGCACCGGAGGCCGGTCGGCGAAGCCGTTCATCGACCACAGCCCGCCGGTCGCCTGCGCGCTGTTGTCGTAGGCGGGACGGCGGCGGTAGGGGCCGGTCTGCCCGTAGCCGGAGATCGCCGTGTACACCAGCCGCGGGTTTTCCTTCCGCAGCACGGGATAGCCGACGCCGAGCTTGTCCATCGTGCCGGGCCGGAAGTTCTCGACGAGGACGTCGGCGCTGCGCGCCAGCTTCCGCAGGGTCGCTTTTCCCTCCTCGGTGGACAGATCGAGGGTGAGGCCGAACTTGTTCCGGTTGAACTGCGCGAAGAACCCGCTGAACTTCTCCCCGGCCGCGGACTCCAGCACGGGCGGGAAGTCGCGGGCGTAGTCCGGGTCCTTCGGGTTCTCGATCTTGATCACGGTCGCGCCGAGGTCGGCGAGCAGCATCGAGCAGAACGGCCCGGCGACGACCCGCGTGATGTCCAGCACCACGACCCCGCGCAGCGCGCCGTGTGACTGCCCGCCCGGCAGCATCCCCGCGAGGGCCTCGTCCAGCGGGCTGCCGGACCTGCGGTCACTCGTGCTCATTGAAACTCCTGATCATCGGAAACCTCGTCATCGCGCGACGGCCTCGACCCGGATTCGCGCGTCCAGGAGCGTCCCGCACGAGGGACTGTAGAACTCGTCGATCAGCACGCGGTGGCCGTGCTCGCGGGGCCGCACCCGCACCCCGTGCGCGGCGAGCCGTTCCGCTGCGACGTGGGTGACTTTCCTTGCGCTGTCCCGCCAATCGTCCCCGGAGCCCAGCCGCGCGCCCGAAGCGGGCACATACCAGCCGTCGGGGTCGCGGCGCGGTGCCGAGGAACCCGCGGCCGCGGCCGACGACACCTGTTCGCCAGGCGCCTCGCCGAGCCGTTGCTCGCGGAGCGCGGCCCTGGCGCGTTCCGTCGCGGTTTCGTCCGCGACGCCGTCCTGTACGAGCACACCGTAGGTTCCGGCCGCGACCTCGGCGGTGACGTACCCGTTGCGGACGTCGGCCGCCACGAGCTGCGGGTCCCGCAGGAGCGGGTCGCCGTAACCGCCTCCGCCCGCGATCCATTCGACGAACACGTCTCCGGACCGGATGGTCACCGACTGCTGGTTGATCGCCAGCAGCTCGCGTTCCGCGGCGCTCAGCGCCTCGCGAGTGGGCACCCGGCCGTCCCGGAGCAACTGGGCGACGTCGGTGCCGCGCCACACTTCGTGGCCGCTGCCGCCGCCGGGCAGCCCGCCGCCGAACCCGTCGGCGGTGACCTGCGCGCTCGGGGCGAAGACCGTCTGCGTGACTTCGCGGGCGCCGTGCAGCGTCCAGGCGAACCGCAGCCCGAGGCCGCCGCGGTGCGCGCCATGGCCCGCGCTCTCGATGTTGAGCTGCTTCCACAGGTACAGCACCGGGTAGAGCATCTCGTTCATCTCGACGTCCGGGAGCATGTTGTTGACCTGGGTCATCATCCCGGCGCAGTCGAGGCCGTCGCTGTCCGGCTGCGCGCCGGCGCCCATCCCGCCGCCGTCCATGTTGAACAGCACGAAGTATTCGCCGTCCTCGGCGGTCCCCGCCGAGATCCCGCCGGTCCACGAATCGCCCCAGCCGCCCTGGGTGCGGGCGCGGACGACCTCGTCCGCGCTGGCGCGGCAGGCGTCGTTCATCAGCTTGGTGACCAGGCGGCTGACCCGGGCTCCGGTGGTGAGATGCCCGTTGCTGATCGGTGCCGGCGGCCGCGGGTTCACGATGGAGCCCGGTTCGGCGACGATGTCGAACGCGGTCATCACGCCCTCGTTGAACGGCACGTCCCACGCGAGGATCGGCACCACGGCGGTCGCGACGCTGCCGACGAGCGCACCGTAGCTGCAGTTGACGAAACCGCCGGTCTGCTCACTGGAACCGCTGAAATCGAAGGTGATCTGGTTTTCGCGCTTGGTCATGGTGCACGCGACGCGGTACAGCCCGTCGACGTGCCCGTTGTGCTCGGTCCATTCCTCGGCGGTGTAGGTCCCGTCGGGGATCTGCGCGATGCGCTCGCGCACCACTTGTTCGGCGAGTTCGAACGACAGCCTCGTGTAGTCGCGGAACCGGTCGAGCCCGAACTCCCCGATCGTGCCGAGCAGCCTGCGGATGCCGGTGTTGTTGCTGGCCACCAGGCTGCGGACGTCGTTCCAGAACAACGCGGGGACCCGGACGTTGTTGAGCAGGATCCGCCGGACCCACTCCACGGGTTCGCCGCGCTCGAAGATCTTGACCCCCGGCGGCAGCCGCAGCGCCTCGGCATAGCAGTCGAGCGCGCCGGGAGCGAACCCGCCGGGCGTCATGCCGCCCACGTCGACGAGGTGCGCCTGCGACTGCGCCCAGCCGATCAGCTCGTCGCCGTGGAAGATCGGGGAGATCACGTTGGTGTCCGGCGGGTGGCTCGCGCCCGCGGTGTGCGGGTCGTTGCAGATGAACGCGTCGCCCGGGGCCAGCGGCTCGCCCTCGATCGCCTTCACCAGGTTCTGCACGGCCACGCTGCCGGAGCCGATGTGGAACTGGACGTAGTCGGAGTAGGCGTAGATGCGGCCGGCCGGGTCGAACAGCGCGGTGTTGAAGTCGCCGGCCTCGGTGATCACCGGCGAGCCGGACGAGCGGATCATCGCGATGCCCATCTCCTCCACGATGGAGTCCAGGCGCATCCGGATCACTTCGAGCGTGACGGGGTCGAAGCCGGGCGGCAGGGGTTGTGCGGGCTGCGGGGTCATGGGCGTCTCCTTTGACGGACGGGAATTCAGGCGAGGCGCATCAGGAAGTCGCCGGCGCCGGTCAGCTCGACGGTGGCTCCGGTCGGGACGTACACGGTCGTGTCCGGCTCCTCCAGCAGGCACGGCCCGCTCGCCTTGCCGAGCGCGGCGAAACCGCGGTGCACCTCGACCTCGGTGCGTTCGCCGGTCAGCGGTTCGAGCACCCCGCGGACGGTGCGTTCGTGCCGCTCCCCCGCCGCGCCGCCGAGGTGGCGGACCTTCTGGACGTCGCTGCGCCCGACGGCGCGCACCCGGGAGTTGACGAGCAGGATGCCGGCCTCGGTCCAGGCGGTGCCCGCGCCGAACTCCTCCTCGTAGTCGGCGACGAACCGGGCGCGCAGCGCCTCCTTGTCCGCCTCCCCGAAGGTCCCGGCGGGCAGATGCGTGGTGACCTCGAAGATCTGGCCGACGAACTTCATGTCCGCCTCGCGGTGCAGTTCCCGGCGGTCCTCGGGGATGCCCTCGGACTCGAACCACGCGCGGGCGCGCCGTTCGAGCGCGGCGAATTCCTTGTCCAGCGCGGCCGCGGGCTGGTCCATCGTCCACGGGCTGGTCTGCACGGCCGAGAACACCGAGTCGGCGTGCATCAGCCCGTGCGCGGAGAACACGGCCGCGTTGTTCGGGATCACGACCTCCCGCACGCCTGCCTCGGCGGCGATCGCGGCGGCGAACAGCCCGCACGCGCCGCCGAAGCCGACGAGGGTGAACTCGCGCGGGTCATGGCCGCGATTGACGGTGATCTTGCGCAGGGCGTTGGACATCTGCGAGGCCGCGAGCCGGTAGACGCCCTGCGCCGCGGCGTCCTCGGTGATGCCCAGCGGCTCGGCCACGCACGTGCGCAGTGCCGCCCGCGCCTGGTCCTCGTAGAGCGGGACGGTGCCGCCGAGGTAGTAGTCCGGGTTGATCAGGCCGAGCACCAGCGCCGCGTCGGTGACCGCGGGCCGGGTGCCGCCCTTGCCATAGCAGGCCGGTCCCGGGACGGAACCCGCGCTGTGCGGGCCGACGCGCAGCAGGTTGCGCCCGTCGACCCAGGCGAGGCTGCCGCCGCCCGCGCCGATGGTCTCGATGTCCACCGCGGTGAGGCTGGTCGGCAGGCCGCCGATCTCGGCGCGGGGCAGCAACCGGAACTCGTCGTCGATGATCGCCGCCGCGTCGAGGCTCGTGCCGCCCATGTCCGCGGTCAGCACGCGGTCGCGGCCCAGCTGCCGCCCGAGCAGCCGGGCGCCGGTGACGCCGCCGACCGGACCGGAGTTGAACATCGAGATCGGGGCTTTGCCGGTTTCCTCCACCGACAGGAACCCGCCGTGCACCTGCATGATCTGCACCCTGGTCCGCAGGCCCCGCGCCCGCAGTTCCTCGGCGAGCTGCTCGAAGTGGGAGGCGACGATCGGCTTGACCGCGGCGTCCAGTGCCGTGGTCACCATGCGCTCGTACTCGCGGTAGACCGGGGTGAGCGCGCTGGAGAGCGTGTAGGGCAGGTCCGGATGGTGCTTGCCGAGGTAGTCGCCGATGGCGTTCTCGTGCGCGGGATTGCGGAAGGACCAGAGCAGGCAGACCGCGAGGGTCTCCGCGCCGGCGTCCACCGCCGCGTTCACCGCGGCGGCGATCGCGTCCTCGGTGAGCGGCACCAGGACCTCGCCGTGCGCGTCGACCCGCTCGGCGACCTCGACGATGCGCCCGCGGTCCACGATGTCCGGGGGCGGCGACATCCGGTGGGGATCGCGTTCGTCGGTGCGCGCGGACCGCGCGATGCGCAGAGTGTCGCGGAACCCCTGGGTGGTCAGCAGGCCCACGGCGGCGTACTTCTGCTCGTCCACGGCGTTCGTGACGATGGTGTTGCCCAGGACGAACCGGTCCACCCCGGCGAAGAACTCGGCCTCGGTCAGGCCCGCGCGCTCCCGCAGCACCCCGAGCGCGCCGAGGATCCCGGTGGTCACGTCCCTGGTGGAGAACGCCTTCCCGCGGATGGCGCGCCCATCCGCGATCGCCACGGCGTCGGTGAACGTGCCGCCGACGTCGATGCCCACGTGAAGCGTCATGCTCGCTGTCTCCCTTGACTGCGTCGGTGCCGGTCGGCCGGCGGGGTCCCGCTCGCGGGTTCCGTCTCGCCGTGGCCTGGACGCTACGAGCGCGAGCCCCCGGCAGACTATGTATCGTCGATCCATCATTCACTGTGCAATCTGGACGATCGGCACATCGATCACGAGGAGTCCGCTGTGTCCGAGACGATTCCGGTCGACGTCGTCGTCCAGCTCCTGCGCGCGGTGCCCGCGGGCCCCGACGCCGATCCGGCCGCGGTGCTGGCGGACTCCGCGTTGTCCGAAGAGGACGCCGCCCGGATCGGCTACGAGATCCGGCGCCTGCACGCCACGTCCGGCCGGTGGCGCCGGCGCGGGCAGGAGCTGGCGGCGCTGTTCTCCTCGGCGCGGGAACTCGCGCAGCTGCGGGATGTGGACGAGCTGCTCGGGCGGCTGGTGGAACGGGCGCACGACCTCATGGGCACCGACGTGACCTACCTGTCCGAATTCGACGTCCGGACCCAGGAGCTGCGCGTCCGCACGACCCTGGGCACCACCGCGCCGTCCTTCCTCGGGCTGCGGGTGCCGCCGGGAATGGGGCTGGCGAGCCAGGTCGTGGAAGGACGGCGGCCCAGCTGGACCTCCCGGTACACGGTCATGACCGAGGCGCCGCACGATTCGGGCATCGACGCCGCTGTCGAGGCCGAGGGGCTCGTGTCGCTGCTCGGGGTTCCCCTGCTGGCCGAGGACGAGGTGCTCGGCGTCCTGTTCGCGGCCAACCGGGTCGAACACGCCTTCGCCCCGGAGGAGATCTCGCTGCTCTCGGCCTTCGCCGACCACGCCGCGGTGGTCCTGCAGACTGCCCGGCTGCTCGCCCGCGCCCAGGACTCGACCGCCGAAGCCCAGCACGCCTACCAGGAACTCGCCCGGCACGTCGAGGCGATGGAACGGGCCAGCGAGGTGCACACCGACCTGACCAACCTGGTGCTGCAGGGCGGCGGGTCACACGACGTCGCGACCGCCCTCGGGCGGGCACTGCGCTGCCGCGTCGAACTCCTGGACCCCGACGGCCTCGACGGCGCGGTCGGCGAAGCCGCCGACCGCAGCCGTCGAAGCGGACGGTGCGTGCGCGTCCGCGACCGCACCCACGTCGTCGCGGTCCTCGCCGGGAACAGCCTGCTCGGCGCCTTGCTCCTGTGGGAAGGCGAAGTCGAGTTCGGACCGGTCGAGCTGCGCACCGCCGAACGCGCGGCTCAGATCACGGCGCTGTTGCAGCTCAAACAGGACGCCATGGCCGAGGCGGAGCAACGGGTCCACGGCGACCTGCTCGCCGACCTGCTCGCCGACTCCCCCTACCGGCGTACCGACCTCGCCGTGCGCGCCCGCGCCCGCGACATCCGCCTTGACGAACTCCGTTCGGTGGTCGTCGTCGCGGTTCCGGCCGAACTGCGCAGGGAAGCCCTCCGCTCGCTCCGGCGCGCCGGAGGGCTCGTCGGCGAACACGCCGGGCACGTCGTCGCGTTCACCGCCGAGGCCGATCCGGCCGCGGCGAGCACCCGGATCCACGCGATGGCAGGCCGCGTCGCGCGGGTTCCCTTGTTGGCTGTCGGCGCGCACCTCGCCGAGGCGATCGACGACGCGCGGGACCAGGTCGGCACCGCCACCGCGTGCCTTCGGGTGCTGCCCTCGCTGGGGCTGGCCGACGCCGCGGTCACGACCGACGAATACCTGCCCTACACCGCGCTGTTCGGCCCCGGCGAGACGCGGGTGACGGCGTTCGTCCAGCGCGTCATCGGGCGGGTGCTGGACTGGGACGCCCAGCACGCGGGCACGCTGCTGCCCACGCTCGCGGCCTACCTGAACAACCGGATGAGCCCGGTCGCCACCGCCCGCGAACTCCATCTGCACAAGAACACGGTGCTGCAACGCCTGGACCGCGTCACCGAGCTGCTCGGGAAGGGCTGGCAGGGTCCGGACGAGCTGTTCCGCGTCACCGTCGCGGTGCGCCTCGCCCAGGTGGGCCGTCCGCGCTGAGCCCCGGGCGGCAGGGCTGTCGAACCATTCCGGACCGGGCTTTGCTGGACTCTTCGTCCATGTTCGGGCGGTGGCGGCGCCGCTAGCGTCGGCGCAGTCACCATCCGGAACCACATCGCAGTGGAGCTCGCATGTCGCGCACCAGCCGTATCCAGGGCCTCCGGGACCTCCCCGTCGAGGCCCGCCGCACGCTCGCCGCCGAGTCGGCCGGACTCGACGCAGGCCGGCTCGCGGCCTTCGATCCCGCGCGGGGGATCACGCTGGAGCTCGCCGATCACCTGATCGAGAACGTCGTCGGCGTGCTGGGGCTGCCGCTGGGGGTGGCCACGAACTTCGTCGTCAACGGCCGCGAGGTGCTCGTCCCGATGGCCACCGAGGAGGCGTCGGTGGTCGCCGCGGCCTCCAACTCGGCCAAGCTCGCCCGCGTCCACGGCGGGTTCTTCGCGTCCTCGACCGCGCCGATCATGCAGGCCCAGGTGCAGATCGTCGGCGCGGCCGACCCGGAGGCCGGGCGGATCAGGCTCCTGGAGGCCCGCGAGGAGCTCATCGAACTGGCCGACGCGCAGGACCCCCGGCTGGTCGAGGCCGGCGGCGGGGTCCGCGATCTGTCGGTCCGGGTCGTGCCGTCGCGGGCCGGCACCTACGTCGTGGCCCACCTGCAGGTCGACGTCCGCGACGCGATGGGAGCCAACGCGGTCAACACGATGGCGGAAGCGGTGGCGCAGCGGGCCGGCGCGATCGCGGGCGGCCGCACGCTGCTGCGCATCCTCACCAACAAAGCCGACCTGCGGCTCGCCCGCGCCCGCGCGGTCTTCGACGCGGAAACGCTCGGCGGCGCGGAAGTCGTCGACGACATCGTCCACGCCGCCGCGCTCGCCGAGGCCGACCCCTACCGTGCCGCCACGCACAACAAGGGGATCATGAACGGAATCTCGGCTGTCGTGCTCGCGACCGGCAACGACACCCGCGCGGTCGAAGCGGGCGCGCACTCGCACGCGGTCTCTCCCGCCGGGCGCTACACCTCCCTTTCCCGCTTCGAGAAGAACGGCGACGGCGACGTCGTCGGCACGTTGGAGCTGCCGATGCCGGTCGGGCTCGTCGGCGGTGCCACCAAGGTGCATCCCGTGGCACAGGCGGCGATCGCGCTGCTGGGCGTGACCAGCGCGGCCGAACTCGCCGAAATCATCGCGGCCGTCGGCCTCGCCCAGAACTTCGGCGCGGTCCGCGCCCTCGCCACGGAAGGAATCCAGCGCGGGCACATGTCCCTGCACGCCCGCAACATCGCCTCCACGGCGGGCGCCACCGGCGACGAGGTCGGCGCCGTCGTCGCCCGGCTCGTCGCCGACAAGAAGATCCACGCCGAGCACGCCAAGCGCGTGCTGGCGGAGCTGCGCGCCGGGAAGTGACCGGCCGGGCTCCGCCGTGCGGCGCAGCGACCGGGCGAGGCGTTCCCGCCCCGGCACCCGGAATTCGCCGCGACGACGGAGATTTCGGGCGCACGCGGAGGCATTCCCTCCGAAATGAGGCTTGTCCTCGTTTCGGCCCGGGTCTAATCTCCGGGCGATCAACGGCTCCCGCCGGGTCCTTTTTCCAGCGAGGGAAGGTGACCGCGATGAAGCGGACCGGCACTCGCGTCCCGCCGGGCGCGGACGAAGACCTCGCGCGGGTGCTGGATTCCGGCTCGTTCGCCGAGGCGCTGCGGGCCGCCGTCGCGCACCGCAGGCTGACGCTGCACGAACTCCAGCAGCGCCTGGCCTCGGCGGGGGTCCGGGTCAGCGCCACCACCCTGTCCTACTGGACCCGCGGCCGCACCCAGCCGGAACGGGCCGATTCCCTGCGGGCGGTGACCTTGCTGGAGGACATCCTCGCGCTGCCCGGCGGGTCGCTCGCCCGGCTGCTGCCGCCGCCGCGTCCGCGAGGTCCGGGCTGCCGCGTGCGCGTGACCGCGGGCTACCGGCAGCTGTGGGAGCCCGCGGAGACCCTGAGCCAGCTGATCGAGGAGGTCGGCGCACCCGATCAGGACCGGTTGCACATCGTCAGCGGCCACGACCGGCTCGCCATCGACGAGACCGGCGCCCGGCGCCGGATGTCGCTCAGTTTCGTGCTGCGGGCCCAGGCCGACCGGGTGCGGAGGCTCCTGGTCTTCCTCCACGAGGACGAGGGACGGCCGCTGCCCCAGGTCTCCGTGGCGCGAGGCGGCAGGCTGGGCCGGGTCCGCTGGGACGGCGGGACCGGGGTGCTGGTGGCCGAGGTGCTGCTGGACCGGCTGCTCGCCCGAGGGGAGACCGCAGTGGTGGAGTGCCTGCTGGAGTTCGCCGCGGACGCGCCGCGGAAATCCTTGTGGGAGCGGCGGTTCGGCCAGCCGATGAAGCACTATCTGCTCGAAGTGGACTTCGACCCGGCCGCCCCGCCGGTGCGGTGCTACCGGACGACCCGCGACAGCATCCAGCAGCCCGCCCGCGACGTCGGCGAAGTCGAGATCGACTCGGCCGGGCACGGGCACCTCGTGCTGCTGGACGTGCCCAACGGGTGCCACGGGCTGCGCTGGGAGTGGGCCTGACTCACTCCGCGGAGCGGACGCGCCGCCGGCGGACGGCCAGCCCGGCGGCCGCCGCGGCCGCGACGGCCGCCCCGCCCAGCCACCACCAGAGCACGCTCCCGGTTTCGTCGGGAGCCTGCGCGCGGGGCCCGTCGCCGGCGAAGCCGATCCCTCCCCGCCGCTGGTAGTCCGAGCCGGGCAGTTTGTCCGCGTACCGGCCGTGGACCTGCTGCTGGTAGCGGTCGAGCGGCACGAACCGGCCGACCGGGTTCTGCGGCAGGCTGGACTGCAGCAGCCGCACTCCCCCGTCGCTCAGCGCGTACCAGCCGTTGATCTGGGGCTCGTAAAGCAGCACCTCCCCGGCACCCAGCCCTGCCGACAGCCGGCGCTCGTCGTCGCCCGACAGCGCGCCCATCGCCCGCCACCCGGGCCCGTCCGGCACGACCTTGACCGTGGTGGGCGAACCGTCGGAAGTGGTCGCGACCACCGCGACGTAGCCGAGCCCGNCGAGCACGAAGTCCTTGCTCAGCACGTAAGCGGGAACGCCTTGGCCGGCGACGGCGACGGGGCCCGGCTCGGGCCTGCCGGGCTTGCGCAGATTGCTCCGGACCAAAGCGAGCGCCCGCGCGGAATGCGCCGCCTCGACGGCCGCGGCCACCTGCTCCGGGGACACCGGCCGCACCCCGGCCCAGGATTCGGCGCGGGCCGGCCGCGCGCCAAGGGAAAGGCCGAGGAAAACGAGGACCGCGACCAGGGCGGCGATCCGCCGCCGGTCCGGCAGCGCTGTGCCGAGGGCCATTGACTGCTCCCCATCGGGTGAAGCCGGGCTCCGGGCGAAACCGCCCGGAGCCCGGGAAACGGGCGGACGGGCGCGGTTACTGCTTGTCGATGCCGTAGACCGTGTTGGACCAGACGAACTCGCTGTTCTGCAGGTAATCGTTGTAGCCCATGGTCTGGTAGCGCTGGTAGGACGGCCACGGGTCGCCGAAATCGACCGTCTGCGCGCCCGAGTCGTAGCCGTAGAAGACCCGGGCGTGCCCGCCGCCGCTGCTCCAGTCGACCTGGGTGATGATCGGCTCGCCGGCGTTGATCTCGTTCTGCACCTCGCTGAACGAGATCGCGTCCTGGACCGCGGTGCCGGAGAACCCGGTCTGGTGCAGGCCCTGGGCCACTTCCGACATGTACGCCGGCTCGTTCGGGCAATTCCCCGCACTGGTGCCCTTGCCGGCCGCGCAGAACTCGGACTGCGTGGTGCCGGCTCCGAAGAACTGTTCGACGCTGGAGCCGTCGGCCGCCCAGCACCATTCGTTCTGGGTCTGCTCCTGCTGGGTGTAATTGAGCTGCGCGAACGGACGGGCGCTCGCGGCCGCGGCGCCCGGCGCGAGCCGGAACCGCTGCACGTCGTTCGAGTGCGGCGTGACGATCATGCCGGACGGCGCGGCACCCGGGTCCGCCGTGCCGGCGGCGGTCCCGGCGTGGGCGACCGGGACCGCCGTCAGCACGGTGAACAGCGCGCCCGCGCACACCGCGGCGGCTCGGGCAAAGGGAGGACGGGATTTGCTTTCCACGGGGGGACTCCTCAACTACCGGGAAAATGGCGGCATTGCTGTTTTCCGCTCGGCCGTGATCGGTGTTTTCCGGCCAAGAACAGTAAGAGATTAGCTAGCCGTGCACCATTATCGCAAGAGATTCCCGTCGATTAGCGTAGTAACTGGAATACGCTTCTTATTCTCTTTAAAACTGTTTACGACCGTCTTTCGGCGTGTTCGCCCGGCGTATTCTTCTGAGGTCGAATATATCCGATTGGCGCGGTTTGACTGGTCCGAGAATCCTTCGCGCCCGGCACCGGCACGCGATCGAGGCGCCCGGCACCGGCCCGGCCGCTGCGCGGGCTACCGTTGGCACAACAACTCGGGCAGCGACTACGGGCGGGATGATACGTGCACTACCTGCGGATTCACTGGCTGCCCGGGGCCGAGGAAGCCCAGCGCCCGGCCCTCGCCCAGCGGGAGCTGCTCGCCCGATGATCACCGACGCACGGAACGCCTTCCTCGACCGGATGGCGGCCGCCGACCCCGGTCTCGTCCGGCTGCGGCTCGCCGCGTCGGCAGTGCTCGGCATCGTCATCGCGGTCCTCGCGATGCTGCCGCTGCATTTCCCGCTCACCACCACGCTCGTCGCGGCCATCGCGGCGATGATGAGCGCGTTCACTGTCAACGACGCCACCAGCGGCGGCCAGGCCGTCACGCTGCTGCTGGCGCTGCTGGTCGGGGCCGCCTCGATCACCGCCGCCTGCGTCGGCTCCGCATACGCGCCCGCGGACAGCATCGTGTTCGTGCTGCTGATCTTCGTCGCGGTGTACGTGCAGCGGTTCGGCGCGCGCGGCATCGCGCTCGGGTCGATGGCGTTCTTCCTGTTCTTCTTCCCGATGTTTCTGCAAGCGCACCTCGCGCAGGTCCCGCACCTGCTGCTCGCGCTGGCGATCGGCGTCGCGGCGAACGCGGTCGTGCGGTTCCTTCTCCTGCGCCGCAACGCCGAAAGCGAGCTGATCCGCTACCGGCAGGCGTTCCGGGCGCGGCTCGGCGCGGCGGTGCGGGCGGCCGGGGCGTACATCTCGTCCGGCGGTTCGGACCGCAGCGACCGGCAGATCCGCACGTCGGTGGAGCGGCTGCACGAGGTGGTCCTCCTGATCGAGGACCACGCTCCCGACGTGGTCGACGACCGTCGTGCCGACCAGCTGCGCCGCCGGGTGATCGAGGTCGAACTGGCCGTGCAGTGGCTGGTCATCACCGTGCGGCGGACCTGCTCGCAGCCGCTGCCCGAAGGCGTCGCGGACGATCTCGTGGCCCGGCTGTCCCGGTTCCGGTCGCTGATGGAACGCGACCCGCGCGACCTGCCGCTGATCAGCGAGACCGGCGAGTACAGCCGGATGCTCGTGGAAGGCAGCCGGATCGACGAACGCGCGCACCCCGGCGACGGCGTCCGCCGCGCGATCGCCGAACTCGCCGTCGCGGACGACCGGGCGCAGCGGACCGCCAGCCTGCAGTCCACAGTGGACCTGCCGCTCGGCGAGGAGGAGGAAGAGGAACCGACCAAGGCGTTCGCCTACGACAACCAGACCCGCGGCGCGATCCAGGCCGTCCTCGGCGGCGGGCTCGCCGTGCTGGCCGGCCAGCTGATCTCGCCGCAGCGCTGGTACTGGGCGGTGCTGACGGTGTTCGTCGTGTTCATCGGCACCTCCAGCGCGGGCGCCCGGTTCGTGAAGGGCATGCGCCGCACCGGCGGGACCCTGCTGGGCATCGTCGGCGGTGTCGCGCTGGCGCTGCTGGTCAGCGGCAACACCCCGGCGATCCTCGCGCTATTGCTGGTCTGCGTTTTCGGCATGGTCTACACCGCGCGGGTCTCGCAGTTCCTGATGGCGTTCTTCGTGACCAGCATGCTCGGCTTGCTCTACAGCCTGCTCGGCACGTTCAGCATCGAGGTGCTGTGGATCCGGGTCGCCGAAACCGCGGTCGGCGCCGCGTGCGGGCTGCTCGCCGCCGTGGTGGTGCTGCCGGTCCGCACGCGCGCGGTGATGCTGGACGACATCGCGATCGCGCTCGACGAACTGCACGAATTCATCGAATCGGCCGCGACGCTGCTGTCCGGCCGTGAGAACGTGAACATCATCGAGATGTCCCGCGACCTCGACCGCGCGGTCGAGCAGGTGCGGCTGACGATCGAACCGCTCACCCACCCGATCAACCTGCGCAGCGCCCGCCGCGACTACGGCTGGCACGTGCTGACCACGCTGGAGGGCATCGCCTTCCGCGCCCGCCACGTCGCCGCCCGCGCGCAGCCCGGCCAGCTCGCCGGCCCGGTCTCGGAGCGGCTGGACCAGTTCGCCGGCCGGATCGTCGCCAATGTCGACCTCGTGCACGAGGCGGTCAGCAACCCGGGCGGCACGCGGCCGCGCAAGCTCGTCCGCGACGACGGGACCCCGGTCGCCGACCGGATCGACGAGGCCGAGACCCGCGCCGTGCTGTCCAGCCTGAGCCACCTCGACGAGGGTTTGATCGCGCTGGGCCGCGTGCTGGGCGTCGGCGCGCAGGACCCGCCCCGGCACAGCTGACTTACGCGGACGCGGCGTCGAGGATCCGCAGCTCGTCGTCGCTCAGCTCCGCGTCGTGCATCGCGACCAGCGCGGGAACCTGCTCGACCGTGCGCGCGGACGCGATCGGCGCGGCCACCGTCGGCTGCCGCGCGAGCCAGGCCAGCGCGACCGTCGCCATCTCCGCGCCGCGTGCCTTCGCGACCTCCTCCAGCGCCGCGAGCACCTTCACGCCGTGCTCGCTGTCCGCGTAACCGCCGGCGAGGCCGGGCATGTTGCGGATGTTGTCCACCTGCTGGCCCGGCCGGTACTTGCCGGTCAGGAACCCGGACGCCAGACCGAAATACGGCACGCAGGACACTCCGTGCCGCTGCACGATCCCCCGCCGCGCGCTCTCGTACTCGTCCCGCGCGACGAGGTTGTACTTCGGCTGCAGCGCCGCGTACTTCGCCAGCCCCTCGCGGTCGGAGAACTCCAGCGACGCGGCCAGCCGCTCCGGGCTGATGTTCGAGGCCGCGATCGCGCGGACCTTGCCTTCCCGCACCAGCTCGTCCAGCGCGGCAATGATCTCCCCGACCGGAACCGACTCGTCGTCGAAATGCGTGTAGTACAGGTCGATCCGGTCGATCCCCAGCCGCCGCAACGATTCCTCGGCCGAGGCCTTGATGTTCGCCGGCGCGAGCCCCTTGAACCGCGGGCTGTCCCCGACCTTCGTCGCCACGACCACGTCGTCCCGGTTCCCGCGCGAAGCGAGCCACTTGCCGATGATGGTCTCGGACTGCCCGGGCTCGTTGCCCGGGAACTGATAAATGTACGAATCGGCCGTGTCGACGAAGTTCCCGCCCGCCTCGGCATAGGCGTCCAGCACCGCGAACGACGCCGGTTCGTCGGCGGTCCAGCCGAACACGTTCCCGCCGAGGCACAGCGGGGAGACGGCGACGTCGGATGAGCCAAGTGTGCGAAGTGCGACCATGATCGCATTCAAGCACTCCTCGCCCGGGCATGCCCGCGACGCCGAGAGATTCTGCCCGCTCGTACCTCGCCCGGCCGCACACCTGGCAGGATCATCCTTCTCGCACAGCTTTCCGGGGAGGCAGCTGACGAGAAGACCGGCGGTCGGCGACCCGCTCTGGCTCGGGACGAGACGACCCGGGTGCTGCCCGGCAGCGGACCGGACGACCGCCTCGTCGCGCTCGCCCTCCCGGGATCCGCCGGATTCCGCGCCGAGGCGGCCGCATTGAGCGCGGTGCTCGAAGCTGATCCGGACGCGTCCACGCCCTGGCGTGCTTCGGAACTCCATTCTGGTCCCCTTGCCGCAGGACGTGCCCGACGCGCTGCCCGAACCGGCGGCGCTCCGGCTGGCCGCCGGACTCGCCGCCGACTTGACCCGGCTCCACAGCGCCGGACCGGCCCACGGCGCGGGCCTGCCCGGAATCGGCTCGCTCACCGCCAGCCCGGACCGCAAGACTGTCGCCACCACCTCAGGCTCGGCCGCGGACAACACCGTCCACCTGTGGCGCAAGCCCCTGACCTCGACCCGTGCGCGCGACGCGAACGTCCATGAGGGGAACCCTGACGGAATCAGATTCCCTCAGGGTTCCCCTCACGAACCTCCGCCGGAGCGCTGCGGATCAGCGGGCGAAAACGGGCGGCGCCCCCATCGGACTGAGGTGCATCCCCGCGATCCGCCAGCCGTCCTCGTCGCGGACGAGCACGTGCGTCGCCCGGAAGGTCCCGTCGACGCGGTTCCCCTGATGGGTCGCTTCCTGGTCGTGCACGCCGATCGCGATCGCTGTGTCGCCGTGCACGCGCACCTCGACCTCACGCCAATCGAGCCGCTGTGTCGCCAGCGCACCCGACTGGTAGCGGCCCAGCCACTGCTCACGGTCGAGCACGAATCCAAGCGGTCCGACGAGCCGGAATCCGTCGGCGACCACGGCGCGCAAGGTGCCCAGGTCGCCCGCGACCTCGGCGGCTGCCCAGCGTTTGCCCAGATCAGCGATGTCTGCGGCGTCCATGATGCCCTCCAGTACCAGTCGATGAGACACCACAAACGTTAGATATCTAATCCTTCGTCGTCAAATGGTTAGAGTTCGATGATCCTGCGGTACCGTCCTCCCCGTGCCCCGACCCGCCACGCCGCCGCTCGGCGTTCTCCTCGCCCGCACCGCCAAGACCGCGGGGCAGGCATTCGACCGCGCGCTCGCCGAGGTCGGCGGATCGCAGCCGGTCTGGCAGATCCTCATCGCGCTCAAAACCCGCCAGCACGCGAGCCAGCGCGAACTCGCCGACGCCGTCGGCATCCAGGGCGCGACGCTCACCCACCACCTCAACGGCATGGAAACCGCGGGCCTGCTCACCCGCACCCGCGACCCGGAAAACCGGCGCGTGCACCAGGTCGAGCTGACCGGCTACGGCGAGCGGACCTTCCACCGCCTCGCCGACGCCGCGATCGCGCACGACAAGCGGATGCGCCGCGGATTCACCGACGACGAGATCGCGACCCTGGCCGCACTGCTGACCAGGCTCGCGGAAAACGTGACACAGGCGGACTCGTGAGCGCCCGAAGAAGCGCCCACGAGTCCGCCTCACTCAGTTACCGGGTTCCCGGGCAGGTCTTCCAGGCGAAGTGGTAAACCGTCTGGACACTGCCGTCGGTCGAGTCCATCGTCAGGAAGCTCGTCGTCGCCTTCGGATCGGAAGTGCCGGCATACGCCCGCAGTTCCGTGTTGATGTTCAGGTTGCGCTCCTGGCCGCACGGTTCGTAGATAATCGCGTCGATGTCCGTCGAATCCGAGAACTGCCAGTCATTGTCGTAGAACCCGTCGAGCCGATGTGTCGCGTACGCGGTCGGCGAGTTCCCCTGGAAATAGTAGTTCGCGCGTTCCACGCCGTACGCGCCCTTTTCGAGGTGCCCGAATCCGCGGTAGTCCGCCGAGGCGATTCCGTACGTGAACCCCTGCGGCACGTGCACGCGAAGGCCGATCTGGCAGTTCTTCCTGAAGTCCGTCGGCTGCGCGCCGACGCCGACCTGCGCGGTGTATTGGCTGTAGGTGACGGTGAACGCGGTGTTGTCCGCCGAAACCGAAACCGCGGCCGTGTCCGGCGGGCAGCCGGTCCCGTTCACGGTCGCCACGTCGATGATAATTTTGTCCGGCGGCGGATTCTGCGGCCAGGAATGCGGCGTAATTGTCGAAGAAAGGGCCAAAAGCGCAGCGGCCATCGTGGCAAGCATGGGTTCCTTCCCATTACTTCCGGGGGTTGGGGGTTTCGAAAGGGTAGCGCGACAACCACTCTCCGCGTCCCACTGAATGGAGCAACGTACTTGTTTAGCTGCACACAGCAACGTGTTAACAAATCGTTGACAAAAGCTATTATGGACAATTGACGAATCAACAAAAATGCTTCAAAAACACACAACGCGGAACCACTCGCCCGGCTGGTCCGGACAATCCGGAGAAAAAGCCCGCAAAAACCGGGCAATCAGGACAGTTCACGTGGCGTGTCCGCTTCCGTGCCGACCCGCGCTTCCCGGGCGATTCGGCGGACCGCCCCGCCGCGGCCGCCCACGACGAACCTCGGCGGCTCCGGGCCCGCCACGCCCGCAACTCGATCGTGATCTCGGGTTGCGCCCTTCGCCCCACGACTTAAGGCGGATCGCACCGGGAGCCCGAACGTGATCCTGGCTACCGTGACTGGACGCACCCGGACGACGCCCGCCGGTAGGGCTAGCATCCTCGGTACTAGCCAAAGTCGTCTCAAGCTGGAGAAGCGCAATGACCCAAGCCCCTGTCAACGTCACCGTCACCGGTGCGGCCGGCCAGATCGGCTACGCGCTGCTGTTCCGCATCGCGTCCGGTCAGCTGCTCGGCGCCGACACCCCGGTGAAGCTGCGGCTCCTGGAGATCCCCCAGGCGGTCAAGGCGGCTGAGGGCACCGCGATGGAGCTGGACGACGGCGCGTTCCCGCTGCTGGCGGGCATCGACATCTTCGACGACCCGAAGCAGGCCTTCTCCGGCGCGAACATCGGCCTCCTGGTCGGCGCCCGCCCGCGCAGCAAGGGCATGGAGCGCGGCGACCTGCTTGAGGCCAACGGCGGCATCTTCAAGCCCCAGGGCGAGGCGATCAACGCGGGCGCGGCCGACGACATCAAGGTTCTCGTGGTCGGCAACCCGGCCAACACCAACGCGCTCATCGCCCAGTCGCACGCCCCCGACGTGCCCGCCGAGCGCTTCACCGCGATGACCCGCCTCGACCACAACCGCGCGCTGGCGCAGCTGGCCAAGAAGCTCGGCGTCGCCGTGACCGACCTGAAGAAGGTCGCGATCTGGGGCAACCACTCGGCCACCCAGTACCCGTCGGTGCAGCACGCCGAGGTCAACGGCAAGAACGTCGCCGAGACCATCAACGACGAGGCGTGGCTCGCCGACACCTTCATCCCGACCGTCGCCAAGCGCGGCGCCGCGATCATCGAGGCCCGCGGCCTCTCCTCGGCCGCCTCCGCCGCGTCGGCCGCGATCGACCACGTCTACACCTGGGTCAACGGCACCCCCGAGGGCGACTGGACCTCGGCCGGCGTCGTCTCCGACGGCTCCTACGGCGTCCCGGAGGGCCTCATCTCCTCCTTCCCGGTCACCGCGAAGGACGGCAAGTACGAGATCGTGCAGGGCCTGGAGATCGACGAGTTCTCCCGCCCGCGGATCGACGCCTCCGTGGCCGAACTGGCCGAGGAACGCGACGCGGTCCGCAAGCTGGGCCTGATCTGAGGTCTGTTTCCGAGGTGGCCGCCCCGAAACCGGGGCGGCCACCTCGCGTCTGGCGCGGTTGTTTGGGAGGTGCGCGACGATCTGTGTCTCGCGGGATTGTTGCTTTTCACTCGCCCGCCGTATAGGTCGTTATACAGTTGAAAGCAGCTCGTGCAGCCGGTGGGCGGCGGCGAAATCCGGCACCGTGTGCGTCCCGTCGTGGAGGTCCGCGGCCAGCTGGTCGTAGACCCGGCCCACATTCGCCGCCTGGATCGCCAACTCGCCGGCATCGCGCACCGGGACCACCGTCCACTCCGGACTGCCGGGACGGGACAGGCGAAGCTCCAGCCGGCCGATCTGCGCTTGCGCGGCCCACGGATCGGTCTCCGGCGCGGAGGTCAGCGCGAGATTCCCTTCGGTGCCCGCGATTTCGATCCGCGTCCGGGGCATCGCCGCTTCGCCGTCGTGCAGATGAACGGACACCGCTGCCCCGCCGTCGAGTTCGGCGTGCGCGAGGAAATGGTCCGGGGCCGTGACGGCGATCGGCTCCGCCGTTTCGGCGACGCGATGCGATCCGTTCCGGATCGCGGTCCGGCCGGACAGCTCGCGGATCGGCCCGAGCAGGTACTGCACCAGATCGAGCGTGTGCCCGCCGAGGACTTCGACCAGTCCGGCCCCGCTGCGGCGGTCGTAGGTGTAGGCCGTCCACCCGGGAACGTCCCGGGTGTTTCCCTTGCCGCGCGAACTGTAGACAGTCGCGGACAGCACCTCGCCGATCTCCCCGATCATCTCGCGGGCCCGGCGGACAGTCGGCGAGAACCGCGCCTGCAGACCCACCGCCGTGTGCACCCCGGCCCGCTCCCCCGCCGCGGCCAGCGCGGCGGCTTCCCCGGCGGTCGTCGCCAACGGCCACTCGCAGTAGACGTGCTTGCCTGCTTCCAGCGCCGCCGTCACCAACTCGACGTGCGCGGGCACCTTCACCGTGACGACAACCAGATCGACGTCGGGGTGCTCGGCGAGACTCCGGGCGTCGGTAAAGGCATGCCGTGCGCCGAACCGGGCGCGCGCCGCCTCCGCACTGCTGGTGCGCGTGGTCGCGACGGCGGCAAGCG
>NZ_LWSF01000019.1:122320-124434 GCF_001651785.1 Amycolatopsis sp. M39
CCGAGGATTCCGACGCCGATCGGCTTGGTCAAGTCCCCACCTCCACTAAGCGGGTCATGTTGTTCCGGTTATGCCAACCTACCAGAAGCGGAACAGCCTGACCCGCTTGGTCTAGACTGCGGGAATGCCGGACTCCGCCGTCGCAGCACTGCTCGCCCAAGGCCGACCGCGAGCCGACGCGCAGCGCAACGTCGAGCGGCTGGTCGCGGCGACCCGCGAAGCGCTCGACGAGCTCGGGCTCGCGGTCACGACCCGCGACATCGCCCAGCGCGCGGGCGTCGGCCTCGGCACGCTGTACCGGCGCGTGCCGTCACTGGACGCACTCCTCGCCGCCATCCTGACCGACACCATCGACGAGATGACCGACCGCGCCGCGCACGTGCTCGACGCCCCCGATCCGTGGCAGGGATTCGCCGAGTTCGCCGAGACCTACGTCCAGCTGCGCGCGTCCAGCTGCGGCCTGCACGACGCCCTGTCCGGCCGCGGCGAACGGCTTGACCTGGAACCGCGCGTCACCCGGCTGCAGCGGGCGATGCGTCAACTGGTCCAGCGAGCGCAACAGGCGGGGACGCTCCGCGCGGACCTCGGCTGGCGGGACGTCCCGTTCGCGCTCGCCACCGCGATCCCGCCGGACCACACGATCGGTCTCGTCCCGAGCGACGACCAGTGGCGGCGGAACCTCCGCATCATCCTCGACGGCCTGCGCCCGCCGCGATCGCCCGCTCCAGCAGCCCCCGCAGTGCTCGCTGATCCTTCGGAGTGAGCCCGGCCAGCGGCGAATCCCGGGTCAGCAGGTCGAGCAGCCGCTCGCGCAGCGCCGTGCCGTCCTCGGTGAGGACGAGATGCCGGGCGCGCCGGTCGGTCGGATGCGCGCGCCGCTCGATCAGCCCCTGCTTTTCCAGCTTGTCGACGACGAACGTGGCATTCGACGGCTCGCAGCTCATCCGCTCGGCCAGCTCGCGCATCGTCATCGGACCGGTCAGCTCCCGCAGCGCGGCCGCCTGCGCGGCGGTCAGCCCCAGGGTCACCGCGCGCTCGCGGACGTGGACGGCGATCTGCTGGGCCAGCCCGTTCACCAGACCGCACAGCTCCCGTTCGGCGATCGCCCGCGGCTCCGTCATGACCCCATCCTAGGAACTCCATCAAGTCAGAATAATTTGAGCTTGAATGTTTCTAACTTGATGCTTATCGTCGGGGAAGACCGGAGAAGGGAACGAAACGGTGCTCGACGACCGACTTCGCCGGCCCGCGCCGCGCCAGACCATCCACCCGGGCGAACAGTTACCTCGTCGCGAGCATCGGCGGACCGCTGGTGGAACGCGACGGCCGGGCGCTGCTGATCGACGCCGGGTTCGGGCGGCGGACCGGGCGCGCCGAACGGTGGTGCGCTGCTCGACAACCTGGCCGCGCTCGGGCGCGAACCGCAGGACTTCGAGGCAGTGGCGTTCACGCACTCGCACTCCGACCACATCGGCTGTCACGCCGGACATCTGGTCGCGGAGCCAGAGTGGGCGCGGCGCGAGCCTCCGGCGAGACCGACGCGCTGACACCGCGAGTGCGCACGGTCGAGGACGGGCAGGAGGTGTTTCGCCGCCGGGACACGCCGAGTATGTCCTCACCTCCGGCGGGCACCGGCTGATCGCGTTCGGCGACGCGGTCCATTCGCCGATCCAGATCGAAAACCCGGACTGGTCCTGCGGGTACGACCGCGATCCGGCCGAGGCCGCCAGCCACCGCCGGAAGCTCGTCGCCGAACTGGCCGGGCCCGGCACGATCGGCTACGGCAACCACTTCGCCGACGTCCTCTTCGGGCACGTCCGCGACGGCCGCTGGACCGCTAGGGTCGGGTGAATGGCCCGGCTGATCCACCTCAACGGCCCGTCCGGCATCGGGAAATCCACCGTCGCGCGGCGCTACGCCGATCTCCGCCCGGGAGTGCTGGCCCTCGACGCCGACCAGGTGGTCACGATGATCGGCGGCTGGCGGACCGCGTTCTGGGACACCCTGCCCGCCGCGCGGCGACTCGCGCTCGCCATGGCGGAAACCCATCTGCGCGCCGGATACGACGTCGTCCTGCCGCAGCTGGTGGCCCGCGTCGAGCAGGCCGAGCGGTT
>NZ_LWSF01000019.1:124481-191712 GCF_001651785.1 Amycolatopsis sp. M39
GGCGACCACGCGGCGACCGACGCGATGGCCGAATGGGGCGGTCCGGTCGTGCTCGACCGGATCCACGACCACGTCGCGGAGTACCTTCCGCTCCGTCCACAGTGCACAGTGCTGGACACCGAACACCTCGACCCGGACGAAACGTGCGCGAAGGTCGCGGAAATCGTTGCCCGCCGAGCAGCGGCGGAGGCACCGCGTGCACGGAACGGGGACCAAAGGGGAAATCTGCCGCCCGGCCCGGCCTGAGCGCGGTATATGTCGAGGAGTGCCAGGACACAGAGCCGACGCGGTCCGGCCGCCGTTCTCCGGGCGGACCGCGAGCCCCGCGCGAACCGGATCCGGTGTCGCCGCGCGCATGGCTGCCGCGGAAATCGCAGCTGATTCCGGCGCAATCCTGATTCCCGACAGCCAACGACAGGTTGGAACGCAGCGAGCGCTCTTCAACGGCCCGGTTTCCGCTGTGCGTCCCGGCCAGTCGAGGGCATTCCCCGGCCCGCGCAGGTCCTTCCGGAAGAGACTCCCATGCCCGAACCCGTTGCCCGCACGGACTTCCCCACGCCGCCCTGGCTGCTCAGCGCGAGCGACGGCGTTGCCCTGCGCGCCCTCGCCGCGGGCCTCCTCGACAGCACGGCGTCCGACGTCGATCTCGCTTACTCTCTCGCCACCCGGGCCCCGCTCGCGCTCCGCGTCCTCGTCCCGGCCGGCGACCGAACCGCCCTCGCAGCGGTCGCCAGCGGCGAGACGCCCGGACAGCCTGTGCCGGAGCGTCCCCGGTTGACCTTCGTCTCCCGCGGCAGCACACCATCTCCGGGCCGAGAAACCGAGTTCTCGCAACAGTTTCCGCTCTTCTCCGACACCTTCGACACGATGTTGGGCGACTATCAGGACTGGCTCTTCGCTTTCCAAGCCGCATTGTGCTGCCTGCTGGAATCCTGGGGCCTCCGCCCGGAAGCCGTCGCCCGCGTGACCAAACCCTGGGACGACACCAGCCTCGTCCTGGATCTCACCCCGCCGTCGGTCCGCGACCTGCTCGCCGAACTCGCCCGGCTGCACACCGCAGGCATCCCCGTCGCCTGGCACGAGGTCTTCGCCGGGAGCGGAGCCCAGCGAGTAGACCTGCCCGCCGAAACCCTGCTCTACCGCCCGCGCTGGGTCCCGGTCCCAGCGCGGGCCGGCCAAGCCGAAATCCTCGAAATCCCCGCGGGCAACGACGTCCACTCCCGCACTGCCCGCACCCTGGACGCTCTGCGACACCGCGAAGACCGGCTCGTCGTCACGACCAACGCCACCGGACCCGATCCCGATCTCGCGAGCGCCGCCGCCTGGGGTCTGCTCAACGCGGCGGCGGCCAAGGTCACCGTGGTCGACCTCGACCGGCCGACCCCCGCCGCCGACATCCTCCACCTCGTCGGCGGCAACACCGAACCCCGGCTCGCCATCCGCGACGGAGTACCGCACGCCTTCCGGGTCGCGCCCGCCGCAGCCTCCCCCGCCCGGCCGATCGATTCCTCCGGCACCGTCCTCGTCACCGGCGGCACCGGCCGAATCGGCACCCTGCTGGCCGAGCATCTCGTCGCCGGACACGGTGTCCGGCACCTCGTGCTGGCGAGCCGCAGCGGCCCCGCCGCCGAACACCTCCCGACCGATCTCGACGCCGACGTCCGCATCGCCGCCATCGACGCCGCCGACCCGGATCAGGTCGAAAACCTCATCGCGTCCTGCCACCCGCCGCTGACCGCCGTCATCCACTGCGCCGCGGTCTTCGACGACCCCTTCGCGGCGGCGCGGACCCCCGAATGCCCCGACCCGGTTCTGCGCGCCAAAGCCGACTCCGCCTGGACCCTCCACGAAGCGACCAAACACCTGCCGCTGTCAGCCTTTGTGCTCTTTTCGTCCCTCGCCGGAACCTTCGGCGAAGCCGGAGCGAGCTACGCCGCCGCCAACCGATTCCTCGACGCCCTCGCCGCCCACCGGCGCGCACGCGGACTGCCCGCCGTCTCGATCGGCTGGGGCCGATGGGATCCGGCGGTCTTCGACGCCGCCCTCGGCAGCGAAGAACCAGTGCTGCTCGGCCCCGGCGCGCCACCCGCCGGACGGACTCGCCCGCCCCAGGGACCCTTCCCCGCACTGCTGACGAGTGTCCCGGCCGGAAGATGACATCCGTCATCGGCTCCGCTCGCGGCGAACTCCAATACTCAGTGCCGTGAAGAAACTCCGGATCGCCGCCGCAGCCGCCCTCACCGCCGGACTCACCGTGCTCGCCCCGGCCGTCGCCGACGCCACGCCGATGCCGCTGACCTTCGGCGTCTAACCGGGCGGTTACGCCGGCGGCGGTTCCACCACCGGCAAACCCGACAATCCGGCCGAGGTGCGGAAAGCGTTGGCGCAGCTGCAATCCGGGCACCGACCGTTCCTGCTCCGCGACTACCTCGGCTGCGGCAGCGCCTTCCCCGACGACGAAATGCGGTACCTCGCGCCGGGCCGCCGGTTGGACGTGGTGCTCAGCTATTCCGGCGAGAGCACGCCGGAATGGCAGGCCTGCGTGGAGAAAACGGTGCACCGCTACGGCCCGATCGCCGATACTATCTCGGTCACTCTCGAACAGAACGTGGTGCCCCGGCCCAACGGCGACACCGCACTGGTGCAAGGCGTCNCAAGGCGTCGTCACCGGCCGGAAGGCAGCCGACCGGGACGGATTCGGCCGGCTGCAGATCGGCTTCGACGAGGTCGCCCGCACCCGGCCGTTCACACAGTTCTGGCAGCATCTCGCCCAGCTCGGCGGGGCCGAGTTCAGCCGCTCGGCCGGCTTCGTCGGCGTCGACCTCTACCCGGACGCCGGACTGCCCGGCATCCCGCCGGAGCCCGACCTGGCCGGGTTCGTCCACCAGACCCTGCACACCGTCCGCACCCAGGAGATGCCCATCGCGGGTCTCGGCCGCGACGTGCCGATCCGCGTGTCGGAGAACGGCTGGGCGACCCACACCGCCCAGCGCACGCCGGCCGGCCAGGCCCGCGCGCTGACGACGGAAATCCTGGCGATCAACCAGGATCGGGCCGCGGAGAACGTGGCCAGCTACGAGCTGTTCGCCCTGCGCGACGACGTCACCGGCTCCCCCAGCTCGTTCGACAACTTCGGCATCATGACCGACGACTACGCCCCGAAGCCGATGTACTGGCTGTACCGCGGCCTGATTTTGACCCTCGCCCGCTCGTGAGATTTTTTGTGCTTGAAACGCGAGCCGGGCGCCAGGCGAGAAATTTTGCCTGGCACCCGGCTGTATAGGTCGTTATACACTAATCAGCCGACGGAGATGTCGTCCGCGTAGATCGGGCTCTGGCCGTACCAGCCGTGGACGTACACCGTCACCGTGCCGGACGAGCCGGTCGTGAAGGGGACGGTCAGCTTGGTCCAGCTGGAGTTGGCGGTCCACGAACTGGCCGTCGCTCCCCCGCGGACGCCGGCGTAGGCGTATCCGCCCTGGACCCACGCGGTCAGCGTGTACGCGTGGTTCGGCGCGAGCGTCAGGTTCTGCGTCGCTTCCCCGGTAGTCGACGCCGTCGGCGACACCTGCAGTGCGTGGCTGCCGGAGTGCACCGGCGAGGAGACGATCGCCCCGCCGCTCCACGGGCTGATCGCGCCGGTCTCGAAGTTGCCGTTGACGACGCTCCCGGTCGGGCTGGTTCCGTTGACAGTCAACGTGTACGTCGCGGTGTGGCTGCCGCCGCCCGCGACCGAGCCGGTGATCGTCAGCGGGTAGACGCCCGGCTGAGTCGCCGCGGTCGTGGTGATCGACAGGTTCGCGCTCTCCCCCGCCTTGACCGTGGCCGGACTGACCGAAGCGGTCACACCGCCCGGTGCACCGCTCACCGAAAGCGAAACCTGCTGCGCCGTACCGGAAGTCACCGCGGTGCTCACCTTGCCGGCGGCCGAACCGCCCGGGTCGACCGAAGCCGAGGACGGGCTCGCGGTCACCGAGAAGTCGTTGCCCGGCACCGGAGTTCCGCCGGTGAACGGGGCGAACGTGTGGCTGAAGTACCACTTGTCCTGCGGGATGCCGGAACAAGTGT
Organism: Amycolatopsis sp. M39; assembly: GCF_001651785.1. Classification (NCBI taxonomy): domain Bacteria; kingdom Bacillati; phylum Actinomycetota; class Actinomycetes; order Pseudonocardiales; family Pseudonocardiaceae; genus Amycolatopsis; species Amycolatopsis sp. M39. Next base: position 128,550 of record NZ_LWSF01000019.1, read on the forward strand.
CCTGTGCGCCGGTGCCCGGGCAGCTGCCGTTGTCGCGCTGCAACGCCCAGAACGACAGCATGTCGATGCCCTTGGACACGGCCCAGTTGTAGACAGTGACCGCGTCGGCGGTGGTGAAGGTTTCGGCCGCGCCGAAGTCGTCGATGCCCGGCATCTCGGTGATGCCGACCATCCCCCACAGCTGTTCCTGCGTCTTGTTCGGGTACAGCGACGCCAGCTGCGACACCAGCCCGCTCGCGGCGGTCTGGGTGTCCTGGGCCATGTTGTGGGTGGCGTTGTCGTAGTAGTCGAAGGTCATCAGGTTGACCACGTCGACCTTGGCTCCGTTGGACACCGCGTTCCGCAGCACGTCCAGCGCGCTGGTGAGACCGCTCGTGGTGGTCGGCAGCGTGTAGGAGATCTGCAGCTGGCGCCCGTTGGCCGCGGCCCAGTCCTGGACCTTCTTGATCGCCTTGTTCCGGCGGTCGACGCCCGCGGAGTTGGTCAGCGAGTTGTCCTCGATGTCCATGTCCAGGCGCGGCACGTCGTAGGTGGTGATCAGCGATTCGTACGCGGCCGCGATCTGGTCGACGTTCGTGCAGCTGTCGGCGATCTCGGTGGCGTCGTGGTCCGCGGTGTAGCCGCCGAACGAAGGGATGACGTCCCCGCCGCGCGAGCGGATGGTGCGGAAGTCCGCGCCGAACGTCGAGTCCGACACCGGCATGCCGGTGTCGCCGTTCCAGAGGACGGTGCACGAACCCGGGGAGGCGGTCTGCAGGAACGCCATCGTCAGGTGCTTGACGCCCGCTTCCTGGGCCATCGCCGCCGGGCTCTCGCCGTTCCAGGATTCGAAGTAGGGCGCGAACACGTGGTTCGGCAGCGGCGTCGCGGCGTGCGCGGGCACCGCGGTGGCGACCAGCACGCCGAGCGGAGCCGCCGCGGCGGCCAGGACAGCGGACAATCGTGACAAGTGACTTCTTCGTCGCATGCGGGGCTCCAGTGCCGGAAAAGGGGCCGTGCGGCGGCGGCGCACGGCCGGAACCTTCCCAGAATTGGACTGGACCAGTCACCCGTCAAGGTCTAGACCACTAATGCGGCCGAACGGCCGGGTCGGATCGTCGGGCGCCACCGGGGGCCGGTGGTCCGGTGCCGGACCACCGGCCCCCGGTGGGTCAGCCCACCTGTTCCCTCACCGGAGCCGGTGCGCCGAGCGAGAGCGTCGTCGAGCGCGTGGTCAGCGAAATCGCCGCTGCGGCCAGCGTCGACACCGCCAGGAAGCCGAACGCCGCGGCGAACCCGAACCGGTCCGCGAGCCAGCCCATCACCAGCGGCGCGAGCACGCCGGCGAGCTGGCCGCCGGTGTTGACCAGGCCCATTCCCGCGCCGACCAGATCGCGCGGCAGCACCCGCAGCGGCAGGCCGACGATGCCGATCGAGGCGAGGCCGCTGATGAACATCGCGACGGTCTGCAGCACGGTGAACCCGGTCGCCGAATCAGACAGCAGCATCGCGACGAGCACCCCGGCGGCGGCGACGAGCGCGGGCACCACGAGCCAGCGCGGCCTGCGGTCGAAGTACCGGCTCATCAGCCAGCCGCCGATCAGCACCGCCGCCGCGTTCACCAGCTGCGGGATCGCCGCCGAGACCCCCGCGGCGACCAGCGAAAGCCCCTTGGTCTCGACCAGGTACGACGGAACCCAGGTGATCATCCCGTAGGCGAGCATGTTGAAGCAGGCGAACATCGCCGCGCAGCGGATCACCAGCCGGTTCCGCAGCACCTGCGAGACCGGCACCTTCACCGGGGCGACGCGGGCCTCGGGTTCGGTCAGCTCGCGCGGCAGCGGCGCGGGCAGCAGCCGCCACAGCGCCAGCCCGACGATCAGCCCGGCCACCGCGACGATCCAGAACGTGTGCCGCCAGCCCGCGGCGACCACCAGCGGCGCGACCAGCAGCGGCCCGAGGCCCGCCCCGACCGAGTTGGACGCCAGCAGCAGCCCCGCGCCGCGGCTGCGCCCTTCCTGGGTCGTGCGCTCGGCGAGCGCCTTGAACGCCGCGCCCGGGAACAACGCCTGCGCGAACCCGAACGCCGCGCGCAGCACCAGCAGCACGACCAGCCCCGGCGCGAACCCGGTGGCGGCGGTGAACACCGACCACGCCACCAGGGAAATCACCAGCAGCGGCCGCGCACCGACGCGGTCCGCGAGCAGCCCGCCGGGCATCTGCCCGAGCAGGTAGGCGATCGCGAACGCGGAAACGACCAGCCCCTGCATGGTCTTGGAAAGCCCGAACTCGGCTCCGATCAGCGGCAGCGCGACCGCGATCATCACGCGGTCGATGTAGTCGATGATGAAGACGCCGACCAGCAGCGCCAACGTGGTCCGTTCGGTCCGCCGCACGACCGGGGCGGAACTGCGAATGCTCACCGGCGGATCCTCCTTGATTCGGCGATGCCGCATTGTGCGGTCACGCACCCCCTCCGCGGCTTCGTCGGATCCACCGACAGTCAGGGCCGGGATTGCGCCGATCCGACGAAGAGCCGGTTCCCCGCCGAGCCGGGGGCCGCTTCGGCCCAGGTCAGCACGTTCGGCCGGGAGAATCGGCCGTTCGCCGCCGGAACCGCGCCGGCCTTCTCTACGCTGGCGCGACTGAGGACCGCGAACGCACAAGGACGGTGGGCATGGCCGAGGGCGACCGGACGCGGCGATCGGCGGCCGTTACCGCCTGATCGGCGAACTCGGGTCCGGCGGTTTCGGCCGGGTGTGGCGGGCTCGGGACGAAACCCCCGCCGTGGACGTCGCGGTGAAGGAGCTGCGGCTGCCGCCGTCGTCCGGCGAGACCGAACGAGCCGGCCGGCTCAAGCGGGCCGAGCGGGCGGCGCGGCACGCCGCCCGGCTNCGCCCGGCTCCGCGACCACCCGCACGTCGTGGCCGAGGACGGGGCGCCGTGGATCGTGATGCGGCAATGGCGCCGTCACCTGTTCTCGCTTGGCGCGACACTCCACCACGCCGTCGAAGGCGTCTCCCCGTTCGCCCGGGACACCGCGAAAGCGACGATGGCCGCGATCCTCTTCCACCAGCCCCCGTCCCCTGACCGAGCTGACCACCCTCCAACTGGAGAAAGACCCCGCCGAGCGCTTCGACGCCGAAGCTCGGGAACTGGCCGCCGAAGCGACCTCGCCGCGGCGCGAAACCCGGATCGGGACTGTTCGGCAGCCGGTCGATCCGGAACCTGGGCCGCCGCCGCGGCAGCGCATCATCGCCAGGACCGTCGCGACGGCCGTCGTCGTCACGATGATCGCCCTGAGCGGCGCGACGCATGCCGACACCCGGGCAGACGCCGCCCTCCGGCGTTGATCGCCAGGGGGGGGGGAATCGCGTTCTTGGTGGGAGTCGGCCCGCGCACCTGGCCGATCCGGCACTCCAAGCCGATCCCCTTCGGCGCGGGCGCTGTGGCTGCCGGGCATCGCCGTCGGCTGAAGCTCTTCCCGGACCTATCCGGCGGGGCCGGTCACTCCAGCCCCGCCGTATAGGTCGTTATACACCCAGCTTACGCCCCGGCCAGTCCCCGGCGCTTCAGCAGCGGCTCGATCTCCGGCGCGCGGCCGCGGAAGGTCGCGAACGCCTCCATCGGGTCGACGCTGCCGCCGAGGCCGAGCAGGGTCGACCGGAAATGGTCGCCGTTCTCCCGCTTGAGGCCGCCGTTCTCGGTGAACCACTCGACGGTGTCCGCGTCGAGCACCTCGCTCCAGATGTAGGAGTAGTACCCGGCGCTGTAGCCGCCGGAGAAGACGTGGTTGAAGTACGTCGTCCGGTAGCGCGGCGGGACGCTGTCCAGTGCCACGCCCGCCTTTTCCAGCGCCTCGGCCTCGAACCGCTGCACGTCCTCCACCCGGTCGTCCGGGCCGAAGCGGTGCCAGGCGAGGTCGAGCAGCGCCGCGGCGAGGTACTCGGTCGTGCGGAAGCCTTCGCCGTACTGCTGCGCGGCCTCCAGCAGCTCGACCTGCCCGGCGGGCAGCGGCTCCCCCGTCTCGTGGTGCTTGGCGTAGCTGGCCAGGATTTCCGGCCACAGCATCCACATCTCGTTGACCTGCGAGGGGTACTCGACGAAGTCGCGCGGCACGTTGGTGCCGGTGAACGTCGGGAACTCGACGCCGGACAGCAGCGAGTGCAGCGCGTGCCCGAACTCGTGGAACGCGGTGCGCACCTCGTCGAGCGAGAGCAGCGTCGGCTCCCCCTCGCGCGGCTTGGTCACGTTCAGCACGTTGACCACGACCGTGCGCCGCCCGAGCAGCCGCGACTGGTCCACGAAGTTGTTCATCCACGCGCCGCCGCGCTTGGAGTCGCGGGTGTAGTAGTCCATCAGGAACAGGCCGAGCCCGCTCCCGTCGGCGTCGAAGACCTCGAAGATCCGCACCTGCGGGTGATACTTCGGCAGGTCGTTCCGCTCGGTGAAAGTCAAGCCGTACAACCGGTTCGCGGCCACGAACACGCCGTCGTGCAGCACTCGGTCCAGCTCGAAGTACGGCCGCAGCGCCGCGGTGTCCAGCTGGAACCGCTCGCGCTCCACCTTCGACGCGTAGAACGCCCAGTCCCACGGCTGCAGCGTCGCGCCCGGCACGTCCGCCTCCAGCAGCTTCCGCAGTTCCGCCGCCTCGGTGCGCGCGTTCGCGACCGCCACCGGCGCCAGCCGCTCCAGCAGCCCGCCGGCCGCCTCGACGGTCTTGGCCGTCTCGTCCGCGATCACGTACGCCGCGTGGTTCGGGTAGCCCAGCAGCGCGGCCCGCTCGGCCCGCAGCCGGGTGATCTCCTGGACGATCGCGTTGTTGTCGTAGTCGTTTCCGCGGTTGCCTCGCGACACCGAAGCGGTGAAGACGCGCTCGCGCACCGAGCGGTTTTCCAGCGAGGCCACGGCCGCCTGCGCGGTCGGCAGCGTCAGGGTCAGCACGTACTTGCCCGCAAGACCGCGTTCGGCCGCCGTCTGCGCCGCCGCCGCGATCGCGCTCTCGCCGAGCCCGGCCAGTTCCGCGGCGTCGTCGAGCACGACCGCGAGATCATTGGTGTCCCGCAGCAGGTTCTGCGAAAAACGGGTCTGCAGCGTCGAAAGCTGCTCGTTCAGCGCGCGCAGCTTCGCCTGGTCCTCCTCGGGCAACCCGGCGCCCGCGCGGCTGAAATCGGTGTAGCGGCGCTCCAGCAGCCGAAGCTCCTCCGGGTTCAAGCCCAGCTCCGCGCGCTCGCGGTACAGCGCGTCGATGCGGGCGAACAGCCGCGGGTTCAGGTGGATCGCGTCCTCGTGCGCGGCCAGCTTCGGAGCCAGCTCGGCCTGGATCTCCTGGACCTCGTCGGTCGCGTTCGAGCCGGAGATGTTGAAGAACGTGCCCGACACCCGGGTCAGCAGCGCGCCGGCCCGCTCGAGCGCCGCGATCGTGTTCTCGAAGGTCGGCTCGGCCGGGTCGTCGGCGATCCGCTCCACGTCGGCGGCGTGCTCGGCGAGCCCGGCCTCGAAGGCGGGGCGGTAGTGCTCGTCGGCGATGCGGTCGAACGGCGGCAGCTCGTAGGGCAGGTCGCTGGGGACGGCGAACGGGTTGTCCGGGGAAATCATTCGGGTTTGCGCTCCTGGTTCTCCACAGGGTTCTCCGCGTGGTTCCGCCCACCCTACGGGGTTTGGCATCCGACGGAAGGACTGTCGAGCGTCAGCGGCCCGTGCTTCCGCCTACGACGGCGTCGCTGGCAGCCTTCCTGCCGCGGCCGCGTTTCTTCGGCGGAGGCGGCACGATTCCGGCCAGGTCGCCGCCGTGCTCGTTCACCCGGAGCACGAACGGCCGCGTTTCGGTGTAGCGCACGACCGACACCGCGGCCGGGTCCACCACGATCCGCTGGAACGCGTCGAGATGCTGGCCCAGCGCGTCGGCCAGGATCGACTTGAGCACGTCGCCGTGGCTGCACACGACCCACACCGCGTGGTCGCCGTGTTCGGCGGTGATCCGGGCGTCGTGCGCGCGGATCGCGGCCACCGCGCGCGCCTGCATCTCGGCGAGCCCTTCCCCGCCGGGGAAGACCGCCGCCGACGGATGCGCCTGCACGACGCGCCACAACGGTTCCTTCACCAGGTTCTTGAGTTCCCGGCCGGTCCACTCGCCGTAGTCCACTTCGGACAGCCGAGGTTCGACGACCTTCGCCAGGCCCTTCGCGGCGGCCAGCGGCGCGACGGTCTGCTTGCAGCGCAGCATCGGCGACACCACCAGCTCGGCGACCGGCACCCCGGCGAACCGCTCGACGAGGGCGTCGGCCTGTGCTCGGCCGGTGTCGTCCAGCCCGACCTTCGGCGTGCGCCCGGCGAGGACGCCCGAGCCATTGGCCGTGGACTTCCCGTGCCGGAGCAAGATGACCGTACTCACGACGCCACCCTAACCGGTGACCCGCCGGTTCAGCCGCCCGCGGGTCCCGCGTCCGGGTCGAGCACCCCGCCGAAGACCAGGCCGAACAGCACGACCCCGAGCACGACGCGGTAGATCACGAAGGGCACGAAGCTGCGCTTCTTGATGTAGGCCATCAGCCACGCGATCACCAGGTAGCCGACGCCGAAGGCGACCAGCGTGGCCAGGATCGTCGGCCCCCATTGCGCGTTCTCGCCGTTCTTGCCGATGTCGGTCAGCTTGTACAGCCCCGAGCCGAACACCGCGGGCACCGCGAGCAGGAACGAGTACTCGGCGGCTTCCGACCGGGTGTAGCCCATCAGCAGGCCGGCGCTCGTCGTGCCGCCCGAGCGCGAGACGCCCGGGATCAGCGCGAGGGCCTGCGCGAAGCCGTACGCCAGGCCGTGCGGCACGTTCAGCTGGTCCAGCGTCCGTTGCTGCTTCGCGGTCCGGTCGGCGAACAACAGGATCAGGCCGAAGACGATCAGCGTCGTCGCGGTGATCCGCAGGTCGCGGAACGCCCGGTCGATCTCGTCCTGCAGCAGCAGGCCGAGCACGACGATCGGCAGCGAGCCGACGATGATCAGCCAGCCCAGCCGCGCGTCCGGGTCGCGCCGCCAGTCCGGGCGGTAAAGGGAGAAGAACCAGGCGCGCAGGATCCGGCCGATCTTCGGCCCGAAGTAGAGGATCACCGCCAGCTCGGTGCCGATCTGGGTCACCGCGGTGAACGCCGCGCCCGGATCGCCCCAGCCCGACAACGCGGCGACGGTCCGCACGTGCGCGCTCGAGGAGATCGGCAGGAACTCGGTGAGCCCCTGCACCAGCCCCAGGATCAGGGCCTCGAACCATCCCATCAGGCCGCTCCCGCCGGTTCGCCCGCCCGCACGGGGCGCAGTCCGATTCGCACGACTCGGGAACCTATCGGGTGGTTTCCGGGGACTCCCGCGAGGGCGCCGGTCCGGTGGCCCGGGACTTGCGCCAGGTCCGTGCCTCGGCCGCGCCGGCAGCGCCGGCTTCGGGCCCCGGAAGCGGGATGCCGGTCCGACACGGGGTCACCTTGGTCGGGTGCGGGCGGGTGCGCCCACTAGGCTCGGCGGTCGTGGAAAAGCGACAGCTCGGCCGGTCGGGACTGCGGATATCGCGGATGGCCCTCGGCACCATGACGTGGGGCGGCGACACCGATCCGGACGAGGCGGCCAGCCAGCTGGTCGCGTTCGTCGACGCGGGCGGCACGCTCGTGGACACGGCCGACCTTTACGCGGGCGGCGAGGCCGAGCGGATGCTCGGCGAACTGCTGTCGGACCTGGTGCCGCGCGAGGACGTCGTGCTGGCCACCAAGACCGTCGCCCGCCGCGCCGACGGCCCGTTCGGCGGCGGCGCTTCGCGCGGCGCGCTGCTGTCCGCGCTCGAAGGGTCGCTGCAGCGGCTTCGCACCGACCACATCGACCTGTGGCAGCTGCACGCGTGGGACTCCTGCGTGCCCATCGAGGAAACGCTGTCCGCCCTCGACTACGCGGTGACGAGCGGCAAGGTCCGCTATGTGGGCGTCTCCAACTACGCGGGCTGGCAGCTCGCCACCGCCGCTTCGCTCGCCACAGTGCCGCTCGTGTCCGGGCAGTTCGAGTACTCGTTGCTGGAACGCGGCATCGAACGCGAAGTCGTCCCGGCCGCGGCGCACCACGGGATCGGGGTGCTGCCGTGGGCTCCGCTCGGCCGCGGCGTCCTCACCGGGAAGTACCGCACCGGAACGCCCGCCGACTCGCGCGGCGCGTCCGCGGAGTACGCCGGCTACGTCGAACACCACCGCACCGAACGGGCCGCGCGGATCGTGCAGGCCGTCGTGACCGCCGCCGAAGGGCTCGGCACCTCGCCGCTCGCGGTGGCGCTGGCCTGGGTCCGGGACCGGCCGGGGGTCGCCGCCCCGGTCGTCGGCGCGCGCGACACCGGCCAGCTCACCGGGTCGCTCGCCGCCGAAGACCTCACGCTCCCGCCCGCCATCCGCAGCGCGCTGGACGACGTCAGCGGCGTCGAATTCGGCTATCCGGAGAGGGGCACGCGGTGAGCCGCAGGTGTCGGGTCGGTGACACGGGCGTGACGGTTCGGCGATCCTGGAGGATGCTGGAGGGACCTGCTCGCCGGAGCTTTGCTGGAGGTTTCAAGGTGCGTCGGCTCGCCGCCGTCTCGCGGATCGCGATCCCGCTGGCCGGTGCGCTCGCGCTGTCCGCCTGCTCGTCCTCGGCGGAGCCGAAGGACAATCTGCAGGTCGTGGCCAATCCGACGGCCGCGAAACCCGCCGTCTCCCCTGCTCGCGCGGCGCCTCCCGCCGGGCAGGTGCTGCCGATGCCCGCGGTGTCCGCGATCGCGGCCGACCAGCAGAGCCACACGCTCGTCGTCGCCCTCAAGCAGCCCGCGGAGCTGCGGCTTTACGATCTCGCCTCGCTCGGCGCGCCGAAGAAGACCGTCGCGCTGCCCGGCCCGGCGGAGTCGCTCAGCGTGTCCGGGGGCCAGGCGCTCGCCGGGATCCCGGGCAAGGGCGTGCTCGCCCGCGTCGCGCTGCCGAGCGGGAAAGTGACCGCCGAGAAGGTCGCCGGGCAACCGGCCGCCGGGGTCGCCGACGGACCGGACACGCTGGTCGCGGTCCGCGACCGCAAGGCCGTCGAGGTGCTGGCGAACGGCTCGGTCGCGAAGACGATCACCGGGCAGCTCTACAGCGCCGACGACGTGGTCGACACCGGCAACGGCGTCGTGGTCCTCGACCGGCTGCGCACCGCCGTGTTCAGTGTGGACGTCCGAGCCGGAACGATGGACGAGGGCCTGCGCGCGGGCGACGGCGCGGCCAACGCTGTCGCCGACTCCTACGGCCGCGTGCTGGTCACCGACGCCCGCGCGGGCGCGTTGCTCGCGTTCTCGACCAACCCCTTGATCCTCCGCCAGCGCTACCCGGTGCCCGGTGGCGCGTACGGCCTCGCCTACGACGCGAAGCGCAGCCTGGCGTGGGTCACCCTGACCGCCCGCAACGAGGTCGTCGGCTACGACGTCCGCGGCGGAGAGCCCGTCGAGAAGTACCGATTCCCGACCGTGCGCCAGCCGGACACGGTGGGCGTCGACGACCAGAGCGGCCGCGTGTTCGTCGGCTCGGCCGCCGGAGAAGGGACCCAGGTGATCCAGCCATGACGACAGTCGACGAGGCGGTGGTCGAAGGGGATTGGGAGTATCGCCGCCTGCGCCTCCCCCCGGCGGTGTCCCGGCGCGCGGCGATGATCCAGCTCTCCATCCACGCGGAGTTCGCGGGCTGGGAACTGCGCACGGTCCGGCTTTACGCGGACGGGACGCGGAGGGTGTGGCTGCGGCGGAAGCGCACCGCGGCCGACCACTCGACGGGGCTGCCCACCTGACCCGCTCGACTGTCCGTTATGCGCGAGTTGGCCTGTCTCGTCGCGCCCGCCCTCGACAGCCTCATCGCCGCCCCGACCCGGGAGGACCCGACCGGCTCGGTCTTCCAGTTCGAAGGCGACCACGCCGACCCGCTGCTGCGCGAGTATCCGGAGATGGTGCCCACGCACCTCCGGCCGGCGCTCGGTATCGAGGACGCGCCGCACCGGCGTTTCGACACGGTCGTCGAAGGCCGCGTCTCCTGTCAGATAGGCGTCGAACTCGGCGTTCCCGACGCGTACTCGCATCTTTTGAATGCTGTAGCCGGTCCGGTGCGCCGTTGTGCGACGCCGGGTTCTCAGTGGACAGCCGGACCTTCGAGAGCGGTGGCCCTAGTAGCCTGGACCCGCATGGCCGACGCTTCGCCGCCGCAAACCGTGTACCCCAACCTCAAATACGCCGATCCGAAAGCCGCCGTCGAGTTCCTCGCCGAGACCTTCGGATTCGAGCGGGCACGAGGCCGACCAGTACGGCATGCACAGCCCGCTCGTGCTGCGCGGCACCAGCCACGCGTTGTGCGCCTGGGTGCCGGACGACACGCTTGAGCGCCACCAGGCCCGGGCCGAGGCCGCCGGGGCGCGGATCCTCGGCCCAGTGCACGATTCCCCGGCCGGGGTCCGCGAGTACTCGTGCGCCGATCCCGAAAGCCAGGTCTGGACCTTCAGCAGCTACGCGGGCGAGTAACCCTCGCGCTCACCGGCGTCTGCTGTGTTTGCCCGGCCGGTCCGGATACCGGATACGCAACCGCGCTGCCAGCCCGAACAGCACCGCCAGGACGATCGCGCCAGCCGCGGCGAGAAGCGCGCCGAACGTCAGTTCGCCAGCGTCGGCCGCAGTGCGGGTCTCCACGATGCCTGCCCGGTCTTCGGCAAGATCGACGGCAGTGCCGGGAACGAGCTTCGAGTCGACGGACACGTCCTCGTCCAACGGAGTGCCGTCCGGCCGGGCGCATCGCGCGGTGCACGCGGTGCCGAAGCGGGCCTGGTGGCATTCGGAGGAAACCACGGTCGCGGTGTAGCGCTCGCCGTGCACTGCGACATAGCCGACGCAGGTCATCGCGACCGCGACCCCGTACAGAATGGTGCAGACGACGGTCAGCACCAGCAGCCAGGTCCGTCCGCTGGACCTGAACGTCACCACTCCCGCCGCGCAAGCGAGCGCGATGACAAGAACCGCGCCGGCGAGTCCGCCGCCCGAAGCGGGATTCACCAGCGCCAGCCCGGCTCCCGCGCCCAGCACCAGTACGCCCAGCCAGCACGCCCCGGCGCCGAGCGTTACCGCGACGCGGCTCGCCTGCCGCGGGGTACGCGTCGCCGGGATGGGCTTTCTCGCCGTCATCCGGGAATCATGGCAGTCCGGATGTCCACCGCGCGCACGCCCGGACCCAGCGGACAGTTCGCTGCGGCGACCTCCTCCGCATCCGGCCGCCGGTGCGTTTTTCGACACCGTTCAGCCGAGCGCGGCCATCCACTCCGCCCACTTGGCTTCCTCCGCCGCCACGTCCACGCCCGGCGCGACGACGTGGTGCGTCGCCACCAGCGGCCCGCGGAAGCCTTGCATGAAGCAGAAAAGGCCCTCGCCGGTACGGATCCCGACCGTCTGGTCGTTCACCGCGTAAATCACCCCTTCCGCCCCGGCCAGCCGGACTTTCGCGCCCACCGTCAGCTGTTCGACGCCCACTTCCTTCGCCAGCGCGGCCCACAGCGCCGGCCAGTCCGCGACGGCCGTCGTCCCGAACGCGGTGACCGGTTTCGCCGTCCGGCCCGGGAAGTGCCGCACGAACTCCACCAGGTTGCCGAAGAACAGCGCGCCGCCCGCCTGCATGGCCTCGAACTCGTCCGCCCAGTCGTCGCCGGGCAGGAATCCGCTTGTGACGCAGCGGACGACCGAACTGCCGCCCTCCCGGCCCTCGACGAGGAATTCGTACGCGATCCGTCGCCCGTCCGGCTCTGGTTCGCCGCCGTAGGCCAGCCGGTTCGGCGGATCCCAGGCGGTGATCGCGTGCGTCGGTTCGTAGGCCGCGAACGCGCCGCGCACGGCGCCGCCGACGCCGCCTTCGACCTCGTTGCGGCCCATGAACCACGAGTCGATGCCCGGCCCGGTCGCGATCGCCGCCCAGACTTGTTCCGGCTCGACCGGGACCTCGGCGGCGTCGATTTCCCGGAAGTCCTTACCCATGCCCGTTTCCCTCCCCCATCGGCACGCTCGGGTGCACCGCCAGCACCACCCGGTGCGCACGGCCGTTCTCGGCTTTCTCGTCGTGGTACTTCCCGACCAGCGTGGTCACCGCCGTCGCCAGTTCCTCCGCGAACGCCGCGCGGTCGGCCGCCGAAGCGAACCGGACCTCGCCGTCGAGCGCGAAGGTGGCGACGCGTTTCTTCGCTTTCGCCGCACCGGTGATCAGGATCCCGACGTCGCGCACCAGCCGACCGGCGACCGCCAGCAGCCAGCGCGCGGACAGCCGGTCCGGCGACTGCGCCGGATCGGGCTGCACGGCCGCGAGCGCGGACGGCGAGATCACGTACGACGCCGCGGTCGCCCGCATCATCCGCTCCGTGACGTTGCCCTTGCGCCGTTCCTCGACCAGCTCCACGAGCCCGTGCTTTTCCAGCGCGCGCAGGTGGTAGTTGACCTTCTGCCTCGGCAGGTCGACGCGGGCGGCCAGCATCGTCGCCGACGCGGGCTGGGCCAGTTCGGCCAGCAGCCGGGCACGGACCGGATCCAGCGACACCTCGGCCGCGGCCGCGTCCTCGATCACCGCAACGGGAAACATGCGTCCCATCGTCGCTGCTGAAGACTCAGCTTGTCAAGACAGGTTTTCTTGTCGGTAGACCTCGTGGACCACCGCGGCGATCCGCGGGACCACCTGCGCCGCGGCCTCCAGCGGCACGACGTGCCCGACGCCGGGCAGCACCACGGCGTACCCCCTGGCCAGCCCGCGCACGAACTGCTCGACGTCGGCGGGCGCGACGATCCGGTCCCGCTCCCCCACGATCGCGGTCACCGGCAGGTCGCCGGCCAGCGACAACGCGGCTTCCCGCGCGTAGGCGTCAAGTGCGGGCCGGAACTGCGCCACGGTGTGCGGCCAGTTGCCGCGGATCATCTTCACGGTCAGCTCGACGAGGTCCGGGCCGGGATCGTCGCCGAACAGCCACCAGCGCAGCCCGGCGCTCACCGCGCGGCTGGTGTGCTCGCGGAACACGCCGTAGAGCTTCGCGCCCAGCACCATTTCCAGGTCCTGCGCGAGCTTCCCGAGCGCGTTGGGCCAGGCCGCCGACGCCTCGGTGGCCAGCCGCCCGGACGAGGTCGACAGCAGCACCAGCCCGCCGGCGCGCTCGGCGAACAGCTCCGGATGCCGCTGGGTCAGCGACATGACCGCGAGCCCGCCCATGTCGTGGCCGACGAGCACGACGCGGCCGTGCGGGACGGCCCGCTCGATCACCTCGGCGAGGTCGTCGGCGAGCTGGCCCATCGTCGCGGTTCCGCGCGCGGCCCGGCCGGATTCGCCGTGCCCGCGGTGGTCGTAGCCGAGCACCGCGAGCGGATGCTCGACCGCGTCCGGCAGCACCGGGGCGATCCGGCCCCAGCTGCGCTGGTCGAGCGCGTAACCGTGCAGCAGCACGACGGTCACCGCCGCCGCCGGGTCGCCCCCGCGCACGAGGTGCAGGGGCGTGCCGTCGGCGAGCCGGAACCCGGGCATCAGGACGAGCGGAGGAACCGGTCCAGCACCCGGACGCCGAACTTCAGCGCGTCGACCGGGACGCGCTCGTCCACGCCGTGGAAGAGCCCGGAGAAGTCCAGGTCGGCGGGCAGTTTCAACGGCGCGAAGCCGAAGTTGCGGATGCCGAGCTGCTGGAAGGACTTCGCGTCGGTGCCGCCGGAGAGCATGTACGGCAGGGTGCGCGCACCCGGGTCCTCGGCCAGCACCGCGGCGGTCATGGCGTCGACGAGCGCGCCGTCGAACGTCGTCTCGACCGGCGGCAGCTCCATCCACTCCTTCTCGATGTCCGGCCCGAGCAGCTCGTCCAGCTCGCGGTCGAACGCCTCAAGCCGGCCCGGCAGGATCCGGCAGTCGACCGCGGCTTCGGCCACCGAAGGAATCACGTTCGACTTGTAGCCCGCGGTGAGCATCGTCGGGTTCGCGGTGTCGCGCAGGGTCGCGCCGATCATCCGCGAGATGTTCCCCAGCTTCGCGACCGCGCCCTCGAGGTCGTCCTCCGGAAAGTCCCAGCCGGTGATCTCGGTGACGCCCGCGAGGAACTCGCGCACGGAATCGGTCAGCACCAACGGGAACTGGTGCTGCCCGAGCTTCGCCACGGCCTCGGACAGCTTGGTGACCGCGTTGTCGCGATGAATCATCGATCCGTGGCCCGCCGTGCCGCGCACGCGCAGCTTCATCCAGCGGATGCCCTTCTCGGCAGTCTCGATAACGTACGCGCGGACGTTGTCCTTCAATGTGATCGAGAACCCGCCGACCTCGCTGATCGCCTCGGTGACCCCCTCGAACAACTCGGGCCGGTTCTCCACCAGCCACTGCGCCCCGTACTTGCCGCCCGCCTCTTCGTCGGCGACGAACAGGAACACGAGGTCACGGGGCGGCACGATATTGTTGATCTTGTAGTGCCGGGCCAGGGCCAGCGTCATGCCGACCATGTCCTTCATGTCGACCGCGCCGCGCCCCCACACGTACCCGTCCTGGACCGCGCCGGAGAACGGGTGCACGGACCACTCGGCCGGATCGGCGGGAACGACGTCGAGGTGGCCGTGGATCAGCAACGCCCCGCGGCTCGGGTCGGCCCCCGGCAGCCGCACGATCACGTTGTGCCGGTCCTTGCCGCCCGACTCGACGTAGGTGATCTCGTACCCGGCGTCGGTCAGCTTCTCCGCGACGTACTCGGCCGCGACCCGCTCGCCCACGAGGGTTTCGGGGTCGCCGGTGTTGGTGGTGTCGATGCGGATCAGCTCGCTGGTGAGCGTGACAGCCTCGTCCGCGGCGGCGTCGATCAAGTTCGGTTGGGTCACCGGCCATTCCTATCATCCGCCGCCCCGGCACGCCGTCGTCCCGGCGAGTGGACCCGCCGCCCGGCACGGCGGCCGCCCCCGAAGTCCGTGAGGGCCGCCCTGAGGAACTCTGATTCCCTCAGAGGGTGTTGTGGAACCGGGGTGGTTAGTCGTTGTGGTCTTCTGTTAGGCGGCGGGCTGCTTCGGTTTCGATGGGGCCGCGGGGTTCGATGTGTTCGTCGGCGAGGCGTGCGGCCATGAGCCGGATCATCGCGAACTGGATCATGGCTTCGGCGTGGGCGGTTTTTCGTTCGTAGTCGCGGGTCAAGCGCCTGCACCTCGTCAGCCAGCCGAAAGTTCGTTCCACCACCCACCGGCGGGGCAGCACCCGGAAGCCTGCCACATCCGCGTTGCGCGGCACCGCCACGATCTCCACGTTCTCTTGTCGGCGGGCCCAGTCCACGAGGGTGGCGTCTTTGGAGTTGACGTAGCCGCCGTCCACCCACACCAAGCCGAGCCGGGGAAACCGTGCCCGGATCCCGGCCAGCAGCCGCCGGGCTCCGGGCCGGTCCTGCACCGACGCCGACGACACGGCCACGCCCAGCACCAGCCCGAGCGTGTCCACCAGCACATGCCGCTTGCGGCCCCGCACCCGTTTCCCCGCGTCGTAACCGACCCGCTCCCCGCCCTCGCAGGTTTTCACCGACTGCGAGTCCAGCACCGCGGCCGAGGGCTGCGGGCAGCGGCCGCCGCGTTCGCGGACACGCCCGCGCAGCACGTCGTGCACCCGCTGCCACGTGCCGTCCGCGGTCCACGCCGCGAACACCCGATACGCCGTGGCCCACGGCGCGAGATCACGCGGCACCAACCGCCACGCACACCCGCTGGCCAGCACATAGCTGATCGTGTCGACCACCAGCCGACGCGAATGCACCGGCGGACGCCCGCCCAGACGCGGATGGGTTCTCGGCAGCAGCGGTTCAATCACCGCCCACTGCGCATCGGTCAACGACGAGGCATACACCGGCTTGCACGAACAGACACACACCCGACCCGATGATCACCATCGCCACGCCCATACCACCACCGACACACCCAACCGACCACCAGGTTCCACAACACCCTCTCAGAGTCCCCCTCACGACCAGCCACCGGAGGTGAGGGGGCTTCATGGAGCCCGCCGCGGATGCTCCACCACCCGCGAGACCGCGGCCAGCGCACCCAACGATCGAGGCACCCAGCCCCTCCCGCGCACCCCGATACGAAGCCTCCCTGCGGTTCGGAGGTGCTTGTCAAGGCATCTTTCCCGCCCTGACAAGCACCCCCGAACCGTCAGCACACTCGGGCTTCGGGGTGCCCCACGCAACCACTCCACCTGCGAAACGCACCCCCATCCGACTGATCCGCCAGTCAACCCAAGATCGCAACTCCTTGCCACAAAACAGATAATTCAAATCGTTACGCATCCACCCCCACCGGAGTTGCGATTTTCGCAACGCGCAGTTACCGTCTCCGGCCATGGACGAAACGGACCAGCTGAGAGAACGGGTGCGCCAGCTGATCCAGTCCATGCCCGTCCCCCAACGCGAGTTCGCCGCCGCCATCGGCCTGGACCAGACCAAACTCTCCAAGGCCCTCAACGGCACCCGCCGCTTCTCCCCGCACGAACTCGTCCGCGTGGCCGAATACTCCGGCGTCACGGTGAACTGGCTGCTCAACGGCAGCGACGACGCCAAAACCGTCACCGCCGTCCCGGCCCCCGCCGCGGGGACCGCCAGCGACCCCGGCGACCTGGCCCACTCGGAGCCCCGGCGGCGGATTCTCGAAACCGCCTGGCAGCTCATCGCCGAACGCGGCTACCACCGGGTGCGCATCGCCGACATCGCGCAAGCGTGCGGCACGAGCACCGCCGCCATCCACTACCACTTCCCCACCAAAACCGAAGTCCTCGACGAAGCGTTGCGGCGCAACGTGAAGCTCGCTTTCGACCGGCAGGTCGCCGAGCTGCACGCGGTGCCCGGCGCGCACGACCGGCTGCTGAAGCTGGTCGAACTCCAGCTGCCCACCGAGGGCCTGCTGCGCGCCGAATGGTCGGTGTGGCTGCAGGTCTGGAACGAGGTCGCGCTCGACCCGCGGCTGCGTTCGCTCTACACCGATTCCTACGACCGCTGGTACCAGACCATTCTCATGACCATCCGCACCGGCCAGGAGCAGGGCGTGTTCCGCCTGGCCTGCCCCGAGGCCGCCACCGCGCAGCTCACCGCGCTGATCGACGGCCTCGGCATCCAGGTGCTGACCGGGCGTCCCGGCAGCACGGTGGGCGCGATGCGCGCGCACCTGCACGACTTCATCGACCGCTCGATCGTCCAAGGAGCCTGATGAACCACGAGGTCATCGTCACCTGCGCGCTCACCGGCGCGGGGGACACCACCCGCCGGAGCCCGCACGTCCCGGTCAGCCCGGCGCAGATCGCCGAGAGCGCCGTCGAGGCCGCCAACGCCGGCGCGGCCGTGGTGCACATCCACGTGCGCGAACCCGAAACCGGCGCGCCGTCGCGGGACGTCGCGCTGTACCGCGAGGCGGTGCGGCTGGTCAAAGAGTCCGGTGTGGACGTTGTCGTCAACCTCACCGCGGGCATGGGCGGCGACCTGGTCATCGACGCCGAGGACCCGCTCAAGCCGGTCGACGGCACCGACCTGGTCAACGCGCACGACCGGCTCCCGCACGTCGAAGAACTGCTGCCGGACATCTGCACCCTCGACTGCGGTTCGCTGAACTTCGGCGAGGGCAACCAGCTCTATGTGTCCACTCCGGACATGCTGCGCACCGGCGCGAAGCGCATCCAGGAACTGGGCGTGAAGCCCGAACTGGAGATCTTCGACACCGGCAACCTGTGGTTCGCCACGAAGATGGTCTCCGAAGGCCTGATCGACCCGCCGCCGCTTTTCCAGCTCTGCATGGGCATCCCGTACGGCGCGCCGCCGGATCCCGGGCTGCTGCAGGCGATGGTGCACCTGCTGCCGGAAGGCGCGCAGTGGGCGTCGTTCGCCATCGGGCGCGAGCAGATGCCGTGGGTCGCGCAGTCGGTGCTGCTGGGCGGGCACGTCCGGGTCGGGCTGGAGGACAACCTCTACCTGGCGCGCGGTGTCAAGGCCACCAACGGCCAGCTCGTCGAACGCGCGGTGGACATCGTGCAGAAGCTCGGCGCGGACATCGCCGGCCCGGACCGGGCGCGGGAAATCCTGGGGCTGAAGGAGCGCGTGAATGCCTGAGACCGCTGAGACCACTGTGGACACTGTCGCCTGCATCGGAGCCGGCGTCATCGGCGGCGGCTGGGTCGCGCACTTCCTCGCCCAGGGCTTCGACGTCCGGGCCTGGGACCCCGCCCCAGACGCCGCGGAGAAGCTCGAACGGCTCGTCAACGCGGCCTGGCCCGCGCTCACCGAATTGGGCCTCAAGCCGGGCGCGAACCGGGACCGGCTCACCGTCACCGCGACGCTCGCGGAGGCCGTCGACGGCGTGGGCTTCGTCCAGGAGAGCGCGCCGGAAGACCTGCCCCTCAAACAGAAACTGCTCGCCGACATCGACGCCGTCACCGCGCCGGACGTCGTGGTCGCCTCCTCCACCTCCGGCTACGGCATGACCGAAATGCAGGTCGCCGCGAAGACGCCGGAACGGCTGGTCGTCGGGCATCCGTTCAACCCACCGTACCTGATTCCGCTGGTCGAGGTCGCGGGCGGGAAGCTCAGCGCGCCGTGGGCGGTCGAGCGGGCCGCCGCGTTCTACCGGCGCGTCGGCAAGTCCGTGATCACGATGGACCGCGAGGTGCCCGGGTTCATCGCGAACCGGCTCCAGGAAGCGCTGTGGCGCGAAGCCCTGCACATGGTCGCGAACGGCGAGGCGACCGTCGAGCAGATCGACCTCGCGATCACCGACGGACCGGGCCTGCGCTGGCCGGTCCAGGGCCCGATGCTGACCTTCCACCTGGCGGGCGGCGAGGGCGGCATGGCGCACATGCTGGACCACTTCGGACCGTCGCTGAAGTCGCCGTGGACCCGGCTCGAAGCACCCGAACTCACCAAAGACCTGCGCGACGCCGTGGTCGCGGGCTGCGCCGACGAGGCGGACGGGCGGACCATCGCCGACCTGGTCGCCGAACGCGACCGGGCGGTCATCGCGATCCAGCGCGCGGTCGGGCAGGCCCGTCGTGGCTGAGTACCGCGACCGGGTCCGGCCGGAGTGGATCGACTACAACGGCCACCTCTCCGAGCCCTACTACGTGCTCGTCTTCGGCGACGCGACCACGGCGCTGATGGACATCGCCGGCCTCGGCCCCGGCTACCGGGAGAGAACCGGGGCGTCGCTGTACACAGTGGAGGCGCACGTCCGGTACCTGCGCGAAGTCGGCGCGGACGCCGAACTCGAGGTGACGACCTCCGTGCTGTCAGTCGGCGCGAAAAAGGTGCGGCTGTGCCACGAAATGCGCGTCGGCGGCGAACTCGTCGCCACCGAAGAGCTGTTGTGCCTGCACGTTTCCGGGGGCCGCGCGACGCCGTTCCCCGCCGAAATCGCCACCGCGCTCGACACGCACCTCGCCCCGGTCCCGGACTACGCGGGACGCGCCATCGCCTGACCCCCTCCCCCCATCGTGTCGTGAGCGGCGATCCCGGTCAGAACCGGGATCGCCACTCACGACACCCGCTCGAAAGTCACCCATGGAAGCCCGATGTAAACCGACCAACGTTTCCCGCCGCCGATTCCTCACCGCCGCGCTCGGCGGCGCCGCTCTCGCCGGCACCGCTCCCCTGCTGGCCGCCTGCGGCTCCACCGTCGCCGCCGCCGTCCCCTCCGGGCCACCCCGGCGAGGCGGCACTCTTCGCGTCGGAGTCACCGGCGGAGGCGCGTCGGACACGCTCGACCCGCACATCCCCGCCACGAACCCGGACATCGCCCGGGTGCTCAACCTCTACGAGCCGCTCCTGCTGCGCGATCACGACTACCGGCTCCAGATGCTGGTCGCCGAATCGCTGAAGTCCTCGCCGGACGCGCGCACCTGGACCGCCGTGCTGCGCCAGGGCATCCGCTTCCACGACGGCCGCCCGGTGACCCCGGCCGACGTCGTCGCGACCTTCCGCCGGATCACCGACCCGAAGGACCCGAAGAGCGGCGCGGCCGGGCTGAGCATGCTCGGCGAGGTCGCCGCGACCGGCGACCGGACCGTCGAATTCCGGCTCACCTCCCCGAATTCCGGCTTCGACGACCTGCTCGGGCAGTACAGCCTCGGCATCGTCCCGGCCGATTTCGACGTCAAACGGCCGATCGGCACCGGCCCGTTCAAAGCCGAGACCTTCACCGCCGGGCTGCAGAGCACCTTCGTGCGCAACGAGCACTACTGGCGTCCGGGCGAGCCGTACCTGGACCGGTTGTCGCTCATCAACTTCGCCGACGACGACGCCCGGATCAACGCTCTCCTCTCGTCCCAAGTGGACGCGATCGACCAGGTTCCGGTGGCGCTCGTGGACGTGCTCCGCAGCGATCCGCGGATCCAGGTGCTCCGGTCGGAAACCGGGACCTGGCTGCCGTTCACCATGCGCGTCGACCGGCCGCCCTTCAACGACGTCCGCGTGCGCCAGGCGCTGCGCCTGGTGGTCGATCGCGAGCAGATGATCAATCAGGTGCTCAGCGGACAGGGCCGGGTCGGCAACGACCTGTACGCGCCCTTCGACCCGGCCTACAACCGGCAACTGCCGCAGCGGAAGCAGAACATCGCCGAGGCGAAACGGCTGCTCGCCGAAGCGGGCAAGCCGAACCTCGACATCGAACTGGTCACCGCGCCGATCCAGGCCGGTGCGGTCGAGGCGGCGCAGGTCTTCCAGCAGCAGGCCAAGGCAGCAGGCGTGAACGTGCGGATCCGGAAGATCGACACCACCACGTTCTACGGCGAGAACTACCTGTCCTGGGATTTCGCGCAGGACTTCTGGTACACGCGCAACTACCTGCCGCAGGTCGCGTCCGGCGCGCTGCCGAAAGCGCCCTACAACGAAACCCATTGGAACGACCCGGAATTCACCGGCCTCGTCACGCGGGCGAGCGCCACCGTGGACCCGAAGGCGCGCACGGAGCTGCTTCACCGCGCGCAGCAGATCGAATACGAACGCGGCGGGCTGATCGTCTGGGGGTTCGTCGACCAGGTCGACGCCTACCAGTCCTATGTGGCCGGATTCGTGCCGGACCGGACCGGGATCTCGCTGTCGGGCTACCAGTTCCGCCAGGTCTGGCTCGGCACGGCGGAAGGGGGCGCGGCATGACCCGGCTGATCCTCAAACGGCTGCTCGTGAGCCTCGTGGTGCTGTGGCTGGTCACCCTGCTGGTGTTCGTCGCGACGCTGCTGCTGCCGGGCGATCCGGCGCGGGCCATCCTCGGCCAGCAGGCGACTCCGGAGCGGATCGCCGCGCTGCAGCACCAGCTGCACCTCGACGAACCGGTCTGGCAGCGCTACCTCTCCTGGCTGGGCGGCCTGTTCACCGGCGACCTCGGCACGTCGACCTCGACCCAGGGCCCGGTCACGACGCTGCTGGCGGACCGCGTGTCGGCCTCGCTCGTCCTGCTCGTGCTCGCCGCCGTGATCGCCACCCCGCTCGGGCTCGCCTTCGGCACCTGGACCGCGATGCGCCGCGGCCGCGCCGGCGACCAGGTCGTCTCCGGGGTCAGCCTGGTGATCGCCGCCTTGCCGGAGTTCGTGATCGGCGTGGCGCTCATCGTCCTCTTCGCGACGACGGTGTTCCGCGTCCTGCCTTCAGTCACCCTCACGCCACCAGGCGAAGCGGTATGGGCGCAACCGAGTCAGCTCGTGTTGCCGGTGCTCACCCTCGTGCTCGTCGTGACGCCGTACATCACCCGGATGATGCGCGCGACGATGGGCGAAGTCCTCGATTCCGGGTACGTGGAAATGGCACGGCTCAAGGGAATGCGCGAGCGGACGGTGCTGCTGCGGCACGCCCTGCCGCACGCGGTCGGGCCGGTCGCGCAGGTCGTCGCGATCCAGCTGGCGTGGCTGGCCGGCGGCGTCGTGGTGGTCGAATTCCTGTTCCGTTACCCCGGCATCGGCCAGGCGCTGATCGACGCGGTCGGCAAACGCGACGTCGCCGTCGTCCAGGCGGTGACGCTGCTGATCGCCGCGGTCTACATCGTGGTGAACCTGCTGGCCGACGTGATCGGCATCCTCGCCGATCCCCAGCTCCGGACGGAGGCGCTGCGATGACCGCGGTCGAAGAAGAACAGGTGGTGCCCGCCGTCCCGGAAACGCCGCCGCGCGCGGCCGGGCTGATCCGCACCGCCTGGACGTTCCCGCAGGCCAAGGTCGGCACCGTGCTGGCCGGAGTCGTGGTCCTCGTGGCGTTGCTCGGCCCCTGGCTCGGACCGATCCTCACCGGGCACACCACCACGGACTTCGCCGGGAAACCGTTCAAACCCGGCGGACTCATGGGAACTGACGGCCTAGGCCGCGACGTCCTCACCCGCTTCCTGGCGGGCGGCACCACGCTGCTGCTGTACGCGGTGCTCGCCACCGCGCTCGGCATCGTGCTCGGCGCGCTGCTCGGCATGATCGCCGGGTACGGCGGCGGCTGGCTGGACAGCCTGCTGATGCGCGGCAACGACGTGCTGCTGTCGTTCCCGCAGCTGGTCATCGCGTTGCTGGCGATCGCGGTGATCGGCCCGAAGGGCTGGCTGCTGGTGCTGGTCATCGGGCTGACGCACGCGCCGCGGACCGCGCGGGTCGCCCGGCAGGCGACGGTTTCGGTGCGCAATCACGATTACATCCGCGCGGCCGAGATGTACGCCGTGCCGCGCGGCCGGATCCTGCTGCGCGAGATCCTGCCGAACATCACCGGCCCGCTGATGGTGGAGCTGGGGCTGCGGCTGACGTATTCGATCGGATACATCGCCTCGCTGTCGTTCCTCGGGCTCGGCATCCAGCCGCCCGCCGCGGACTGGGGCCTGATGATCAACGAGAACCGGATCGCGCTCGTCGTGCAGCCGTGGGGCGTGCTGCTCCCGGTGGTCGCGATCGCGGTGCTGGCCGTCGGCACGAACCTCGTCGCCGACTCGCTCGCCTCGGCCGCGGCCGGGCGGACCCGGGAGGATCGGGGATGACCACAGCCATGACCAAGGCCCTGGAGGTGACCGGGCTGGCCGTGCGCACGACAGCGGGCCGTCCGGTGCTGCGTTCGGTGTCCTACGAGATCGCCCCCGGCGAGGTCCTCGCGCTCGTCGGGGAGTCCGGCTCCGGCAAGACGACCGCCGGTTTGGCCGCGCTCGGCCATTTCCGGCGCGGGCTGGCCTCCGGCGGCGGCCAGGTGGTGCTGCACCCGCGCGACGGCGAACCGGTCGACATCCTGACGCTCGACGACGCCGCGCGCCGTCAGTTGCGAGGCAACGCGGTCGCGTACATCCCGCAGGACCCGGCGTTGTCGCTGAACCCGGCGCTGCGCGTGGGCCGGCAGATCGCCGAGGTGCTGGAAACGCACGGGTATGCGGGTGCGGCGGGCGAGCGGGTGGCTGAGGTGCTCGCCGAGGTCGGGTTGCCCTCCGACGAGGCATACCAGCGGCGTTACCCGCATCAGCTGTCCGGCGGGCAGCAGCAGCGGGTCGGGATCGCGATGGCTTTCGCGTGCCGCCCGAGCGTCGTGGTGCTGGACGAGCCGACCACCGGCCTGGATGTGAAAACACAGGCGCTGGTGCTGGAAACGGTCCGGCAGCTGACGTCCGAGCACGGTGTCGCGGCGCTCTACATCACGCACGACCTCGCCGTCGTGGCGCAGCTCGCGGACCGGGTCGCCGTGATGTACCAGGGAGATCTGGTCGAATGCGGCGTCGCTGATGACGTGTTGCGGCGGCCGAAGCACGCGTACACGAAGCGGCTCCTCGCTGCGGTGCCCGACCTCGGCGCGGAGCCCGCCGCTGCTCCGCCACCGGACGACGCGGTAATCGCCGCGCGCGACATCCGGATGTCCTACGGGCAGCACAAGGTGTTGCGCGGCATCGACCTCGCCGTGACGCGCGGAGAAAGCGTGATGCTGCTCGGCGAGTCCGGCTCCGGCAAAACCACGCTGTCGCAGTGCATCGCCGGACTGAACCGCGGATTCACCGGTACTGTCGCGCTCGAAGGCACCCCGCTGGCTCCGGCGGCCCGGCAGCGCAGCACCGACGAACTGCGGCGGATCCAGTACGTCTTCCAGAGCCCGTTCTCGTCGCTGAACCCGCGCAAGACGATCGCGCAGTCGATCGAGGTTCCGCTGGTGCGCTTGACTTCCCTCTCCCGCACCGAGCGCCGGAAACGCGTCGCCGAGACCCTGGACCGGGTCCGCCTGCGGCCGGACCTCGCGAACCGGCTGCCGGACCAGCTCAGCGGCGGCGAACGGCAGCGCGCCGCGATCGCCCGCGCGCTCGTGACGACGCCGGACGTCCTGGTGTGCGACGAGGTCACGTCCGCGCTGGACGTCTCCGTGCAGGCCACCATCGTCGAACTGCTCGGCGAACTGCGCCGGGAACTCGGCATGGCGATGCTGTTCGTGACGCACAACATCGCCCTCGCCCCGGAGGTGGCGGACCGGATCGCGGTCCTGCGCGGCGGCGAGATCGTCGAGGAAGGCGCCGTCGAGGCAGTGCTGAACTCCCCGTCGCACGAATACACCAGCGAACTTCTCGCTACGACGCCGAGGCTGTGAGGAGCCGAATGACTGTCAACGGTGCAGTAAACCCCGGTTACGAGGGCGTGCGGGACGCGTTCGGCGAAATCATCGAGGCGACCACCGGCGGCGCCGCGTTCAGCGTGTTCCGCGACGGCGCCCCGGTGGTGGAACTGTGGGGCGGCTCGGCGGCGGACGGCGTGCCGTGGACCGAGGACACCCGTGCCGTGTTGTTCAGCGGCACCAAGGGTGTGGTCGCGACCGTCCTGGCGATGCTGACCGCGCGGGGAAAGCTCGACCCGGACGAACGTGTCGCCCGCTACTGGCCGGAGTTCGCCGCGGCGGGCAAGGAGGACGTGCCGGTCTCCCAGGTCCTTTCGCACACCGTCGGCCTGCCCTACGTCGAGGCCGACCTGCCCATGCTGGACAACGCGGCGAACGCCGGGGCCCTCGCCGCCCAACGTCCGTTGTGGACTCCCGGCACGAAGGTCGCCTACCACGCGCTCACCTACGGCTACCTCGCCACCGAACTGGCCCGGCGCGTCACCGGAGCGGACCTGGGCACGCTGATCCGCGGCCTCCTCGCCGAGCCGCACGGTCTCGACCTGCGGCTCGGCGCCCCGCCGGCTCTCCCGGTCGCCACCCTGCGGCGCGCACCCGGGTACCGGATCAGCACGTTCCTCCACGACCAGGAACGCCGCCGGATCGTCGAACGGATGTACCGCGGCCTGCTCGACTCGGGCGACTCGATGAACTCGCCGGAGTACCGCGGCGCGACGCTGGCGGCAGGCGGCGCGGTCGGCACCGCGACCGCGATGGCCCGCCTCTACGACCTGCTGCGCTCGGGCAAGCTCGTCCCCGGAGACGTCCTCGTCCGCGCCACCCGCACCTGGTCCGAAGGCATCGACGCGATCAACGACCGCCCGCTGCGCTTCGGCCTCGGCTTCGAACTGGCCGACCCGATCGGCACCTACGGCCCCGCCGGCGCCGACCCCGCCGCCTTCGGCCATTCCGGAGCCGGCGGCGGCCGCCACGGTGCGTGGCCGTCCCGGGGTTTGTCGTTCTCCTTCGTGCCGAACGAACTCCAGGCCGAGGACGTCGACCGCCGAGCGTCCTCGCTTCTGCAGGCACTGCACGAGGCCGCCTGACCTACCTTGGGGAGATGCGGATCGTCTCCCTGCTGCCCGCCGCCACCGACCTCGTCGCCGTTCTCGGCAAGGCGAGCGACCTCGTCGGCCGCACCCACGAATGCGACTGGCCCGCCGAGGTCGCGTCGGTACCGGTGGTGACCGCCGCCGACCTCGGCTCCGACACCCTCACCAGCCGCGAAATCTCCACCGCCGTCGGCTCGTCGCACCAGGGTTCGTCGCTCTACTCGGTCGACGTCGGCCAGCTGGCCGCCCTCGCGCCGGACCTCGTGCTCACGCAAGACCTGTGCGAGGTCTGCGCGGTGTCCTACACCCGCGTCGCCGCGGCGGTGCGGATGCTCGACGCCGGACCGCGCGTGCTCAGCCTGGAACCGCGCACCTTGGACGAGGTCCTCGGCTGCCTGACCACCCTCGGCGACGCTCTGGACGTCCCGGACGTCGCCGCCGCCCGAGTCGCCGAACTCCGCTCACGGCTCGCCACGGTCGGCCGCCGCATCGCTGGACTTCCCCGGCCGCGGGTGGTCGCACTGGAGTGGCTCGACCCGCTCTGGCCGGCCGGACACTGGGTGCCCGAGCAGATCTCCACCGCGGGCGGCGCCCCGTTGCTCGCGGAACCGGGCGAGCACACGAAACCGATGACGTGGGACGCCGTGCTCGCCGCCCGCCCGGACGTCCTGCTCCTGCTCCCCTGCGGCTTCTCCCCGGACCGGACCGAGACTGAGCTGGACGTCCTCACCTCGCTCCCCGGCTGGACCGGCCTGCCCGCGGTCCGGAACGACCGGGTCTGGCTCCTCGACGGCCCGGCCTCCTTCAACCGGCCCGGCCCCCGGGTGGTGCGCGGAGCGGAGATTCTCGCGACGGTTCTGCACGGCCTTCCCGCCGACCCCCCGGTCAGCCCCGCGGAAGCCCGGCGGATCTGACTGACAGTCGTGCGTGGCAATCCCGGCGAGAACCGGGATTGCCACGCACGACCGGAAAAGATCGCCCGCGCGGGAAGCCACCCGCCCCCTTTCGCGTTGTCCCTCATGCAGGACCGGCACGGAACGGGGGCGTCCCATGGCACTGCCCGAACGGCACGCGGCGGACTACCCGGCGCCCCGCCTGGCCGTCGATCTCCCGATCGCGGCTCTCCTCATCGCCTCCCTCGCCCACTGGATCCGAGGCGCTCCCGCCGACGGCGTGATCTTCTTCGCCGCCGCGATCCTGCTGATCGTCACCGAACGCCACCGCACCCCCGCCGACGCTCTGCTCCCCGCCACCCGCCTGCCCGGCCCCTCGCTGATCGTCGCCGTCGCCCTGGTCGCCCTGGTCTTCGGCCGCCAAACCGTGCCGATGTTCCTGGCCGTCACCGCGATCGGCGTCGGCGCGCTCACCGTGGAATGGCGGGACCCCTCGCTCCCGCCGCGACCGGTGCCGCGCCGCAGCTGGCTGTGGGTCGCGCTGGCGATCTCCTGGTGCCTCTGGGAACTCATCTCCTTCGTCTACGAACAAGCGGCTGGCGGACTTTCGCTGACGCATCCCACGATGAGCGACCTCGTCGACCCGATCCTCGGCAACCGCGTCGTGCAGGCTCTCGCGCTCGGCGTCTGGACGGCCGCCGGGCTGGCGATGCTGCGAGCCGCCGCCACCGCGAGGAGAACGGCATGAGCAGCAGGCTGATCACCGAAATCGGCTTCGGCGCGATCGTGGCCGCCGCGCTCCTGCTGTGGCTGGGCAGCCACCTGTTCCCGGAGAAAATCCCGTCGCTGACCCGCGTCCTCTCCGCACTGATGCGCAAGCGGTCCACCCGGATCGCGCTCGTGCTGGCCTGGTGGTGGGTCGGCTGGCACTTCTTCGTCCAGAGCTGACCCCAGCCCCGGGTAAATCATCGATTATTTCTGCTATAGTCGACGATATGAGCGAACGCCTCGAAGTCTCCCGGATCATTCCCGCCCCCGCCGGCGCCGTCTTCGCGGTTCTCGCCGACCCGCAGGGCCACGTCGACATCGACGCGTCCGGGATGCTCATGGCCGCCGAAGGCGAACCGGTCACCCGGGCCGGCGACCGGTTCGTGGTCCACATGGACCGGGAAGCGCTCGGCGACCGGCCGCTGGGCAAGTACGACGTCGAGGTCGTCATCACGAAACTGGTCCCGGACGAGGAAATCGCCTGGACCGTCGAGGGCAGCCTCCGCCCGCACGTCCGCCACGTCTACGGCTACCGGCTGGAACCCGCCGAGGACGGCACCCGCGTCACGTCCTACTACGACTGGTCCGAACTCAGCGAGGAGTGGAAGGAGCGCCTGACCTTCCCGATCGTGCCCGAATCCGCCCTCAAGGCGACGCTGGGCATCCTGGAGCGCACCGTCCGCCGCCGAGCCGCCGGCTAGCGGTACCGCAGCGCGGCCGGCTTGCCCCGCTCCGCCAGATACTGCTCGAAGGTGACCACGCCGTCCGGGTGCTCGGGCGCCAGGTTCGCGCCAGCCGCGTAGCCCCGGGCGACCCGCCCCGGTGCCGGCACCGAAACGAGCCGTCTGGCCTTCCCCGACGCGGCGAGCAGGGCACGCGCCAGCTCGGCCGTCGTCCGCACTTCCGGTCCGCCGAAGTCCGAGACCCGCTCCCGCGGTTCGCCTCGCGCCAGTTCGACGAGCCGCGCCGCGACGTCGCGCACGTCGACGGGCTGGAAGCGGAACTTCGGCACCGGCACTGCAGGCAGGCGCGCGGCGCCGGCGAGGATCGTCCGGACCAGCGAGTGGAACTGCGTCGCCCGAAGGATCGTGTACGGCATCCCGGAACCCGCGATCAGCTGCTCGGCGGCCAGTTTCGCCTGGTAGTACCCGAGCGGGATCTTGTCCACGCCGACGATCGAGACGTACACCAGATGCGGCGTCTGCCCGCTCCACCGCGCGGCCTCGACGAGCGTGCGGACCGTCTCGACCTCCCGGCGGTAGTCCGTCGCGCAGTGAATCACCGTCCCCGCCCCGGCGACCGCGACGTCGATCCCCCGTCCCGTGCGCAGGTCACCGGCCGTCCACCGGACACCTTCGCCGGACCGCCTCCGCCGGCTCAACGCCCGCACCGGAACCTCCGCGGCCCGGAGCCGTTCCACGACCACCCGGCCCAGTTGCCCGCTTCCGCCGGTGACGAGGATCTGCTCGGCCACGTGGTCCTCCCCTGCCGCATCGCCCGGGCTCAGCCGGCTCTCGCCCGCCATCCTGGCATGCCTGGCACCGCGCGGGTCAAAACCTCGAACGCCACCGCACCGTCGGCTCGTCCGCTGCGTCCCGGCGCGGCGCGTCTTTCCGCAGCAGCACCGACAGCCGCCCGTAGGCGGTGATCAGCTCCGACGTCGTCTCATTCCCCCGCCCGGCCCGCGCGTGCTCGAACCCCTGGCGCAGCGCGGCCAGCGCGGCCGGTTCCGCGGTCGCGAGCAGGCCGGCGGCCTCGGAAACGGTCTCGGCCAGGCCGTCGAGCATGGCCTTCGTTTCCGGCCGTCCGGGCGCGACAGTCAGCACCGGCGACAGCACGCGCAGCTGCTGGTGCAGCCGGTAGAGCACGGCAAGCGGATCGTTCTGCCCAGCACCGTCCATCGTGCTCCCCTCCGCTCCGTCCCCGGGGAGACGCGGCGGAGGCTCCCCCATGACGCCAGGCGCCCGCTCGACTTCGCTCAGGAGTCCTCTGCCTCCAACCCGTCCCGGTCGGCCCACTCCAGCAACGGCTCAAGCGAGTACGCCACGTCGTCGATCCCCGCGTGCAGGTCGCCGAGTTCGGCGAACCGCGCGGGCACGGTCGCGATCGTGCAGTCGTGCGGGTCGACGTCGTCGACCTCGTCCCAGCGTATTGGCGTCGACACCAGCGCCTCGGGCACGCCGCGCACCGAATAGGCGCTGGCGATCGTGTGGTCACGGGCGTTCTGGTTGTAGTCCACGAACAGCTTCTCCGGGTCGCGGTCCTTGCGCCACCAGGCGGTGGTGACCTCGTCCGGAGCCCGCCGCTCGACCTCGCGCGCGAACGCCAGCGCGGCCCGGCGGACGTCGGCGAACCCCCAGCGCGGCTCGATCCGCACGTAGATGTGCATCCCGCTGCCGCCGGACGTCTTCGGCCAGCCGCGCACGCCCAGCTCGTCGAGGATTTCTTCGGCGACGTGCGCGACCCGGCGCACCGTGGCGAACCCGCATTCCGGCATCGGGTCGAGGTCGATCCGCCATTCGTCCGGCCGTTCGGTGTCCGCGCGACGGGAATTCCAGGGATGAAACTCCACAGTGGACATCTGCACCGCCCACGCGACGTGCGCCAGCTCGGTCACGCACAGCTCGTCGGCGTGGCGGTGGTAGCGCGGGAACTGCACCCGCACCGTCTCCAGCCACGGCGGCGCACCGTTGGGCACCCGCTTCTGGTGCACCTTCTCGCCGGTCACCCCGGACGGGAACCGGTGCAGCATGCACGGCCGTTCCCGCAGCGCGCGCACGATCCCGTCGCCGACCGAGAGGTAGTAGCGGACGAGATCGAGCTTCGTCTCGCCGCGCGCCGGGAAGCAGACCCGGTCCGGGTTGGACACCCGGACCGTCCGGTCCCCCACGTCGAGCTCGACGGCCTCGCCCTTAGCCATGGCACCGACCGTATCCGGAAACGCCCGGGACGTCAGCGGCCGGACGGCACGAGGGTGAACTGCCCGCCCGCCGCGGAGCGGCGTCCCGCCACCGGGCTCGGTCAATTCGGCAACGCGGCCAGCACGGAGCGATCCAGCTTGTACACCGTCACCGTGCCCGACCGGAAGGCCACCGAGAGGCCGGGAAGGCCGTCCAGGTTCTGCAATCCCGGCGCCAGCTCGAACGTCGGCGCGGTGTACCAGCTGTTCGGCGAACCGGGTCCCGCGCCCATGGTGGGCGCTGCGCTGTCCACGTAGACGTAGCCGATGTTCAGCGACAACACGGTTTTCCGGATCTTCGGGTCGGTCGGGTAGTCGCGGAACGAGCGCAGCAGCTCATAGGTCACCGGTTCGAGGGCCGAGCCGAGCGTGACCACGTTGACCACCGGCACCCGGTCCTCGACATAAGCGTAGGTCGAGCCGTCGTTGGCGCTGTTCATCAGCCGTTCGCCGGGCTTGATGTGCTCCTCGACGAACTTCGCCGCCCGCTTGTCGTCGTCGTTCACCCTGGTGAACTCCGGCTTCGCGTAGCGGGTGGCGATCACCTCGGCGTTGCGGTGTTCGTAGGGAATCGCGGCGTAGCCGACATATCCGGCCAGCACGACGGCGAGCGATGCCGCGGAAACCGGACCGGCGAACCGTCGCGCCCAGCCGAACACCGCCGGTTTCTCCGGCTTCCCGGCCAAGCGAATGATTCCGATCGCCACGAATACGACCGCGATAGCCGCCAGCACCGGAATGAACAGGGAAATGTGCGACTGAATGCGCACATACGATTTGTAGAACGGGGATCCGACCATCGAGCCGATGCCCGACCAGGGGTGCACCCTGAAATCGACGACGATCGCCAGCCAGAACAGCCACATCGCGGCGACGCCCCAGGCACGGCGCAGCGCCAGGACGACCAGCACCCCCACCAGCGCGAGCACGCCCGCGCTGAGCTGCGAGAAGATGCCGTGCGGATCGAAATAGCCGCCGTAAGTGAGCTTGAGGTTGCTCGACAGCGCGTCGCCGAACGGTCCGGGCGGGATGTCCGGCGACCACGTCCCGGTGCGAGTGGCCTGGCTCGCCGAGCCGAGCAGGGTGGTTGCCGAGGCGAGCGCGGCGACCACCCCGGCGGCCAGCAGCACCGGCCATTGCCCGCGCAGGATTTCCCGTCCCCGCTTCGTGCAGGCCTCGACGATCCAGAACACCACCACGCTGAGCCCGACGGTGGCGGCCACGCTCGGGTGGACCGAGAACACCCCGGCCACCCCGATGCCCAGCACGACGGCCCGCAGCCAGCGCGAACCCGGCCCCCAGCCGCGGAGCCCGCCCGCGGTGATCAGCGCCGCGAGCACGCCGGGAGCCATGCTCATCGCGGCCGCGTTCGGCGCGATCCCGCCGTCGTGCAGAAGCTGCACGCCCGGCCGGTAGAGACCGGCCGCGACCAGCGCGGCCGCCCCGCCGGCGAGGGCCGTCCAGCCCGATCCGGCGCGCAGCCTGCGGAACACCGCGGCCGCGAGCGCCGCCGAGCCGAGCACGAACACCGGCCCGGTGATCAGGGCGTTCACCACGTTGAAGCCGGTGATCGGCCCGCCGCTCACCTGGCCCGACAGCGCGGCGGGCAGCGGCAGCCCGGACGGGTAGAACGACACCGGCTGCCCGGTCAGCACGTCGATCGGCAGCAGGTCCCACGGCGCGGCCCGGCCGGTGTCGCTGATGTAGGCGACCAGCACCATGTGGATGATCGTGTCGTGTTCCTGCGGGTAGGTGTCCCAGGAGCCGAGGCCGCCGTGCCACTGCTGCATGGCCAGCGCGATGCCGCCCAGCACCAGGACCGCGGCGCCGATCTTGGCCGTCAGCAGCCACCGGCCGGTCAGCGCGGGCAGCAGCGAGGTGTCCGGCTGCTCGATCGGCGCGGGCTCGGTGCGGCCGCGGCGGAACCAGGCGATGCCGAAGACGATCGCGGACAGCAGCACGGTCACCGCGAGCGCGAGCGGAATCCCGAAGGACAGCCCGGGAATGCCGGACGCGAGACCGGCGAAGCCGTACACGCCGATGCTGACCGGCGCGGTCAGCGCGGCCAGCCACAATTTGTCCCGGACGCCGGCGGCGAGTTGCACCAGAAGCCCCGGCACGGCGAGAACGGCCAGCCCCGCCAGCGGGTACAAAAGCAGACTCACGGCGAAGACCACCCAATCTCGTGAAGAACTCGTTGGATTCCACGGGGAACTGCAAGCTGTACTGAAGACTGGGGCCGCCGGCCGGGCGTCGAAGGCGTAACTTCCGATTCGCCTTCGATTCCGACGTGCTGGCTTCCGGCCGTCGCCGAGAATACGACACCGACCCCGGGATACCCGGACCGGCCCGGCAGAAGTCGATCGACGGCGGGGCGGGGCAGCGGGACGCCCCGAGTCCCGCCCCGCACAGGCTCCGGAAGCCCGATGTGCCAGCCGCTCTCAGGGCCGCGGCCGCGCGACTACCCGCTGCCGCCGGGCTTCGCGTCGAGCACGGCCGTCTGCTTCGCCAGCCCCGACGTCGACCGGGTGCCGTGTTCGACGGTCAGTCCCCGCATCGCCACCGGGTAGTCGAACCGGAACACCGCGACCGGCTCCCGGACTTTGTCGCCGCGAAGGTACGTCGGCAGTTCGGTCGCCTTCGCGTCGGCGTACAGCGGCACGTACGGCCCCCCGGCGTCCGCGGAGTAGGAAACCCCGACCAGCGACTGCGCGTCCTGGCCGGGCGCGAAGCGGTAGCGGACCGGCTGCACGATGCCGTCCGCCAAGGAGGCCGGGGTGCGGCACGGCACGACGAACGCGTTGGTCCAGTCCAATGTCACCGGCTCGTCCACGGGGATCACGTTCGTCAGCGGCCTCAGCCGCGGAATCCGGGGCGCGGTGACCGCGACCCAGCCCGACGGACCGGGGTCCTCGTCCCGCGCTACGACCCGGACCCGCTGCGCCCCTGGCGCCTGCCAGCGGGGATCGAAGCGCGCGTCGAGCCACTTCCCGGTGTCGTCCGCTTTGGCCTGCACCGTCGCCAGCACGGTCCCGTCCGCTTTCGCGAACTCCACCGACACCCGCACTTTCCCGTGCCCGGCGCGGGAAATCACGACCGGCGGCGAATCCGGCGACCCGGCATCGGCGGGCAGGTCGTACCACCCGGTGACGAGCGTGCCGGTCCGCGACGGCGACCCGTACGAACTCCACGCCGGATGCTCCGGGTCGCTGCCGAACGGGGCCCGCGGCGGGGAGTCCGGCGGGAACGCGGTGTTCGTCGCGAACCCTTCCGCCGAGGCCGGAGCGGACGGCCGGAGCACGCCGGCGCCGATGTCCGGCTCGACGTCCAGCCAGTCCTCGACACCGCAGGCGTTCCCGGCATGGCCGGCTCCGGCCGCGAGGCCCAGCGAAGCCAGATTCGACCGGCCGACGGAGTAGGTGCCCCAGCGCAGCTTCACCGCTTGTGCCTGCCCGACCACCTCGACCGCCACCGTAGCGGCCGCCACCGCGACGATCACCCAGCCCGACCTCGGCAGCCAGCGCGGCGCCCGCCCCGCCCCGGCCCGGCGCCTCGCGCTTTGCCACGCCCCGGCGACCACGCCGGCGAGCGCGACCGCCAACCCGGCCCAGAGGGCCAGATCCGCCAGCCGCACTCCCTTGACCGTGGGGACGGTGTCGCCCCAGCGCACGTCGTAGTCGGACTGCATCCACCACCAGTTCGGCGCGGACCAGGCCAGCCACGTCGTCGCCGCGACCAAGCCCAGCGTCGCCGTCCGTGCCCACACCGAGGACAGCGCTCCGCGTGCGACGGTGTGCACCAGCATCGCGATGACCACCGTGCCGAATCCGGCCAGCGCGCCGAAGTGGTGGGTCCACTTCGTCGGCGTGAACGCGAGCACGACCAGGCACAGGACACTGATGACGACCATGCGGCGGGCAGGCCCGCCAGCCAGTCCCGGGGCGCGGCGCCAGATCAGCAGCACGGCCGTCAGCGCCATCGCCAGGAGCATCAGCAGCACCGGCACCCGGCGGTTCAGCGCGCCCTCGACCACCGACGGGTCGAGCAAGGTGGCATACCGGTTGATTTCGCTCTGCCACGGCAGATCCGGCCCGATCTTCTGCCGGACAGCGGTCGACTCCAGGACGGCAGTCAGCGGCTGGTCGTAAAACGCCGTCAGGAGCGCGCTGGCACCGGCGCCGACCACCACCGCGACCGTGCCGAGCACGCGCAGGTCGCCGCTCCTGCGCACCAGCCGGACAAGGGGGCGCACTCCGGCGATGAACGGCAGGAACGCCGCGATCCCGAGCGGGTTCGTCGTCGCGGTGGCGCCGGCGACCACCAGCCCGGCCGCGACCGGCGTCACCGCACCGGTCGCCACGGCGCGTTCGACCAGCGCGAACACCGCCAGCGAGCCGAACACGATCCACGGCTCCGGCCGCAGCCCGACGTCGAAGGCCACGTACCAGGCCAGGAAAAGGGCCGCGGCCGACCAGCGGGTCCACCGGGCCGGCCGGTTCACCAGCCGCGGCAGCACGACACGATCGATCAGGAACCAGGACGCCAGCCCCAGCAGCACCGACGGCAGCCGCATCCACACCATGGCGGGCGTGACGCGGCCGAGAAGCGCGTACAGCTCGTAATACCAGCCCCACGGTGCTTCCGGCGCGTTGAACCAGCGGAAGTAATTGCCGGTGAACCCGCTCGTCTCGCGAGCGCGCAGCATCGTCGAGATGTACCCGTCGTCCACGGTGAGCGCGCCGACGACGGACCAGACTCCGAGCACCCCGGTCACGACGAGGTCCGCCGGCCGCGGCACCCACGCCCGCCGGGGAAGCAGCCGGACCCCTCGTGCGGCTCCCCGATCGCGCCGGATGAGCAGCACGATCAAGCCGAGCAGCGCGAGCAGCGACACCACGCCGAGCGCGACCTTCGCCGCGCCCGGCGTGCTGACCCATCGCGTGTCGGGTTCGATCTGCGCGGAAACCGTGCCGGGATGCTCGGTGTACAGCCCGGTGACGATCGGCCTGCCCGTCGTCCTGGCGGTGCCGACAGTGGTGCCTTCGCCGTCGGCGTGCACCGTCAACGTGCAGTCGCCGCCGGCACGTTGGCGAAACAGTTCCGTGCCACCGAGTACTGCTCTGACCGTGCCGTCGACCGCGCGGATCTCCAGCCCGCCCGCGACGGGCTCCGCGCCCTGCTTGCCGTTCGGCGGGGTCGTCGCGAGCAACAACCCGTTCGGGTCGGCGCATCGGACAGTCGCGTCGAGCTTGGCCGGATGGTACGGGTACAACGGCAGCGCGGTGTCCTGCGCGCCGTCCCAGCGGTAGGTCGTTGTCCCGGTGTTCACCGGCGCGACGGTGAACAGCACCGCGGCCAGCGCGGAAACGAGCCCGAGCCCGATGATGAGCCAACGGTGGCCGGCTCGCGTGCTTGCGGCGGCGTCGGAATCTGGGGTCGGCACGGCGCGGAGTTTAGTGTCGCGGCGTATTTCCGCCGTGAAGCGGCCCAGCGCCGCCGCGTCATCGCACGTGAGGCCAGTCTCCGGGAGAATTCCGGGTCCGGGTGCCTCGGCCCGCCGCGCCGCGCGCTTCCGTCCACTGTGGAACAGCCGCCGCGCTCCGTCGTCGCCCGATCCGGCGACTGCGGCGCGCTTCCCGGCCCGGATACCCTTGAGGACGCCCCGGATTACCCGAAAGTCTCCGGCCGGACCGTCCACCGTGGACATCCGCGCAGCTCCGGCACCATTTCCGGAAGTCAACCGGGCCCCGCCTGGTTTGCCCGGTTCCTCCACGGTGATCTGGAGCACACCTTAAGTCCAGCCTAGGTGTGCTGCGTCACGCGGTGCGGTACCGCTAGCGTCACGCAACCATGGAATCCACAGTGGTCGCCAAAGAGGGCGACAACTACACGAAAGCACTGGGCAATCGCCAGGTGCAGATGATCGCGATCGGCGGGGCGATCGGGGTCGGGCTCTTCCTCGGCGCGGGCGGGCGGCTCCACGAAGCGGGGCCGTCGCTGGTCCTTTCCTACGCGCTGTGCGGCATCGCGGCCTACTTCGTGATGCGGGCGCTCGGCGAACTCGTGCTGCACCAGCCCAGCTCCGGCAGTTTCGTGACCTACGCCCGCAAGTTCATCGGCCCGTGGGCCGGGTTCGTGTCCGGCTGGACGTACTGGCTGAACTGGGCCATGACCGGGATCGCGGAGATCACCGCGGTCGCGATCTACGTGCACAAGTGGCTGCCGGACGTGCCGCAGTGGATCACCGCGCTGGTCGCGCTCGGCGTGCTCATGGCGGTCAACCTGCTGAGCGTGAAGCTGTTCGGGGAACTGGAGTTCTGGTTCTCCGTCGTCAAGGTCCTCGCGATCATCGTGTTCCTGGTGACCGCGCTCGGGCTCGTGTTCACCGGGGCGAACATCGGCGGCGCCACCGCAGGCGTGCACAACCTGACCGACCACGGCGGGTTCTTCCCGGCGGGCGTCGGCATCGCGCTGATGACGCTGCAGGCGGTCGTGTTCGCCTACTCCGCGATCGAGGTCGTCGGCATCGCGGCCGGCGAGACCAAGGACGCGCGCAAGGTGCTGCCCAAGGCGATCAACGGCGTCGTGTGGCGGATCGGCGTCTTCTACGTCGGTTCGGTGCTGCTGCTGGCGATGCTGATGCCGTGGCCGTTCTACAACGGCGGCGAAAGCCCGTTCGTCACGGTGTTCTCGCGCCTGGGCATCGGCGGCATCGGCGACGTGATGAACGCCGTCGTCCTCACCGCCGCGCTTTCCTCGTGCAACTCGGGCCTGTACTCCACCGGCCGCATCCTCCGCGCGCTGGCCGACGAGGGCGAAGCGCCGAAGTTCGTCGGCAAGATGAACTCGCGCCACGTGCCCTACGGCGGCATTCTCTTCACGTCGGTGGCCTACGTGCTCGGCGTGGTGCTGAACTACATCGTGCCCTCGGAGGCGTTCGACATCGCCACCGCGATCGCCTCGCTCGGCGTCGTCGCCACCTGGGCGACCCTGGTGTTCTCCCAGATGCGCATGCGCCAGGCGGCGCTGCGCGGCGAACTGGAGCGGCCGGGCTACCGCATGCCCGGCGCGCCCTACACCGGCTGGGCCACGCTCGGATTCCTCGTGCTGGTCGTGGTGCTGATGGGATTCTCCGACGGGGCCGAGAAGATCGCGTTCTACTCGATCCCGGCGATCGTCGTGGTGCTCGCCGTCGGCTGGCGGCTCGTGTCCCGCAAACGGCAGGCGCGCACCGGCACCTGAGCGGAGCCCGCGTTCCCCCATCCCCGCGAACGCGGCACCGGCCCGGCCGTCCTTCCGATACCACCGGAAGGACGGCCGGGTTCTCTTTCACCACAGCGGGAAGCCGGCCCCGCGCTCCGCTTCCGGCCGCGGCCCGAAGACGCGCCGCTGCGACTGCTCGATCCGCCGGTCGTTGATCGACGCCTCGCGCCGGCTCATCAGGCCGTTCTCGGCGAACTCCCACAGCTCGTTGCCGTAGCTGCGCCACCATTGCCCGTCCGCGTCACGGCTCTCGTACTGGAACCGGACCGCGATGCGGTTCTCGCGAAAGCCCCACAGTCCCTTGCGCAGCGCGTAGTCCTGCTCGCGCTCCCACTTCGCGGCGAGGAACTCGACGATCGCGGCGCGGCCGGCCAGGTGCGTGTCGCGGTTGCGCCACACGGAATCCGGCGTGTACGCGAGCGAGACTTTCTCCGGGTCCCGCGTATTCCACGCGTCCTCGGCGGCTTGGACCTTCTGCAGCGCGGCGGAGAGGTCGAACGGCGGGAACGGGGGGCCGCGATTCGGTCATGACAGAGGTTCCTTTCACTTGATGAGCTGGGGATTGCGCGGGTACGGCGTGTGCGCGACCTGCCGGGTCACTGGACGGCCCTCGACGACACACTGCACTGCGAACCGGAGGATCCGGCCGGTGTAGCCGTCGTCGCCCGAGCGGCCCGCTTCGCCCCATTCGATCGCGGCGGTGCCGGAGACCTGGAGGATGCGGCCGGTGGCGAAGTCGAAGAAGAGCAGCGCGGCTTCCGGGTTCGCGGCGATGTTGCCGAGGCTGTTGAAGAGGTTGTTTCCCGGATAATCGGGCCACCGCAGGGCATTTCCCTCGACGCGGACGAATCCGGGCGCGCCGCCGCGATGGGACGCGTCCGCGCCGTGAGCGGGGTTGACGGTGCCGAGGAAGAACGTGTCGGCTTCCTGGATCAGCTCGATGTCGCCGGGACTCAGCTCGGTGCGTTCCGCCGCTGGTGCCGCTGGCTCGAAGTCTTGCGCGAGGGTCCGCTGCTGGATGTACTGCGGGCAATTGCCGTACGCCTGCTCGACCTCCACGATCAGGTGGTCTTTCGCGGTGGCCGAGAGAGTGCCGTTGATCCGGACCCGGCGGCGGGTCGCGAACTCGATGCTGGTCATGCCGAGCAGCTGCCCGGCCGGGAGCCCGTGCAGCGGATCGCCTTCCGGCAGCACGCGGTGGATCGCGAGCGTCGTCGCCGACCTGGCCGCCAAGAACCCGGGCGGGCCGGTGACGGGCGAGGTCCACAATCGCCCGCCTGCGTCGCGTCCGGTCAGGACGAGGAATGTCCGCTCGGCCAGGAATCCCGCCATTCCCGCGGAAATCCCGGCCGGTTCAGCCATCCGGGACAGGCGCGCGGCCTGGCGTTCGACTCCCGCCGCACGCTGGACGGCCAGCTCGCCGGAGTGGAACGCCTGCTGGATCGCCGGGCTCATCGCAGCCTCCCTTTCTCACGGGTTTCACCAGGAGGTTCCGTGAGGAGTTCTAGCAGTCGCTTCTCACGGATGCAACCCATTCCATCCGTGATATCGTCTCGGCCATGGGCATGCTGCCGGACGAGGTCGTGCCAGTCCGCCTGATGGCGACCATCTGGGCCGACACCGGCGGGCTCCACGACGACCTCCGCACCCGCGAAGACCTCGACGCGTGGCTCGACGAGGTCGGCATCGAGCGCGGTTCACGGTCGTCCGCCGCCGAACTCGCACTGGCGCGACGGCTGCGCGACGCCGTCCGCCGTCTCGCCGCCCAGGTCACCGCCGACGACAGGCAGTCCCCCACCGTCGACCTGGACACCGCACTCGGCGATCTCAACGACCTCGTGACCCGCTTGCCAGTCCCCCAACTGACCTTCGCGGCCGGGAAACTGCGGGAAAGCTCCTCGCGCGGCACTTCGCCGGTTGTCGCCGGATTAGCCCGCGTGGCACGAGAATCGATCGCACTGCTGGGCGGACCGGACGCAGCGAAGCTGCGCGCCTGTCACGCGCCGGGCTGCGTGCTCTACTTCATGAAGACACATCCGCGCCGCGAATGGTGCTCCGTCGCCTGCGGCAACCGGGCTCGCGCCGCACGGCATTACGAGAAGATCCGCTCGACACGCTGACAGTTCAGCCCAGCAGCACCGCCGCCGTTTCCGCCGCGCGCGCGAAGATGTTCTCGGCAACCCGCATTCCCGCCATCACGATCGCGCCTTCGTGCAGCAGCATGATCTGCTCGGCCACCTTGTGCGGCTCCGAAACACCCGCCGATTCGGCCACTTCGACGAGGACGCCGAGCAGCCACTGTTTGCTCTCGGTCATCACCGCGTACGCCGGATGCGCCGGATCGCTGATCTCCGCGTGCGCGTTGATCATGCTGCAGCCCTTGCCGCCGTACTTCTCCGCCCACGCTTCGGACGCGTCGAACACCGCCGCCAGCCGCTCCCGCGGCGTCGTTCCGGCCTTCTCCAGCCACTCTCCGAGGAACTCCCGCCAGCGTGCGTCCCGGGCGGACAGATACTCCACGACCAGCCGATCCTTCGAACCGAACCGGTCGTAGAGCGTCTTCTTCGTGACGCCCGCCTTCGCCGCGATGACGTCGACCCCGACCGCGTGGATCCCGCGCTCGTAGAACAACTCCGACGCGGCGGTCAGCACCGCTCGCGCTTTCGGCGTCCAGTCGATCGTCATGACCCCAGTGTATACCGATCTGTATAGTCCGGCGTCATGGGTAAACAGATCGGTATAGCCGCAGCCGCCGTCCTGTTCGTGGCGTGCTGGTCGTCCGGGTTCATCGGCGCGAAGCTCGGCGCGGCGGACGCGTCCGTGCCGACCGTGCTGATGTGGCGGTTCCTGCCGCTGGCCCTGCTGCTGGCGCCTTTTCTGCGTCCCGGCTCGATTCGCGAGCTGGGCAGGCACGTCTTGATCGGCCTGCTCTCCCAGTCCGGCTATCTGCTCACCGTTTACTGGGCCATCGGCGAAGGCGTCAGCACCGGCACCACCGCGCTCATCGACGGCGTGCAACCGCTGGTGGCCGCCGCGCTCGCCGTTCCGCTTCTCGGCGCCGCGGCGAGCGGACGGCAATGGTCCGGGCTCGCACTGGGTCTCGTCGGCGTGGTCCTGGTCAGCTGGTCGGACGCCGCTTCGCACGCCCCCGCCTGGGCGTACCTGATCCCGTTCGCCGGAATGCTCGGGCTGGTCGCCTCCACTGTGCTCGAACGCCGGGCTCGCGTCCCCGCTCCCCCATTGCGCGCGCTGGCCATCCATTGCGCCACCTCGGCGGTCGTGTTCACCGCCCTCGCACTGGCGACCGGGAGCGCGGTTCCGCCCGCGTCCGGACACTTCTGGTTCGCCCTCACGTGGTTGATCGTGCTGGCGACCTTCGGCGGGTACGGGTTGTACTGGCTGCTCGTCGGCCGGATCGGCATGACGGCGGTGAACAGCCTGATGTTCCTGATCGCGCCGGTCACCTCGGTGTGGGGCACGGTGTGGTTCGGCGAGCCGTTCACCGTGCTGACCGGCGTGGGGCTCGGGTTGGCCCTGGTCGCCGCCGTCGTCGCGAACGGCAGGGTCAGCCGCCGTAGCGTTGCCGGACCGCCTCCGGAGTCTCCAGGTTCTTCCCGGCGTCCATGTTCTGCGCGAGCCGGAGGTACTGGCCTTCCGCCCACATCAACGGCACCGCGCTCCCGGTCGGACGGCCCAGCCCGAAGCACGCGACGTCGGCGCGATCCCACACCTGCTCGGGAATGAAGTACCCGTCGTTCGCCATCGACTTCAGCTACACCGCCGCCGGACGCCCGCTGGCCAGCTCGCACTCGGGATCGGCCGGTCCCGCGGACCCCGAGCCGGACGAGGTCGAGGAACCCGAAGCCGGTGACGTCGTGCTCGGAGAAGCAGCCCTCGTCGAAGCAGATCTGCCCGGCGTCGTCCGGGTCGGTTCCCCTGTCGATCCGCTCGTAATACATGTGGCCGCCCCGGTACCCGGCGGACGTCCGCGTCCAGCTGTCGAGCTGCGCCCGCCACGAGTCCGCAGTGGACGCCCACTGCCGCGCCGCCGCCGGGTCGCCGTTCGCCCGCGCGATCGCCCCGGCCGTGACGAGCCCGGCCACCTCCGCCGCGATCGACGACGGCGACCGGCCCTCCTGCTCCTCCCACCGCTCCGTCGTCGCCGGCCCGCTCGTGCGGATGT
Organism: Amycolatopsis sp. M39; assembly: GCF_001651785.1. NCBI lineage: Bacteria > Bacillati > Actinomycetota > Actinomycetes > Pseudonocardiales > Pseudonocardiaceae > Amycolatopsis > Amycolatopsis sp. M39. Next base: position 170,283 of record NZ_LWSF01000019.1, read on the forward strand.
GCTCCGCCGTCACCTTGACCCGCGCGTACGTCGCCGCGTCGGTGAGCCCCGGTCATCCCAGCGAGAATGAGCGCGTCGGAATCCTGGTCCAGCTGCTCGCACCAGCCGAGTTGCCGCGGCGTGGCCCCTTGGACCCCGCTCACCGGGCTGTAGCGCGGAAACGCGCCGGCCGGGTACGTCGTCCCGTCGCCTTGGGTGGACGCGGAAATCCACTGCGCGGACCACAGGAACCGCGCCATCCGCTTCGCCTGCGCCGCGTCGCCCGTCGCGAGCAGTCCGGTCCTCTGCTGGTACTGGTCCCGGCCCCACACGCGGTGGTACCCGTCGTTGAGCACGTCGCCGTTCACGACGTCGCCCGACTGCGTGACCCCACGTCGTGCCCCGCTCAACCGGCATCTGTCCACATTGGACTACATTGCCGTAATCAGCGAAATCGAATTGATTCGCAAGAGTTCGATGTCCCCGCAAGTCTACCAGGCAATCGCTCGCGGCACCGGAATATCCGTTGTCATGCACGACGAATCCCGCCGAAGCCCGCAATGCCAACGCCACAGTCGTGGTGGCGCCGAACAACTCCTCCGTCCCGCTCGCCGTCAGCCCGGTCCCGTCCCACGCTGCCGGGTCGCCCGCCATCGACGGATCCGCGAGCAGGTAAACCTGACACTAACGAAACCGCGTACGGGAAAGGAGAGTCGGCCGCCCGGCGTCGGTGACGTACGTCGCGGTGAGGCGATAACGCCCGTTCTTCGCGGTGTTCGCGACCGTGTACTCGTCCGACGTCGAGACAACGTGCTCCGTCGCGTCGCGGTCGAGGTCCACAAAGGACTTTCCATCGGTGACCCACGTATTGCACACCTTGCATGTTGGCCACGTCCGCACGCGGATAAAACACGTGCCCCCTCCGGCGACGGTGAACCACAACGGGCTCGCAGTCCCCGCGGCCGTCCCGAGGGCGGATTTGTCCCCAGACGTCCAAGACGACGGCCCGCCACAGCAATCCCCCGGCGGCTGCGCCCGGCTTTCCGCCGCCGCACCGGACTTCACCGCGACTTCCACAGGCGCGATCCCCTGCCCCACCACCGAAATCCCCACAACGGCGACCGCCACCCGTCCCCACGTCCCGCCGACCATACCGCTCATGCCGCCCGCAGCCTCGTCCCGGAACAACAGCCGAACGGCGGGAACCGCTCCCGCCGCTTCGAGTACCACCCTATGGAGTGACCGCGAACCCCCGGAAATTGTCGTACCCGGATGGTCTCCTGGTTTCCGAAGCGGCACCCGCTCCCGGGGCCGCACCGAACAGAGGAGCCGTCACCATGGCCGGAGGAACCGTCCGCACCGTCATCGGAACCCTGACCGCAGGCACCGAACCGACCTTCACCCGGCCCGGTCCAGCGGTGCCTCCGAGATCGGCATTTCGCCGTCGCCCCTCGTCTTGCGGCATCGCCGCCACTCCCCGCCGAATCCTGCCACGACCACGGCAGGGCCTCCAGCGGCGCGGCACTCCGGCTCGCCCGCGCTCACCTGTTCAGCAGTACTGAGCGGTTGATTCAGGGCAAACGATCGATGGGAACGATCCTCAAATCCGTCGCCATGGACTTGGCGGCACAACACCAGGGAGTGAGATCATGGCTGGAGAAACTGTCATCACGGTGGTCGGGAACCTGACTTCGGACCCGGAGCTGCGCTTTACCCCGTCCGGAGCGGCGGTCGCGAATTTCACGGTCGCGTCGACACCTCGCACCCTCGACCGGCAATCCGGCGAATGGAAGGACGGCGAGGCCCTGTTCCTCAGGTGCAGCGTATGGCGGCAGACAGCGGAAAACGTCGCGGAGAGCCTCACCCGGGGAGCGAGGGTCCTGGTCACCGGACGTTTGGTGCAGCGATCGTTCGAGACCAAGGAGGGCGAAAAACGCACCGTCGTCGAACTGCAGGTGGACGAGATCGGTCCTTCGCTGCGGTACGCGACCGCCAGCGTCACCAAGGTCAGCCGCAACAGCAGCGAAACGAGCGGGCCAGGCGGCGACGCCTGGGGCGCTGCGCCCGTGTCTGCTGGAGTCGGCGCGGGCGAGGAGCCGCCATTCTGATCCTCCTCGCGGTGTCGCTGACCAGCGAGACACCCGGTCGGTAAAGCGGTCGACCGGACGATCGGCGACAGCTCTCCCCCCACCGGGGTCTGGTCGGAGTACCCAAGTGCCGGGCATTCCGGCCAGACCCCGCCCAGGGCACGCCGTCGCCGTCATCCCCATGATCGCCACCGGCGTACCGCCACGACAACCGCCGCGGCGGCCGCGCTGATCCACCGCCGCCTGGGACGGCACACCGGCTTTCCCTTGACCGCGATCGGAGGTTCAAGCACAGGCACGCTCTTTCCTTTGATCGAGCGCACCCGCGTCCAGCAGGGCGTCGTCCAGCAGGGCGTCGTTCGCGGCGGCCAAGGCCCGCTGGTCGGCGAGTTCCTCGGCGCGCAGCGAGTTCAGCGCCTCCTCCGGTTCGTCGTTCGTCCACAACCGACGGACGTTGTCCACGGTCATCGCTGCGCCCTCCTTCCGGACTGCGCGGGGCCCGGGATCGAACCAGCCGCCCGACCCGGTGCGGCCGGGGAACGGACGATGCCCGCGGGAATGTCGAGTACCGCACTGATTTCGCCCGCATCCAGCTCTCCCCCATCGGCCAGCACCACCTCCCGGGGCGAGATCGGCCAGTTCGCGGACTCTCGCCTGCGCGTCGGCCAGCCCAGCCACCGGACCGTCAAGACCGTCGACGACCTGGGGCCCGTGGTCGCACGCGGTCATCCGCCGGTACCGGCCCCGGGCGTGCTGGCGCAGCGGGTTGGAGCCGATGCCGGACAGCCAGGCGCGGGCGGGGCCGTAGCTGGCTGGTCGCGGTACCGCGACCAGGAAGGCGTAGCTCGCTCGTCGCGGTACCACGACCAGGAAGGCGTCGCTCGCTCGTCGCGGTACCACGACCAGAAAGGCGTCGCTCGCTCGTCGCGGTACCGCGACCAGAAAGGCGTAGCTCGCTCGTCGCGGTACCGCGACCAGAAAGGCGTAGCTCGCTCGTCGCGGTACCGCGACCAGAAAGGCGTAGCTCGCTGATCGCGGTACCACGATCAGGAAGGTGTCGCTGACCGGATCGTCGACTGCCGCCGGTCCGGTGCCGCTGGCCAGGCACCGACGCACGTCCCGGGCAGGTCTGCCGAACCAGCCCTGGAAGATCGGCTGAAGTTCGTGTCGTGCAAGTCCGGTCGATCGTCCCCGTCTTCCCTCGCCGCGGCGTACCGCTGCGCCTTAGTCACCTCGGTCGCCGGACGGAAGCGTTCACGCCAAGAGAAAAGCTCACCAACCGGCAGTGGTCTGGTCCTTTCCGAAAAAGGTCCATACCATTTGCCCGGAAGCCGACTATCGGCCCTGACCGGCCGGAATTTCCGCTGGTAGCTTCCCGGCCATGCCCGCACCTCGCCGGACCAAGGCCGGAACCACAGTCCTCGCCGCGATTTCCGTACTGCTGCTGGCCCCGCTTTCCGCACCAGCCGCACCAGCCGCACAGGCCGCACCGGGCGCACCCGCGCACGCCCGCGTCGGCGTGCGGGACGAATGCAGCACCCCGTCGATCAACCGGCTGCAGAAATGGCTGGCCAGCGGCGAAGGCACCACCGTCCCGTCCACCGGGAGCCTGCTCGTCCCGGAAGGCGACGGCTACGCGGCGAAAATCGTCTTCCGGAACAACGAATGGCACGTCGCCGTGGTCTGGCTGGGCAACCAGTTCGACGCGCAGGCCGACCTCGGCCATTCCGCCGGATTCTGGCTGACCTACAGCGCCGACGACGACTTCTACGTCCAGCTGCGCCCCGCGTCCCACTGGAGCGGCGGCGACAAATGGCTCACCCGCATCCCCGCGACCGGCGGGCAGCTGGTCCGCACGTTCTTCCCCTTCGACGCCGGTTCCTGGACCTGGCTTCCCGAACTGGGCCAGCCGCAGTATTCGTTCGCGTCCGCGCTGACCGAGGCGCGCGGCCTGGTCTTCGTCGGGAAAACCCCCAACTCGCTCGATTTCCGCGAACTCCTCATCGACGGCTACCGGCCGCCGTGCCGCTGACCCCCGCGCGCTAGTTCTGCACAGCGGGACGGATGGTGATGTCGCCGATCTCCACGTCGTCCGGCTGCTCGACCGCGAACGCGATCGCCCGCGCCACCGCGGCCGGATCCAGTGCGAACTCCTCGACCCGCCGCCGGATCTGCTCCCGCTCCCCCGGATCGTCGATCGAATCGGCCAGCTCCGTCCGGACGAAACCGGGCGACACCGACGTCGTCCGGAGAACACCGTCGGTGGATTCCTGCCGCAGCGCCTCCAGAATCGTCCGCACGGCGTTCTTCGTCCCCGCGTAAACCCCCTGCCCGGGCACGATCTTCAACCCGGCGGTCGACACCGTCGTCACCAGATGACCCCGCCCCTGCCGCCGGAACACCGGCAGCGCGGCCGCGATCCCGTTCAGCACGCCGCGCACGTTGACCTCGATCATCGCCGACCATCCCTCGACATCCCCGTCCGCCACCGGCCCCAGTTTCGCGATCCCGGCATTGCCGGCCAGCACGTCGAGCCGGCCGAACTCGTCGACCGCCCGGCCCACGAGCCGATCCAGGTCCGCGCGCCGGGTCACGTCGGTGCCGCACGCGAGTGCGCGACCGCCTCCGGCGCGGATTTCCTTCACCAGCGCGTCAAGCCGATCCTCGCGACGCGCACCCAGGACCACCGCCGCGCCCCGTGCGGCGAGCAGCCGCGCGGTCGCCTCGCCGATTCCGCTGCTCGCCCCGGTGATGGCCACGACCTTCCCCGCCAGAACTGACATTCCCTACCCCTCACACTCATCCGGACACGTGTCCGGACAGCTTACCGGACACGTGTCCGCATTGCTCAAGGGCAGGTATGGCATCAACATCGGCTGGAGCGCAGTCAAGGAAGCGTGAGCGACGGCAGAATCCGGGCCGCGCCAGGTCATGCTCTCGATCTGAGACGACCAACCGGAGAAAGGCCTGCCAAGGTGAGCGATCTAGCCGCCGCACTGACGCTGATCGGCGCATTCGTCGCGCTGGCCATGACCTTGCGCGTCATCCAGCAGCGCATGACCCGCGATCAGCAGCAGTGCTCGCCCCGCCAGGCTTCGAGCCCCTCGCGGACCGCGACCGCCGCGATCGCCAATGCCGCGAGCGGATCCGCCCAGTACCAGCCCAGCAGCGCGTTCACCAGCAACCCGGCCAGCACCACCCCAGAGAGGTAAGTACAGAGAAGCGTCTGCTTGGAGTCGGCGACCGCGCTCGCGGAACCGAGTTCGCGCCCAGCCCGGCGTTGCGCGCCGGAAAGCACCGGCATCACGACCAAGGACACCGCGGCGAGCACGATCCCGACCGCCGAATGCGAAGCCTCGGCACCGAACAGCGACCGCACCGAATCGATCGCGACATAGGCCGCCAGCAGGAAGAACGACACCGCGATCACCCGCAGCGCAGCCCGCTCCCGACGTTCCGGATCCGCGCTGGCGAACTGCCACGCCACCGCGACCGCGGAAAGCACCTCGGCGACCGAATCGAGCCCGAACGCGATGAGCGCCGACGAGGACGCGATCGTCCCGGCCGACACCGCGACGATCGCCTCGACCACGTTGTACGTGATCGTCCCGGCGACCAGCCATCGCACCCGCCGCCGCAAGACCGCCCGCCGCGCGGCATCCACCGCCGGGGCGCCGGCCAGCGACAAGGTCTCGCCTCCGGGCGAATCCGCGCAACAGTCCCGACCGGGCTCAGTCATCGCGCCGCCCGCGCCTCGTCGGCACACGCGTCCGTCGGCGCGACAGCCAAAACCACCTGCGTCAACTCCGCCAACGCGTGCGCGAGATGCGGATCAGCGATCGCGTACCGGACCTGCCGCCCCTCGTACGTCGCGACCACCAAGCCGCACCCGCGCAGGCACGCGAGATGGTTCGAGACGTTTGACCTGCTCAGCTCCAGTTCCGCGGCCAGCCGCGCCGGGTAGGCCACCCCGTCCAGCAGTGCCACGAGAATCCGGCAGCGCGTCGGGTCCGCCAGCGCCCGGCCCAGCCGGGCGAGCGCCAGTTCGCGAGTCTCAGAGGTCAGCACAGCCGAAATAGTACATCAATTGCTGAATCAAATACACTGACCCGGTGGACAACCTCCTCGGCGGCTTCCTCCGCGCCCGGCGAGAACGGATCTCCCCGGCCGACGTCGGGCTGCCGGACAACGGACGGCGCCGCGTGCGGGGACTGCGCCGCGAGGAACTCGCGCTCCTGGCGGGAATCAGCAGCGACTACTACATCCGGCTGGAACAGGGCCGCGACCAGAACCCGTCAGCACAGGTGCTCGACGCGCTGGCCCGGGCACTCGTCCTGGACGAAGCGTCCCGCCGGCACCTGCATCAGCTCGCGGCCCCGGCCCGGCCCGGCCAAACCGAGCCGCACGTGCCCGCGAGCATCGCCGAACTGATCTCCACCTGGGCGACGAACCCCGCGTACGTGCAGGACCGCCTCACGAACGTACTCGCCGCGAACCCCGTCGCCGCAGCGGTTTCGCCGAACTACGTGGTCGGCCGGAACCTGCTCCGCGGGATTTTCCTCGATCCGGCCGAACGAGAACTCCGCCGCGACTGGGACCAGATGGCGGCCGACGGCGTCGCCGGCCTGCGCGCCGCGCTCGGCCCCGGCATCGCCGACCCCGCCGCAGCCGACCTCATCGCCGGCCTGACCGCCGGCAGCGACGAGTTCCGGGAGCTGTGGGCCCGGCACGAGGTCAAACCACGCACCGGTCACCTCGTCCGCTTCCGCCACCCCGCGGTCGGAAATCTGGATCTGCACAGCGACAAGCTCGACATCCCCGGCCCGCTCAGCGTGCAACTGGTGGTCTTCCACGCGACGCCGGGAACCCGCGACGCCGAGGCGCTGGCTTCCCTGGCTGACCTGATTTCCGCGCAGTAGCACCGGAAACCGGGCCGGAACACGCAATGCCCCGGCCCGGTTCCCGGTCAGTCAGCCGCTTCGAACTCGCGCACCGCGTCCAGCGCGGCGCCCATCGCGGCGTTGCCCTCGCGTTCGATCATGATCTCGACCAGCACCGGCCGCCGGGTGCGTTCGGCCTCCTTCCGCGCCCATTCGAGCGACGAGCGGATCTCGCCCGGGTCCTCGACGCGGGTGCCGGAGCAGCCGTAGGCCTCCATGATCTTGACGTTGTCCGTGCCGTGGTCGTCGTAGTGGATGTCGACCTGGTAGTTCATCCCGTACGGCAGCTCGGACTGGCGGATCAGCCCCAGGTACTCGTTGTTGAGCATGACGAGCACGAAGCCGACGTCGTACTGCGCGGCGACCGCCAGCTCCTCGACCAGGAACTGGAACGAGTAGTCGCCGACCACGCCGACGACCTCCGCGTCCGGCCGGGCCTTCTTGACCCCGATCGCGGCCGGGATCTCCCAGCCGAGCGGGCCTGCCTGACCGCACACCTGGTAGTGCCGCGGCAGGTGCGCGTGCTGGAACTGGCCGGACCAGATCTGGTAGAGCCCGATCGCCGTCACGAAATACGTCTCGGCCCCGTAGAACTCGTTGAGCTCCTTGAACACCCGCGGCGCCTTGATCGGCGTGCAGTCGAAGTCCTCCTTGCGCGGCAGCTCCGCCTTGAGGTCGCCGAGCCGCTTGACCCACGCGCGATCCCGCGCCGGAGCGGTGCGCGCGTCGAGCACCGCCAGCAGCGCTTCGAGGAACTCCCGCGTGTGCGAGACGACGCCGAGGTCCGGTCCGAACACCTTGCCCAGCTGCGTGGGTTCGATGTCGACGTGGATGAACTTCCGGTCGCCGCGGTACACCGACAGCTCGCCGGTGTGCCGGTCGCCGAACCGCGCGCCCAGCGCCAGGACCAGGTCGGATTCCAGGAACGCGGCATTGGCCCAGCGCTGCGACGTCTGGATGCCCGCCATGCCGGCGAACAGCTCGTGGTCCTCCGGGAAACTGCCCTTGCCCATCAGCGTGACGCCGACCGGGACGCCGAGCCGCTCCGCCACCCGCCGCAACGGGTCGCTCGCCTCGCCGAGCACGACGCCGCCGCCGGCCAGGATCAGCGGGCGTTCGGCGGCGAGCAGCATGTCCAGCGCCCGCTCGACCCGCGCCGGCGACGGTTTCACCGTGCTGACCGGCAGAGCCGAATCGATCGACGAATCCCACTCGATCATCTGCTTCTGCACGTCGATCGGAAGGTCGATGAGGACCGGACCGGGACGTCCGGACCGCGCGATCCGGAACGCCTCGCGGAAGATCCACGGCAGCTGCGCGGCCTCCTTCACCTGGACCGCCCACTTCGTGACCGGCCGCGCGATCTCGACGATGTCGACCGCCTGGAACGCTTCCTGGTGCAGCTTCGTCGTCGCGGCCTGCCCGGTGACGCACAGGATCGGGACAGAATCCGCGTGCGCGGTGTAGAGACCGGTGATCATGTTGGTGCCCGCCGGACCGGAGGTGCCGATCGCGACGCCGACGTTGCCGGTGGTGCGCGCCCAGCCGTCGGCCATGTGCGTCGCGCCCTCTTCGTGGCGGACCACCAGGTGGTCGATGCCGCGGCCCTGCATCGCGTCGTACAGCGGCAGGATCGCCGCGCCTGGGCAGCCGAAGGCGACGTCGATCCCTTCGTCGACCAGCACGTCGACGACTGCCTGCATAGCGGGGACCCGGGCCATGGTCACACCTCCTCGGACGAGCGGCCGGACAGTTCTTCGGCGACCTTCAGCAGCGCGGAGTGGTCCAGCGAGCCGTAGCCCATCGCCCGCCCGGCCGCGACCAGCTGCGCGACCAGGCCGGTCAGCGGGAGCGCCACGTCGGACTGCCGGGCCGCGGCGAGCGCGATGCCCATGTCCTTGTGGTGCAGGTCGATCCGGAAGCCCGGCTCGAACTGCCGCGCGACCATCGACTTCCGTTTCAGTTCCAGGATCCGGCTGCCGGCGAGACCGCCCGCGAGCACGTCGAGCCCGGTGCCCGCGTCCACTCCGGACGCTTCCAGCAGCACGATCGCCTCGGCGACCAGCCCGTAGATCCCGCCCACCACCAGCTGGTTGGCCGCCTTCACGACCTGGCCCGCGCCGTGCGGCCCGACGTGCACCACCGTCTTGCCGAGCGTGTCGAAGATCGGNACCGACCATAATGGACAGAGCGGCCTGTTCGGCCCCGGCCTGACCGCCGGACACCGGCGCGTCCAGCACGCGGATCCCCTTGGCCGCACCGGCTTTCGCGACCTCGATCGACGTCTCCGGCCGGATGGTGCTCATGTCGGCCAGCAGCGCGGCGGGCGCGATCGTGTCCAGCACGCCGCCCGGGGCGAGCACGACCTGCTCGACCTGCGGGTGGTTCGGCAGCATGGTGATCACGACCTCGGCCCCGGACACCGCGTCGGCGACGTCCTTCGCCGCGCGGCCGCCCGCCGCTTCCAGTTTGGCCAGCGCGTCGGCGTTGAGGTCGAACCCGCTCACCTCGTGTCCGGCGGCGGCCAGGTGGGCGGCCATCGGCGTGCCCATCACGCCCAGTCCGATGAACCCGATCCTGCTCATCAATGTCCCCTTCGCTCGTACGGCAGCCAGGCCAGCGAGTCCACAGTGGAACCATCCGGTTTGTACTCGATGCCGACTTCTCCGGCGTAGCCCGCCGCCTGCAGCTTTTCCAGATGTCCTTCGAGATCCAGCTCCCCCGTGCCCGGCTGGTGCCGGCCCGGCGCGTCGGCGATCTGCACGTGCCCGGTGCGCGGGGTGTGGCGGACGATCACGGTGTCGAGGTCGTCGCCGTTGACCGCCAGGTGGTAGAGGTCCGCGAGCAGCCGGACGTTGTCCAGGCCCAGCTCGTCGAGCACCGCGACCGCGTCGGCCGCGGTCTTCAGCGGGTACGCCGGGGTGCCCGACAGCGGTTCGAGCACCAGCTGCGCGCCGATGCCCTCGGCCGCCTTCGCCGCGGTGGCGAGGTGCGTGCGGGCCAGATCGTCCTGTTCGGACGGTGCGACCCCGTCGATCCGGTTGCCGTACAGCGCGTTGAAGCTGCGGCAGCCGAGCCGTTCGGCGAGCCCGAGCGCGACCGTCAGGCTCGTCGCGAACTCTGCCTCGCGGCCGACCCACGACACGAGCCCTCGCTCGCCGGCGGCCATGTCGCCCGCGTAGAAGTTCAGCCCGGTCAGCTGGACGCCCGCCTGCTCGACCGACCGCGCGAACCGGTCGACCTCGGCCCCGGACGGGTCGGCGCTCTCGAACGGCCACCAGTACTCCACCTTGGTGAAGCCCGCTGCCCGAGCGGCCTGCGCGCGCTCAAGCAGCGGGAGTTCGGTGAACAGGATCGACAGGTTGGCGGTGTAGGGCAGCGAGTGCCGCTCCCCGGCGGGACCGGTCATGAGTACCTCGGCTCCTCACATCTCGATCAGCTAATTTCGCTTTGCGGAAGTTTTCTTCCGTAGTTCGAGAATAGCGGGACGCGGAGGCTTCGGTCAACGGGAAGCGGGCAGGTTTCCTCGATGCACTGGGCGCGCCACGGCGTCCGTTCGCCTCGGACACACAATCGTGCCGGGCTCCCCGGAGGGCAGATCTCGCCGCGACTGTCCACAGTGGTCATTCTTTGTTCCATAGTGGACAGATGGGTGGTTTTCTCTTCAGCCGAAAGGAATCGGTCTTCCCGCTTCCAGGCCCTCGCAGCGTGGACGTCTTGCGCTGCCCGACGCGCCGTCGATCCGCTTCTCCGCCGGCGCCTGCCTCTGCGCCATGGTCGCCCGGGTGAACGCGGACAGCGGGTTGAACCCTCGAAATGCCGGATGACACCCGGCTACTCGATGCCGGCCGAGCAGCCGACGACGCACCCGATCGCCGCCCGGATCGACCGCTTCGACGCGGCGACCGGCCAGCGGGTGACCGGTCAACCCGCGGAAATACCATCACGGATTACCCGACGAGTGCGGTGTTCTCGTGCGGCAGAGGCTCCAGGAGGGTGCCGCTATGGAGGAACCCCTCGAAGTGGAGTCGTGAGCGCGAAATGCCAGCCGCCCACGGACCGTCAGTCAGTGGCGCGGTCGACCACCGGAGCCCCTCGCCGAGCGGCCAAAGCACCGACGTCAGACTTCGCGCACCGATTCCGTCACAAATCCCGACAGCATCAGGCGCGCGGTGCATCGGCTGTGCACGGAGGCCGTCGGGGCCGCCCGCCGCACCACCACCTCGTACCGCCGCTCGCCCGCGCCGACCAGCACGCTTCGGGCGTCGCCCCGGGATTCCTCTGTCACGGCCAGCACCGCGTCGATCCCGCGCAGGCCAGTGCGTCCGCGAACCTCGATCTCGGCGAACTGCGACCACGCGCTTCCCGCCGAAGTACGGCCGCGCAGGTTCTCCAGCCGGACGTTGCCGCCGAGGGCTTCCTTGGCCGCCAGTTCCGCGTCGGGGGCCGCGAGGCTGCCGTGGAGAAAACCGTCCGGCACGGTCAGGAGGTTTCCGGCCCAGCGGTCCCCGCCGACGTGGCTGACCTCCCACACCCGCCCGGGATGGTTCTGCGCGAGGCTCGTCGCCAGCGGGCGGCCGAAAACGGCGCAGCACATGTCCTTGCTGCCGTGGGTGCAGACGAGAAAGAGCGGACCCGACACCGGTTCCCCGTGCCCGCGCCGTCCGGCGGCGACCGCTTCGAGATCGAGGTGGGCGAGTTCCGCCAGGTCAGCAAGGTCGAGCCGCTCCGTCCAGCGGTCGCCGGGCTGCCCGCTCGCGACGTAAACCGTGCGCGGGGCGCCCGGAGTCCGCGCGTGCCGCCCCGGCTTCCGGATCAGCAGCGGACGCAGGCCGGCGGCGCGCGCGGCGTCAAGGCGTTCGGCGGGGAACACGGCGGACAGCACGTCTTCGAGCGCGTCCGGGCCCCACGAACCCGGCTGCTCGACCAGCAGCCAGGACGTCATCCGCGCGGCAGTCCCCGCGGGCTCGCCGCCGAGCTCCCGGGTGAGCGCGGCGCATCCGGGCGCGGCGTTCCGGCCCGGGAAGCAGATCCCCGGGCCCGAGTGCGGCGCGTCGGCCTTAGGCATGCCTAAGTATAGCTGACGGCGCGCCAAGCCCTTTCGGGGCGACCGGCACTGTCGCGCGACATCACTCGATCGGGCAACGTTCGCCGAGAATTCCGGACCGGCGTGACGGCAGCTCAAGACCTGCGGACGACCAGCGCTCGCGACCATGGCCGAGGGTCCGGCGACGCACCTCATCAGGCCGGGCCTCGCACCGCCGCTCGGAGCATGCCCAGCGAAGCGCACGCCGCCCGGCCTCACACCACCCACCGCGCCACCACTCGGAGCATGCCCAGCGAAGCGCACGCCCGCCCGGCCTCACACCGCCAACCCATCCGACAGCGTCCGCACCGCCCGGCAAAGCCCGCGGTCAGGCCCGAGCCACGAGCCCCTGCACCACCAACTCCCTCAACAGCGCCCGCACCGTCTCCGGAGGCACCCCGGGCGCGGCGTCGGCGAGGACCTTGAACGGCTGCGGACCGCACCCGAGCAACGCGGCGAGCACCGGTCGCGCGGCCTCGGCGAAGACCAGCCGCTTCCCCGCTCCGACCAGGGCAACTGTGCCGTCGTCGTCGACCAGCGCGGCGCGCGGGGCCAGCAACCGGACCTCGAAGTCGTCGTCCGGCGGCAGCAGGTCCGCCGTCGCCGCCCACGGGAGGCCGATGCGGGTCTGGGCCGGGGCCTGGGCGTCCCGGTCGGCCAGGAAACGGCCGACGACATCGCCCGCGGTCACCTCGGCGAGCCGGCGGCGGAGCGCTTCGGCCCGCTCGGCCCGCGCGTCCGGGCCGGCGAACCGGGGCAGGTCCGCGCGGAACAGTTCGTCGGACCGCAGCTGGTCGGCCAGCCACGCCACGAGGTCCACGCCGGTGGCGGCGTTGAACCCGATCGTCAGATGCAGCGACTCCTCCCCGACCGCCGACACGTCGTGCCAGTGCCCGCGCGGCAGGTAGAGGACGTCGCCGTCCTCAAGCAGGAAGTCGTCGTACGGTTCGCCTTCCGGGCGTTCCGGAAGTTCGACGTCCCGTTGCAGCGGCGACCGCCGGGTGATCCCGTGCAGGCGCCACCGCTTCCGCCCGGAAAGCTGGACGATGAACGCGTCGTGGTCGTCCCAGTGCACGTCGAAGCCGTGCGTGGTGCCCCAGCCCGCGTACAGGTTGACCTGGATCCGCTCGCGCAGGTCGTGTTCGAGCCTGCTCGCCAGTTCGCCGACCTCGCCGACCAGTTCGTTGACCGAGTCGAGCACGAGCGTCGCACCGGCGCGCAGGTGTTCGGCGAACGGGGCCGGCAGCACGCGCGGGACCAGGCCGTTGCGCCGCGTCGAGACCATTTCGGTGTACGTGTGCGCGGGGACGACCTCGCCGTCGAGCGCGAGCCGCAGCCGGGGGAACTCCAGCCGGTGCTGGCGCAGCACCCGGTCCAGCTCCGGCCACGGGAGCAGCGACGCGAACCGGCCCTTCTCCCCCGGGAACCGCCGCGGCCGCTCGCCCAGGACCTCTGCGAAGAACTGGCCGGCCTCGAGCGGTGCTACGAGGCCGGCCAGTCCGGGAATCTCCGTCATGGAGCGCGGCGACGGCTAGTCGTTGCCGTCGTTGTCGGCCACGGCGCCGTTGGCCTTGCCGCGGTCGACCGCGGCGGTCAGCGGTTCCACGCTCAGCAGCAGACCGCTGGCGGCCGTGTCGGTGTCGGTTGTCATGCGTTCTTGAGCCATCCGGACCTCGCAACGTCGACGACTGGGCGCGCCTCACGCTACGGGAGATCACCGGGCCGGACATCGGTCATTTGAGTAGTCTTCGCCGGGCCGGTGATCACCCTCAGCCGAACCGGCGGCTCAGAGATTCTTCCGGTAGTCCTGGTCGAGACCCGCTCGGAGCAGCCGTTCGTTCGCCCCGGCCCGCACCAGTTTCGCGGCGGCGCCCGCGGTCTCGTTGAGCTTGACGTGATCGGTCCAGATCCTCGACGACCGCGGCAGGTCCCCGGGATCGACGTGCCGGGCGGGGTCCCACAACCCGGAGTCGCGCAGGGCGCTGTTCCGCGCGAGCCGGACGGTCTCGATTTCCACCTTGAGCACCGCCTTCGGGGTGCGGTTGCGCTCGGTCATCGACTCGCGCAGCCCGGCCTCCGTGCTGATGACCGCCTTGCCGGTGATCTCCAGGGTGCGAGCGTCCCCGGGAACGACTGCCAAGACAGCCGCCTCGGGGCGCTCGACGACATTGTGGAACGTATCGGTGCGCCGGTTGCCGGGCCGGTCGGCGAGCGCGACCGTCGCCGGTCCGATCACCCTGGCCACTCCGGGCGGATCGCCCTTGGGGCTCGCATCCGCGCGCCCGGCGCCGTCCCGCGACGTGACCACCGCGAACGGTGCGGCGGCAAGGAACGCAGCCGCCGCGGGTCCGAGAACCGACTCCTCCTCGACGGCGTCGTCCGGCACTGATGCCGGTCCCCACAGGTTCGAGCGGATCACTGCTTTGCCGCAGTGCAGGAACGCTTCCTCGACGAGAAGACCGTCTTCGGCGAGGGTCCCGTTGATCCGCAAAGTCTCGCGCCACCCCGGGACGAGCACCAGCAGCGCGGCGCCGGCGCCCGGGGCGGCCGAGGGCGGGACCGGCAGCCGCAGCCGTGACCTGGTCTCCGCCGCGGCGAATCCGGGAGCCCCGCCGACCAGTTCGGCCCGCTGACGCCCCCCGGCGTCGACATAGCCGAGCACGGCGGCGGGACTGTGCGCGAGCAGCGCGAGGCAATGCGGGTCGAGATGGTCGATCGACTTCATCATGACCGGCAGCGGCCGCTCGCCCACGACGCGTTCCAGGTCCGGCACCGCACGGATGATCCCCATGGAGTTAGGTTAACCTAAGAACCGGCCGGGCCGCAGGCGCGCCGGCCGGGACGAGATGTGCTCGCGTGCCAGGAGGCGAGTTCAGCCCACGGCCCGACCAGCCCGACGCCGGATCCGTTCCGATGACCAGCGTGCCCGATGCGGCGACCGCCACGGGTCCGGCCGCCCGCCGGGCACGGGCCGGTGACCGCTCCCAAGCCCGGCCCACCACGTCACCCTCGCGCACGTGATCCGGAATCCCGGGATTTCGCACACCAGAACCTGTGTCCCGAAAACTGGGTTCCTCGAATTCCGCCGCTGATCCCACCTCAGGTGCACCGTGCCCGAGTCGGCTCCTCCCCTGCCCGAACGCTGGCCCACCGGCCGCCGGACGGCCAAGGGGCCGCTCGCCGGAAGGAGCGCCAACCGGGTCGCGCGGCAGGTCGTGGACGACGCGCTCGCCGAGCTGATCATCGACCGCATCCTTGAGCCCGGGCGGTGGTCGATTTCGCGGTGGACCGGGCTATCCGGGAGCAGGACGTTCCAGCCGGCCCGGGTGCGCTGGAGCATCGTGCACGAGGTCACCGACGCGCCCGACGCGGCGGAACTGGTCCGGCACGATCTCGGCGGCCGCGTGCTGCCGGTGTTCGTCGCCGCGCGGTTCCCCGACCTCACCGGCCGCCGGTTCCCGCGCGGCGGACCGACGCGGAACATCGCGGCGACTCGCGCGGGCGATCCGCGTCCGGCGGTGGCGGCGGTGTCGCGGTGCCTGACGCGATCCGGCCGGATGCGCCCGGTTCAGCCAGCCGCCCATTCCGCCCGTACATGCTTCAGATGCGCCCTGACCTGGCCCTCCAGCCGAGCCCAATCCCGCTCCGCGATCGTCGCCAGCATCTCCCGGTGCTCCCGCGCCGAATCCGCCAGCCGGCCGCGCTCGGCGAGCTTTTCCAAGCCGTACAACCGCGTCTGGTCGCGCAGCGTGGCGATCGCAGCGGCCAGCCGCCCGTTTCCGGAAAGCGCCAGCAGATCCAGATGGAACCGGCGATCCGCCTCCAGGAAGCGGGCGACATCGCCCGCCTCCGCCGCGGACTCGATCTCCGCGGCCAGTCCGTCCAGCCGGACGAGGTCGTCCGGACCCGCGGCCGCCCCGGCGGACAGGGTCGCCGGGACCTCCAGCAGCAACCGCATCTCGTAGATCTCGTCCAGGTCGCGTTCGGTGATGGCGACGACGCGGTAGCCCCGGTTGCGGACGGGTTCCAGCAGGCCCTGGTTGACCAGCGTCAGCAACGCCTCGCGTACCGGACTGCTCGACACGCCCAGCCGCGTCGCGAGCGCGGCGGCCGAGTAGATGTCGCCGGGACGCAGTTCGCCGGACACCATCGCCTGCCGCACCACTTCGAGCACTTGTTCGCGCAGGTTAGTGCGCTGCAGCTGCGGCACGGGGCACACCTCCGCTTCCCCGGGCTTGACTTCGCCCGCTCAAGTCCAGCAGGGTACCTTAGTAACCGGTAGCCGGTTACTAAGGAGTAACTAATGCCTGAGATCCGGGGTTACTGCACGTTGTGCCGGTCGCGCTGCGGCGCGGTCTACACGGTCGAGAACGGCGCGCTGCGCGGCGTCCGGCCGGATCCGGCACATCCGACCGGTGCCGCGTTGTGCCCGAAGGGCCGCGCCGCGCCTGAACTGGTGCACTCCCCCGAACGGCTGCGCAGGCCGTTGCGCCGCACGACGCCGAAGTCCGATCCGGACCCGCGCTGGCGTGAAATCAGCTGGGACGAAGCGCTGTCCGAGATCGCCGAGCGGCTCGGCGGCATCCGCGCGACCAGCGGGGCCGAGGCTGTCGCGTTCTCGGTCACCTCCCCCAGCGGCACGCCGATGTCCGACGCGATCGACTGGGTCGAGCGGTTCATCCGGCTTTTCGGCAGCCCCAACACCCTGTACGCGACCGAAATCTGCAACTGGCACAAGGACTACGCGCACGCGTTCACGTTCGGCTCAGGGTTGCCCGCCCCGGATTACGCGGGTACGGAATTCGCGGTGCTGTGGGGGCACAATCCGGCCAAGGCGTGGCTCGCGCAGTCCGCCGCGCTGGCCGAGGCTCGTACGCCGAAACTGGCCGTCGTCGATCCGCGCCGGACGGCCAGCGCGGTGCGGGCCGAGCACTGGCTCCGGGTCCGGCCGGGCACCGACGGCGCGCTCGCACTCGGCGTCGCGCGGGCGTTGCTCGAACGTCGCGGGCACGACGAGGCGTTCGTGCGGTCGTGGACGAACGCTCCGTTGCTGGTCCGAACCGACACGGGCCGGTTTCTCCGGGCAGCGGAAATCGATCCCGCCGCGGCTGGTTTCGCGGTGTGGGACGAGGTCGCCTGCCGAGCTGAGCCGTACGATCCGAATTATCCGGCGAGCGGGCCGGAAAGGTTCGCCCTGCACGGAAACCGCCGCGTGCGCACGGTGACCGGCCCGGTCGACTGCGTTCCCGCGTTCGAGCACTACGCGCAGGCGTGCGCCGCGTGGCCGCTCGACCGGACCGAAGCGGTGACGACCGTCGAAGCTCCGGCGATCGCCGCCTTCGCGGCCGATCTCGCCGAGGCGAAGTCCGTGACGTACGCGGCTTGGTCGGGCGTCGGTCAGCACGCGAACGCGACGCAGACCGAACGCGCGATAGCCACGCTCTACGCGCTCACCGGCAGCTACGACTCCCCCGGCGGCAACGTCGTGCTTCCGAAACTGCCGGTCGCGCCGGTCACTTCGGCGGATCAGCTCGCGCCTCAGCAACGAGCGAAAGCCCTTGGCCTGCGAGAGTTCCCGCTCGGGCCGCCGGAGCAAGGCTGGGTGACCGCGCGCGACTTCTGCCGCGCGGTCCTCGACGGGAAGCCCTATCCCGTGCGGGCGCTGGTGTCGTTCGGCGGGAATCTCCTGCTGTCCCAGCCGGATCCGCATCGCACCGCGGAAGCGTTGCGGCGCTTGGAATTCGCGGTGCATCTTGATCTGTTCGAGAACCCGACCGCGCGATTCGCCGACCTGCTGCTGCCGGTTCAGACGCCGTGGGAGCACGAGGCGGTCAAGGCCGGTTTCGAAATCAGCCGGGCGGCGCAGGAACACGTGCAGCTGCGGCCGAGGATGACCGACCCGGTCGGCGAGTCGCGTTCGGACACTGAGGTCGTGTTCGAACTGGCCGGCCTGCTCGGGATGGGCGCGGAGTTCTTCGACGGCCGCGTCGAGGACGGCTGGGACCACCAGCTGGCCCCGCTCGGGCTCACTGCCGCACAGTTGCGCGCACAGCCCGGCGGCGTCGATCTGCCGTTGCGGACTGAGTACCGCAAGTACGCCGAGCGCGCGGAAAACGGCACGGTGACCGGGTTCGCGACGCCGACTCGCCGGGTCGAGCTGTATTCCGAACGGCTCGCCGAGCACGGCCAGCCCGCGGTCCCGGCCGCTGAGCCGCCCGTCCCGGACGTTCGCCATCCGCTGGTGCTGACCTGCGCGAAGAACGGATACTTCTGCCACAGCCAGCATCGCGGGATTTCGTCGCTGCGCAAGCGTTCTCCCGAACCGGCCGTCGACCTGAGCGCGGAACTCGCCGCGGCGCGCGGGATCGAGGACGGGCAGTGGGTCCGCATCACGACGGCCTCGGCGGAGGTCCGGATGCGGGCGCGGATCGATCCCGCGCTGCATCGCGACGTGGTCGTGGCGGAGTACGGCTGGTGGCAACCCGCTCCCGACCTCGCACTGCCCGGCTCGAACCCGCTCAAGGACGGCGGGACCAACTACAACCTGCTCGTCGGCGACGAGGCCCATGACCCGGTGAGCGGGTCGGTGCCGTTGCGCTCGACGTTCTGCGACGTCCGCCCGGACGAGCCGGAGCCGTGGACCGGGCAGCGGGAGTTCGCCGTCGAGCGGGCGGAGCTGGAGACCGAGGACATCCGGTCGGTGCGGCTCAGGCCGGTGGACGGCCGGGCGGTGCCGCAGTTCCGCGCCGGGCAGCACATCACCGTCGCCTGGCCGGACGCACCGGGGCTGACCCGCAGTTACTCGCTGACCGGATCGGCGAAAGCCGCCGACGGCGGGTACGCCATCGCGGTGCGGCGGGTGCCGGGCGGGCAGTTCTCGCCCGCCGTGCACGACCGGCTCCAGCCCGGGACCCGGTTGCTGGTCACGGCTCCCTCCGGCGGGTTCGCGCTGCCGACGGTCCATTCCCGGCCGATCGTGCTGCTGGCCGCCGGGATCGGGATCACGCCGTTCCTGAGCTACCTGGAGTCCCTCGAACCCGCGTCCGCGCCGGAGATCGTGCTGCACCACGGCAGCCGCGACCGCTCTCGGCACGCGTTCCGCGAGCGCATCGCCGGGCTGGCGGCCCGGCTGCCCAGTGTCCAGACAGTGGACCACTACAGCAGCCCTGGTCCGGGGGAGTCCTGCGATTTCACCGGCCGGATCACCGCCGACCGCCTCGACGCCGATCTCATCCGGCGGCGGGCCCGGTTCTACCTGTGCGGTCCCGAAAGCATGCTGGACGAGCTGACCGCCGGGCTGACGGAACGGGGCGTGCCGCGCTTCGACATCTTCACCGAGAAGTTCCATGCCGCGCCCGCCCCGGTCCACATCCCGGACGACGCCACAGCCACCGTGCGGTTCGCGCGGTCGGGCCGTGAGGCCACCTGGCGGGCCGGCGACGGGGACCTGCTGCGTTTCGCCGAGGCCTCCGGGGTCGCGCTCCCCAGCGGATGCCGGCTCGGGCAGTGCGAAAGCTGCGCCGTGCAGGTGCTGGCCGGAACCGTCGCGCACCTGGTCGCGATCGCCGACGATCTGCCCGCTGACCAGTGCCTTTCCTGTCAGGCGGTCCCCACCGCGGATGTAGTGCTCGATGCGTGAGCCTGGTCACCCCTGACCGCGCAAACCCCGTCTGGGGTGCGAAATCCGGCACTCGGACGGCATCATCGGCTGATGGCACTCGACGGGACATCGCGCGAAGTGTACGAGGAGATCGTCCGGAGGAACCCGGCCGAGCCGGAGTTCCACCAGGCCGTCTTCGAAGTGCTCGAAGCGATCCGGCCCGCGCTGCGGCGGGATCCGCACCTGCGCGACGCGGCGATGCTGGAGCGGCTGTGCGAGCCGGAGCGGCAGGTGATGTTCCGGGTGGTCTGGACCGACGACGCGGGCGCGGTGCACGTCAACCGCGGCTTCCGGGTCGGGTTCAGCTCGGCGCTCGGGCCGTACAAGGGCGGGCTGCGCTTCCGCGGCGACGTCACGCTCGGCACGGTCAAGTTCCTCGCCTTCGAGCAGATCTTCAAGAACGCGCTCACCGGCCTCGGCATCGGCGCGGGCAAGGGCGGGTCCGACTTCGACCCGGCCGGCCGCAGCGACGCCGAGATCATGCGGTTCTGCCAGGCGTTCATGACCGAACTCGTCCGGCACATCGGCCCGGAGACCGACGTCCCGGCGGGCGACATCGGCGTCGGCGGGCGCGAGATCGGCTACCTGTTCGGCCAGTACAAGCGGCTCACCAACCGTTACGACGCGGGCACGATCACCGGCAAGAACCCGTTGCTGGGCGGCATTCCGGCGCGTCCGGAGGCCACCGGATACGGGACGGTGTACTTCCTCGAAGCGATGCTCGGCGCGCGCGACGACTCGTTCTCCGGCCGCACCGCGGCGGTGTCCGGTTCGGGCAACGTCGCCTATCACGCGATCGCGAGGCTGCGGGAACTCGGCGCGAAGCCGGTCGTGTGCTCGGATTCGGGCGGGTACATCCACGACCCGCGCGGGATCGACCTGGAGCTGCTGCACGAGTTGAAGCTCGCCCGGCGCGGACGGCTTTCCGAGTACGTCGACCATGTGCCGTCGGCGAAGTACGTCACCGGCGGCACGCCGTGGGACGTGCCGTGCGATCTGGCGCTTCCGTGCGCGACGCAGAACGAGCTGGACGAGCAGTCCGCGTTGCGGCTGGTGAAGAACAACGTCCGGGCGGTCGCCGAGGGCGCGAACATGCCGTGCACGCCCGGTTCGCTGCAGATCTTCCGCGAGGCCGGGGTCGCGGTCGGCCCCGGCAAGGCCGCGAATGCCGGCGGGGTCGCGGTGTCCGCACTGGAGATGCAGCAGAACGCCGCGCGCGAGCGGTGGACGTTCGAGCGCACCGACCGGACGCTGCGCGACATCATGACTGACATCCACCGGACCTGCCTCGAAACCGCGGACGAGCACGGGGTCGCCGGGGATTACGTGAGCGGGGCGAACATCGCGGGGTTCCGCAAGGTGGTCGCTGCGATGGACGTGTGCGGATACATCTGAGCTGGTCTATTTGGTCGCGGGTCGTCCGGGCGACAGTCCGCGGGTCGGCAGTCGGCAATCGGCGGTATACCGCATGGGGTGCGCAGCGGACCGGATTCCCTGCGGTCCGAGTGCCGGGATGCGCTGGTCGGCAGGCAATCCGGGTCGGCGTTTGCCGTCCTGCGGCGGGTTTGTCGTGCGGAAGACAGCGTGATCAGGCCGGTGGCGGCGGTCGGGGAAGCGGACGGGGGTCTGGCTAGGGCCTGTCCTCGAAGTAGGTGACGTGACCTGCTTTGATCTTGAG
>NZ_LWSF01000020.1:0-43925 GCF_001651785.1 Amycolatopsis sp. M39
CGCTGGCGCGCTGTTGGGTCCTGAGGCAACACACGTTGTTTCTGGTGTGGTGTTTGAGAACTGTAGAGTGGATGCGAGCATCTTTGTGGTCAAGTTGTTAAGGGCACATGGTGGATGTCTTGGCTTCAGGAGCCGATGAAGGACGTGGGAGGCTGCGATATGCCTCGGGGAGCTGTCAACCGAGCTGTGATCCGAGGATTTCCGAATGGGGAAACCCAGCACCAGTGATGTGGTGTTACCTGCCGGTGAATGTATAGCCGGTGTGGAGGGAACGCGGGGAAGTGAAACATCTCAGTACCCGCAGGAAGAGAAAACAAAAGTGATTCCGTGAGTAGTGGCGAGCGAAAGCGGACGAGGCTAAACCGTTTGCATGTGATACCTGTCAGGGGTTGTGCGGGCGGTGTTGTGGGACCTGTCTTCTCAGGGCTGACACTCTGGGCGTGATGCGGCATGGTTAGCGGAACCGTTTGGGACGGCGGGCCGGAGCGGGTGAGAGCCCCGTACGCGAAAACTGTGTTTGTGTTGTGTGACGGTGTTCCCGAGTAGCAGCGAGCTCGTGGAATTTGCTGTGAATCTGCCGGGACCACCCGGTAAGCCTAAATACTTCCTGGAGACCGATAGCGGACGAGTACCGTGAGGGAAAGATGAAAAGTACCCCGGGAGGGGAGTGAAAGAGTACCTGAAACCGTGTGCCTACAAGCCGTCAGAGCTCACGTTGTTGGGTGATGGCGTGCCTTTTGAAGAATGAGCCTGCGAGTTAGTGCTGCGTGGCGAGGTTAACCCGGGTGGGGTAGCCGTAGCGAAAGCGAGTCCGAACAGGGCGGTTGAGTCGCGTGGTCTAGACCCGAAGCGGAGTGATCTACCCATGGCCAGGGTGAAGCGTCGGTAAGACGTCGTGGAGGCCCGAACCCACTTAGGTTGAAAACTGAGGGGATGAGCTGTGGGTAGGGGTGAAAGGCCAATCAAACTCCGTGATAGCTGGTTCTCCCCGAAATGCATTTAGGTGCAGCGTCGCGTGTTTCTTGCCGGGGGTAGAGCTACTGGATGGTCTAGGGGCCTTACCGGGTTACCGAAATCAACCAAACTCCGAATACCGGTTAGTGAGAGCGCGGCAGTGAGACGGCGGGGGATAAGCTTCGTCGTCGAGAGGGAAACAGCCCAGAACACCAGCTAAGGCCCCTAAGTGTGTGCTCAGTGGGAAAGGATGTGGGATTGCCCAGACAACCAGGAGGTTGGCTTAGAAGCAGCCACCCTTGAAAGAGTGCGTAATAGCTCACTGGTCAAGTGGTCCTGCGCCGACAATGTAGCGGGGCTTAAGCACGCCGCCGAAGCTGTGTCGCTCGTGCAGTACATCCGCCTTCCTCTTCGGGGGTTGGTGCAGTGGCACGGGTGGGTAGGGGAGCGTCCTGCATCCAGGGAAGCGGCCGCGGAAGCGAGTCGTGGAGGGTGCGGGAGTGAGAATGCAGGCATGAGTAGCGAATGCAGAGTGAGAAACTCTGCCGCCGGATGACCAAGGGTTCCTGGGCCAGGCTAATCCGCCCAGGGTAAGTCGGGACCTAAGGCGAGGCCGACAGGCGTAGTCGATGGACAACGGGTTGATATTCCCGTACCCGAGCATGTGCGCCCATGGCGAGGCGGTTGACACTAACCACCCGAAGCCGGCATGGAAGTCTTCGGACGGATATGTCGTGTGGAGCGTGGGNCCTGATTCCGTAGTAGTCAAGCGATGGGGTGACGCAGGAAGGTAGCTCCGCCAGGCGATGGTTGTCCTGGTGTAAGCGTGTAGGAGGAACGGTAGGCAAATCCGCTGTTCACATACTCTGAGACGTGATGCGTAGCCGTTTGAGGCGAAGCGGGTGATCCTATGCTGTCGAGAAAAGCCTCTAGTGAGTGCATGCACGGCCCGTACCCCAAACCAACACAGGTGGTCAGGTAGAGAATACCGAGGCGATCGGGTGAACTGTGGTTAAGGAACTCGGCAAAATGCCCCCGTAACTTCGGGAGAAGGGGGGCCAGGCATCTTGAAGTCCCGTGCGGACGGAGGGGTGGTTGGCCGCAGAGACCAGCGGAAAGCGACTGTTTACTAAAAACACAGGTCCATGCGAAGTCGCAAGACGATGTATATGGACTGACGCCTGCCCGGTGCTGGAACGTTAAGAGGACCGGTTAACTCCTTTCGGGGGGTGAAGCTGAGAATTTAAGCGCCAGTAAACGGCGGTGGTAACTATAACCATCCTAAGGTAGCGAAATTCCTTGTCGGGTAAGTTCCGACCTGCACGAATGGCGTAACGACTTTCCGGCTGTCTCGACCACAGGCCCGGCGAAATTGCATTACGAGTAAAGATGCTCGTTACGCGCGGCAGGACGGAAAGACCCCGGGACCTTTACTATAGTTTGGTATTGGTTTTCGGTTCGGCTTGTGTAGGATAGGTGGGAGACTGTGAAGCGTTCACGCTAGTGGGTGTGGAGTCGTTGTTGAAATACCACTCTGGTCGGATTGGGAATCTGAACCTCGGACCATGATCTGGTTCAGGGACAGTGCCTGATGGGTAGTTTAACTGGGGCGGTTGCCTCCTAAAGGGTAACGGAGGCGCCCAAAGGTTCCCTCAGCCTGGTTGGCAATCAGGTGTCGAGTGCAAGTGCACAAGGGAGCTTGACTGTGAGACAGACATGTCGAGCAGGGACGAAAGTCGGGACTAGTGATCCGGCACCTCCTGGTGGAAGGGGTGTCGCTCAACGGATAAAAGGTACCCCGGGGATAACAGGCTGATCTTGCCCAAGAGTCCATATCGACGGCATGGTTTGGCACCTCGATGTCGGCTCGTCGCATCCTGGGGCCGGAGTAGGTCCCAAGGGTTGGGCTGTTCGCCCATTAAAGCGGCACGCGAGCTGGGTTTAGAACGTCGTGAGACAGTTCGGTCCCTATCCGCCGCGCGCGCAGGATACTTGAGGAAGGCTGTCCCTAGTACGAGAGGACCGGGACGGACGGACCTCTGGTGTGCCAGTTGTCACGCCAGTGGCATGGCTGGTTGGCTATGTTCGGAAGGGATAACCGCTGAAGGCATCTAAGCGGGAAGCCTGTTCCAAGATGAGGTATCCCACCCCGTGTGGGTTAAGGCCCCCAAGAGACGATTGGGTTGATAGGCCAGAAATGGAAGCACAGTAATGTGTTGTCGAGTTGACTGGTACTAATAGGCCGAGGACTTGCCCACAAAGATCGCTCGCATCCACTCTACGGTTCTGAAACACCACACCGGACCCCTGTCCCGAGACGGGCGGGGGGTGTGTTGTTTCGGAGTGTTTCGGTGGTTTTAGCGTCAGGGAAACGCCCGGTCCCATTCCGAACCCGGAAGCTAAGCCTGACTGCGCCGATGGTACTGCAACCGAAGGGTTGTGGGAGAGTAGGACACCGCCGAACTCAACCTGAGAAGTCTGGGCCCCGGTCCGAGAACCCCCCCGCGGGTTCTCCCGGGGCCCAGACTCATGTCACGGACAAAACAAGGCCCGGAACCCCGCNCGCCGAACTCAACCTGAGAAGTCTGGGCCCCGGTCCGAGAACCCCCCGCGGTTCTCCCGGGGCCCAGACTCATGTTCGCGTCCGCTCGGGCAGCGCGCGAGGCGGCTCAGGTCCGCCCGCGCGAGGTTGCTCCGAACGGGCCCGTAGGATAGTCAATCGGCCCTCGTACGGAGGGTCGTCTTCAGAATTCCAGAGTTGTCTATGGCAGGAGGCCAGGTGTCCGAGTTCGGTCGACGTGACTCAGCGGATGAGGGGTCCGGTCGGTCGGCTCGCCGCGACCAGGACTCCCGCGGCGGCCGGTCCGACGCGCCCCGGGGAGACCGGCGCGGCGCGCGGCAGGACCGTGGCGGGCGGGACAGCCACCAGGGCCGGCCCCGGCGGGACGACCGCGGCGCACGCGGGTCGGGCGGGTTCGCCGGCCGCCCCGGCCATGGCGACGGTCCCCGCGAGAACCGCGGATACGCCGGGAAACGCGACGACGACCGCGACTTCCGCCCCCGCGGCAAGCGCGAGTTCGACCGTCCGCAAGGCAAGTCTTACGGCGACCGCTCCGGGCGTCCCGAGGGACGCTCCTCCTACGGCGAGCGCTCCGGCGGGCCCGGCAAGTCGTCCTACGGCGATCGTTCGGGGCGTCCGGAAGGGAAGTCCTACGGCGATCGCGGCGGGCGGCCGCAGGGCAAGTCCTCGTACGGGGAGCGGTCCGGCGGGCGCTGGAACGACGACCGGCGCGGGCCAGGCGGATATCGCGGCAAGGACTCTCAGGGCGGCGGATACCGCGACGATCGGCGCGGATCCGGCGGATTCCGCGACAACGACCGCCGCGGCGGGTACGGCGAGCGCGACAACCGGGGCGGCAAGCCCGGCGATCGCGAGGCGCGCGGCGGGTACCGCGACGATCGCGGCGGCAAGCCCGGCGGCTTCCGGGATGATCGCGGCGGCAAGCCCGGCGGGTACCGGGATGATCGCGGCGGCAAGCCGGGCGGCTTCCGGGACCGGGACGACCGCGGCTCGCGTGAGGGCGGATTCCGTGGCGGGAACCGGGGTTCCGGCGGATTCCGGGACGACCGGTCCGGCGGGAACCGGCGCGACGGCGGGTTCCGCAACGAGCGCGACGAGCGCCGTGACAACCGTCCGGGCGGGTTCCGCAATGACCGCCGGGACGAGGGCGGCTACCGCGGGGATCGCCGGGACGACCGCTCCGGCGGGTTCCGCGACAACCGGCGGGACGACCGTTCGGGCGGGTTCCGCGGTGAACGGCGCGACGACCGCAGGGACGACCGGTCCGGCGGGTTCCGCAATGACCGCCGCGACGAGGGCGGCTACCGCGGGGACCGGTCCGGCGGATACCGCGACGACCGCCGCGACGAGGGGGGCTACCGGGGCGAGCGGTCCGGCGGATTCCGTCGCGATGACCGGGCCGGTGACAAGCGACCTGGCGGGGATCGCCGGGACGAGCGCTCGGGCGGGTTCCGCAAGGACCAGCGCGGCGGCGGATTCCGGAACGACCGTCAGGACGAGGGTGTCCGCGGGCGGCGGGACGAGGTCGAGGAGACCGCGGCGGCCGGCGAGGTGACTGCGGGCTCGGGTGCCGCGGACGTCGAGTCGGCTGCGGGGGACCGGGGCGAGAGCGTCCAGGCCGCTGAGAGCCAGGAACAGCCGCAGGGCAGCCGGGACGAGCGGCAAGATCGCCGGGAGCGCGACGACCGTGGCGACCGTGGCGACCGTGGCAGCAGGGACAGCAGGGACAGCCGTGGTGACCGTGGCAGCAGGGACAGCCGTGGTGACCGCAGGGACGACCGTCCTCGCGCCAAGCGGCCGGTGACGGCCGAGGAGCAGGACGCGGCACTCGCCCGTGAGCTGCTCGAAGCGCCGGAACTGCCTGAGGACATCGAGTTCTCCGACCTCGACGAAGAAGTCCGCCGGGAGCTGCGGACCCTGCCGAAGGGGCTCGCGGAGACCGTCGGGAAGCATCTGGTCGCCGCGGGCGGGCTGGTCGACGAGGACCCGGAGGCCGCGCTCGAGCACGCCCGGTACGCGAAGACCAAGGCGTCGCGGGTGCCGATCGTCCGCGAAGGGCTCGGGCTGGTCGCCTACCACGCGGGCAACTGGCAGGAAGCGCTGTCCGAACTGCGCGCCGTCCGGCGGATGACGCGCAGCGACGAGCACATCGCGATCATCGCGGACGCCGAGCGCGCGCTCGGCCGTCCGGAGCGCGCCCTCGACCTCGCCAAGGAGACCGACAAGGAACGGCTCACGAAGTCGACCCAGGTCGAGCTGGCGATCGTCGCGGCGGGTGCGCGGCGCGATCTCGGACAGCTGGACGCGGCGGTCGTGTCGTTGCAGGGGCCGGACCTCCAGGCGGGCAAGCGCGATCCGTGGAGCGCGCGCCTGTTCTACGCGTACGCCGACAACCTCGATGCTGCCGGGCGCAAGGAAGAGGCGGTGCAGTGGTTCCTCAACGCCGCGGAGGCCGACGCCGAGGACGAGACCGACGCCGCCGAGCGGGCCGCGGACCTGGCGAACGAGGCGGAAACGATCGAGGCGGACGCGAACGAGGCGAACACGATCGAGGCGGACGGATCCAGCGAGTCGGATGACTGACGTGGCCTACGACGCGCTGCTGTTCGATCTCGACGGCACCGTCTACCACGGGCCGCAGGTGATCGAGGGGGCCGCGGAAACCGTGACCGCCGTGCGCGAGCTGGGCACGGCGGTCCGGTTCGTGACCAACAACGCCTCCAAGGCCCCGTCTGCGGTCGCGGAGCATCTCCGGGACCTCGGGATCTCCGCGGACACCGAAGAGGTGCACACGAGCGCTCAGGCGGCAGCCGGGCTCCTCCGGGACCGGCTGCCGGCCGGGGCGAAGGTGCTCATCGTCGGCACCGCCTCGCTCGGCGACCAGATCTCCGCGGCGGGACTGGAGCCGGTGCGGACCGCGGGCGACGGCGTTTCCGCGGTGGTGCAAGGACATTCGCCGGAAACCGGATGGGCGGACCTCGCCGAGGCGAGCATCGTGATCCGGGCGGGCGGCCTGTGGGTCGCCACGAACACCGACAGCACGCTGCCCACCGAGCGCGGGCTGATGCCGGGCAACGGGTCGATGGTCGGGGCGCTCCGGATCGCTACCGGGGCGGAGCCGGTCGTCGCGGGAAAGCCGAAGCCGTTGTTGTTCGAGACGGCCGCGCGGTCGGCGAAGGCGAAGCGTCCGCTGGTGGTCGGGGATCGGCTCGACACCGACATCGCGGGTGCGGTCGCGGCGGGGCTCGACTCGCTGTGCGTCCTCACCGGCATCGCGACTCCGGCGACGCTGCTCACCGCGATTCCGGCGGAACGGCCGACTCATCTCGGTGCCGACCTCACCGCGCTCACACAACCGATGGACGAACTGCGCGTCGGCAAGCAAACCGGGTGGGAGATCAGCGAAGACAGCGGAAAAGATGCGCTGACCGTCCGCGGCGAAGGCGACAAGCTCGACCTGCTGCGCGCGCTGTGCGATGCGGCGTGGCGCACCGGGGTCTCGCAGGTGCGCGCGGACGGCGACGCGGCCGCGGCGGCAGTGACCGGGCTCGGGCTGGCCTGACTGGTAGTTTGGGGCTGTGCACCCGAACGTTCCGCGGCCGGTACCCGGACCCCCGCCGATCCCCGGACCCGGCCCGCAGCAGACTGACCCGCGGGCGGGCATCGACGAGGCCGTCGCCGGGCTCGACGACCTCGACACGCTGCCGCCCGCCGAACACGTGGACCGGTTCGAGGCCGTGCACACCGAGCTGACCGTGGCCCTGTCCAGCATCGACAAGGTCTGACCGGCGTGGCCAAACGGGCCAGGCTCGACGCGGAACTCGTGCGGCGCGGACTCGCGCGCTCCCGCGAACAAGCCTCCGCGCTCATCACCGGCGGCAAGGTCGCCGTGCGCGGCATGGTCGCCACGAAACCCGCCACCGGCGTGGAAAACGACGCGCCGATCGTCGTGAAGGACGAGGACGACCCGGGCTGGGCGTCGCGCGGCGCGCACAAACTCCTCGGCGCGCTTGAGCGTTTCGGTCCCGACGGGCTGACCGTCGAAGGCCGCCGCTGTCTCGACGCGGGCGCGTCCACCGGCGGGTTCACCGATGTGCTGCTGCGGGGCGGCGCCGACAAGGTCATCGCCGCCGACGTCGGGCGCGGGCTGCTCGACTGGAAGCTGCGGACCGACGACCGCGTTGTCGTCCTCGACCGCACGAACGTCCGCAATCTGACGCCGGAGGTCCTCGGCGGCCAGGTGGATCTCGTCGTGGGCGACCTGTCTTTCATCTCGCTCAAGCTTGTGCTGCCCGCGCTCGCCGAATGCGCGCGCGACGGCGCGGATCTGCTGCCGATGGTCAAACCGCAGTTCGAGGTCGGCAAGGACCGGCTCGGCAGCGGCGGCGTCGTGCGCGATCCGGAACTGCGCGTCGCGTCCGTGCTGGGCGTGCTCGCCGAAGCCGCGAAGCTCGGCCTGTCGCTGCGCGGGGTCGTCGCGAGCCCGTTGCCCGGGCCCTCCGGGAACGTCGAATACTTCGTGTGGCTCCGCAAAACGGAGCCGGAAGACGCGGGCGGCGACGACGCCGAACGGCTCGTGCGCACCGCAGTCCAGGAAGGACCCCAGTGACCGCCGAACGTGAAGTGCTCCTCGTGGTGCACCCGGACCGGGACACCACCCGGGAGGCCGCCCGCGAGGTGTCCCAGCGGTTCGCCAAGGCCGGGATCCGGCTGCGCGTGCTCGACGAGGACGTCCTCCAGCTGATCGACCCGGACGGCTGCATGGCGAAGCCGTGCACCGTGGTCGCGCCCGAGCACAATCCGGCCGAGGGGGCCGAACTCGTGTTCGTGCTCGGCGGCGACGGGACGCTGCTGCGCGCGGCGGAACTCGCCCGTCCGGCCGAGGTGCCGGTGCTCGGCGTGAACCTCGGCCGCGTCGGCTTCCTCGCCGAAGCCGATTCGGACGCGCTCGCCGACGCCGTGCAGCGCGTCGTCGACCGCGATTACCACGTCGAGGACCGGATGACGGTCGACGTCACGGTCGCCGCCGACGGCACGGAGATCTACCGGACCTGGGCGCTCAACGAGGCCAGCGTCGAGAAGTTCAGCCGCGAGCGGGTGCTCGACGCGCTGATCGAGGTCGACGGCCGCCCGGTGTCGTCCTTCGGCTGCGACGGCGTGCTGTGCGCGACGCCGACCGGTTCCACCGCGTACGCCTTCTCCGCGGGCGGCCCGGTGCTGTGGCCGGACGTCGAGGCGCTGCTCGTGGTGCCGAGCAACGCACACGCGATGTTCTCCCGTCCGCTGGTCGTCTCGCCCCAGTCGGTGATCACCGTCGGCATCGACCCGAAGGGCCCGAAAGCGGCGCTGACCTGCGACGGGCTGCGGTCGTTCGATCTGCCGCCGGGCGCGCTGGTGCGCGTCGTGTGCGGCAAGCGGCCGGTGCGGCTGGTCCGGCTGTGGGACGGCGTGTTCACCGATCGGCTGGTGTACAAGTTCGGCCTGCCGGTGCGCAGCTGGCGGGACCGGCGCGGCGGGGAGCGCCAGGGCAGCTGATCCGCGACGCGCCCGCACAAGTGTTCGACCAGCGAAAAGAAGAGTTAGCGCACCTCGGACGCACAGAACGTCGGTGCGGGCCGCTACCGTATGCGTCGTGCTGGCCGAGATGCGCATCCAGGGCCTCGGAGTCATCGAGGAAGCCCTGCTGGAACTGCACGCGGGCTTCACCGTGGTCACCGGTGAGACGGGTGCGGGCAAAACCATGGTCGTCACCGGGCTGCATCTGCTCTCGGGCGGACGGGCCGAGGCGTCGAAGGTCCGGAACGGGATGCTGAAGGCATTCGTCGAGGGCCGGTTCACCGTGGGCAAGGACGACGCGGCCGCCCGCATCGTCACCGACGCGGGGGCCGACGTCGACGAGGACGGCAGCGTCATCGCGCTGCGCACGGTCTCGGCCGACGGGCGCTCGCGGGCGCACCTCGGCGGCCGGTCGGTGCCGGTCGGGGTGCTGTCCGACCTGTCCGAGCAGGTGATCGCCGTGCACGGGCAGAACGACCAGCTGCGGCTGCTGCGCCCGGCCGAGCAGCGCGCGGTGATCGACCGGTTCGCCGGCGAGGACGTCGGGCGGCCGCTCGCCGCGTACCGCCAGGTCCGCGAGGAATGGCTGGCCGTGATCACCGAGCTGAGCGAGCGCTCCACCCGCTCCCGCGAGATGGCGCAGCAGGCGGACCTGCTGAAACACGGGCTGAACGAGATCGACGCGGTCGCTGCTGAACCGGGCGAGGACGTCGAGCTCACCGAGCAGATCAAACGGCTCGCCGCGGTCGACGAACTCCGCGCCATGGCCACCGAGGCGCACGCGGCGGTGTCCGGCGCGCAGGACGGCGATCCGGACGCTCCGGGCGCGCTCGGCCTGGTCGGCGAGGCGGTGCGGCGGCTCGCTCCGGCGGAGGACTCCGCGCTGCGCGACCTCGTGCCGCGGCTGGAGGAAGCCTCCACGCTGCTGAGCGACGTCGGCGCGGAGCTGGGCAGCTACGTCGAGAACCTGGACGCCGACCCGGCGCTGCTGGAGAAGGTGCTCGCGCGGCAGGCCGATCTCAAGCGGCTCACCCGCAAGTACGCCGCGGATGTCGACGGGGTGCTGGCGTGGGCTGAAGACGCGCGGCGGCGGCTCGAATCGATGGACACGTCCGAGGAGGCGTTGGCCGGGCNGCCGGGCTGGCGTTGCGCCGGGACGAGCTGGCAGTGCAGCTGGTCGCGCACGCCACCGAGGTTTCGGCCGCGCGCGGCAAGGCGGCCGCGGAACTGGCGACGGCGATCACCAAGGAGCTGTCGGGCCTCGCGATGGGCCAGGCGGAGCTGGAGATCACCGTCGAACAGCGTCCGGCCGAGCACGGCGACCGGCAGGCGCTCGCGATCGACGGACACGCCGTGCACGCGGGTCCGGACGGCGTCGACGAAGTGGAACTGCTGCTGCGGGCGCACAACGGCGCGCCGCCGCTGCCGGTGCACAAGGCGGCTTCGGGCGGTGAGCTGTCGCGGGTGATGCTGGCGATCGAGGTCGTGCTGGCGCACGCGGACACGGTGCAGACGCTGGTGTTCGACGAGGTCGACGCCGGGGTCGGCGGCCGGGCCGCGGTCGAGATCGGACGGCGGCTGGCGCGGCTCGCGCGCACGCACCAGGTCCTGGTGGTCACGCACCTGCCGCAGGTCGCCGCGTTCGCCGACCAGCATCTGGTGGTGGACAAGGGAACCAGCGGCGGCGTCACGCGCAGCGGCGTGAAAACGCTCGACCAGGACGACCGGGTGCGCGAGCTGGCCCGGATGCTCGCCGGCATGGACGGCACCGAGACCGGCCGCGCGCACGCCGAGGAACTGCTTGCCACGGCCGAGAAAGACAAAGCGAAGAACACCGGCGCGAAGCGCAAGCGCGCGAAGAGGGGCTGAGGCGGATTCCATGACCTGGGCCACGCTGGCCGACGTCGAAGCCGAACTCGCCCGCGCGCGGCGGGAGGACGATCTCGACCGCTTCCTCGAACTCCTCGGCGACGAGGAGCTGTTCGTGCCGATCCACCGGGACGAGGCGCGGCGGCTCGCGCAGGACCGGACCTGGTCGCCCGCGAAAGTCTGCTGCGCGCACGGCGGCGAACCGTCGCTGCAGGTGTTCACGCGCGGCGCGCTGCCGGATTTCGGGGCGGACGTGGTGTTCCTCAGCGGCGACCTCGACTGGGCCACGCACGGTCTCGGCCAAGAGGAACAGATCGTCTTCAACCGCGGCACGCTCGGCGAATGGCGGGTGAGCGCGACGGCCGTGCTGCCCTGGGTCGCCGCGAACCCGCACCGGGTCACCGCGGTGGAGCAGCAGGTCGAGCGGCTTTACACGGCCCGGTACGGACTTCTCGACGGTCCGGTCGCGCACGCGCTCGCCTGCGGCGCGCACCAGGCGGTGCTGTCGGCCGAACCGTGGAACGTCCTCGACGCGCGCTACCACGATTACGTCGCCGAGGTCCGCGGCCTGCGCGACTGGTGGGGCGTCGCGGACGCGGCGGGCTGGCGGGCCGCGATGGACCGGCTGCTCGGCGATTCCTACCAGCTCACCACCGGAAACCTCGTGCTCGTGCTGCGCGCCCGCAGCGGGCTGGCGCTGGACGTCTACGGCTGGGTCGAGCTGGTCCGGCAGTGGTGCGCCGACAACGACGCCGAGGACCAGGCCGGGCCGCTCGTCGACGCGGTGCGCCGGATCGTCCGGTACGAACAGCGGTTCCGCGCCGACGGCCTGCTCGCGCCGGACGGCGTGGTGGACAGCATCATCGGCTGGGACGTCGGGCGCGCGGTCGAACTGGCGCGCTGGGGGCTGGCGGTCGGGTACTGCGACGCGCTCACCGCGGAACTGATGGTGCTGGAGGCGGGCGCGATCGCCCGGCGCTACCACGGTTCCTGGGCGGAACTGTCCACCGGATACGTGCTGGGCAGGCTGCTCGCGCTCGACGGCGAGGAATTCGGGCCGGAATACGTTTCGGCCGCCCGCGTCCGCCACCGGCTGCTGAACGATCCCGCGAGCCCCTGGTCCAACCTCGATTTCGAGGCGGGCGGACCGGACAGTTAACCCCGGCTCGCCCACCTCGCGCGACCTGGCTCACCGCAACGAGTCATGTCCGCTTCGGCGCGTCGGCTCCGCAGCCAGGCACAAATTTGTCACCATCAGCCACATGAAGCTCACTGGTCTTCTCGCGCGGAACCAAGAAGCCCTCCCCGGCGTCATCGGTGTCGCGCGGGTCGACCGGCGCACGCGGGAGCTGCTGCGCCGGGTCAGCGTCGGCGACATCGTCGTGCTGGACCAGCTCGACCTCGACCGGGCCACGGCCGACGCGCTGGTCGCCGCCGAGGTCGCCGCGGTGGTCAACGCCTCCCCCTCGATTTCCGGCCGGTTCCCCAACCTCGGCCCGGAAATCCTGGTGGCGGCGGGCATCCCGCTGGTCGACTCGGTCGGCGGGGACCTGCTGCGCAGCGTCAAGGACGGCACGAAACTGCGCGTGCACGAGGGCGCGGTGTACCTGGGGGAGCGGCAGCTGGCGACCGGGGTCGAGCAGACCTCCGAAAGCGTCGCCGACCAGATGATCGAGGCCAAGGCCGGGATGTCGACCCAGCTGGAAGCCTTCTCCGCCAACACGATCGAGTTCCTGCGCCGCGAGCGGACGCTGATCCTCGACGGCGTCGGCGTGCCGGAGCTGAAGGTCCCGGTGCGCGACCGGCACGTGCTGGTCGTCGCCGCGGGGAACGGGCACGCCGAGGACCTCAAGAAGCTCAAGAAGTACATCGGCGAGCACCGGCCGGTGCTGATCGGCGTGGACGCCGGCGCGGACACCCTGCGTGCGCAGGGCTACCAGCCCGACGTCATGGTCGGCGATCCGACCGGGATCGGCACCGCGACGCTGCGCAGCGGCGGCGAGGTCGTCGTCCCCGCGCAGCCGGACGGGCACGCGCCGGGCGTCGAGCGCATCCAGGACCTGGGCATCGGCGCGGTCACTTTCCCCGCGTCCGGCAACGCCGAGGACCTCGCCCTGCTGCTGGCCGACGCGCACGGCGCGAGCCTGGTGGTCACCGTCGGATTCCAGGCCACGCTGCGGGAATTCCTCGACCACGGCCGGTCCGGGTCGAACCCGTCCACGTTCCTCACGCGGCTCAAGCTCGGCACGAAGCTGGTCGACGGCAAGGCCGTCGCGACGCTGCACCGGGCCAGGGTGTCGCTCGGCGCGGTCGCGCTGCTGGTCCTCGCCGCGATCGTCGTCGTCATCGCCGCGCTGCTGGTCTCCGACGTCGGCTCCGTCTATCTCGAGTGGATCCAGCACACCTGGTCCACGTTCGTCGCCTGGGTGAAGGGTCTCTTCACGTGATTTCCCTGCGATACCACATCGTTTCCATCACCGCGTGCTTCCTGGCGCTGGCCGTCGGCGTGGTGCTGGGCTCGACCGCGCTCAACGGTTCGCTGCTGTCCGGGCTCGCGGACCAGAAGAAAGACCTCGGCACGCAGGTCGCCGATCTCGAAGCGCAGCGCAACTCGCTCAACGCGCGGCTGTCCGACGCGGACGCGTTCGCCGGGACGATGGGCCCGAAGGTCGTCGCGGGCGCGCTCGACAAGCGCAGCGTCGTCATCGTCACCACGCAGGACGCGCGCCCGGCCGACCGCGACGCGCTCAAGAAGCTCGTCGGCCAGTCCGGCGCGTCGGTGACCGGCGAACTGCAGCTGACCGACGCGTTCACCGACCCGGCCAAGGCCGACCAGCTGCGCGACGTCGTCACGCGGCTGCAGCCGGCCGGGGCGAAGTTCCCGACCGCGGGCGACTCCGGCACGCTCGCCGGCGCGCTGCTGGGTTCCACGCTGCTGCTGGACAAGGCGAGCGCGAAACCGCAGTCGAGCGGCGACGAACTCGCCGCCGCGCTCGGCGGGCTGACCGACGGCGGGTTCGTGAAGCCGAGCCAGGGCGTGCAGCCCGCGCAGCTGGCGATCGTGCTGACCGGAGCCCAGCAGACCGGCGACGGCGCGGGGGACCGGGCCGCGACGATCGCACGGTTCGCCGCGCAGATGGACCGTTCCGGCGCGGGCGCGGTGCTCGCCGGGGACCCGGGTTCCGCGGAGGGCACCGGCCCGATCGGCGTGGTGCGCGCGGACACCTCGGCCACGTCGATTCTGTCCACTGTGGACAACGCGGACTCGGCGGCAGGCCGGGTCGCGACGATCCTGGCGTTGCAGGAACAGCTCAACGGCGGTTCGGGACGGTACGGCATCGCGGGCAACGCGCAGGCGATCGCGCCGGGTGTGACTGCTTCGGGGAACTGAACGAGAGACTTTCGCCTCCCGCACAACAGCCGGCGGCGGTACCGGATTCCCTTCGTGGGTGAGGAAACCCGGTACCGCCGCTGACTTGTTCGCGGGTGCCGCGGCGGCTGGTTCTCTTTGGGGTGGGGGAATCCGGGTACCGCCGCCGACTTGTTCGCCGACAACGCGGCGGCCGGTTCCCTTCGGGGGTGGGGAATCCATTGCCGCCGCTGATTCGTCGCAGGCAATGCGGCGGCACCGGGTTCCCCTGGGGGTGGAGAATCCGGTGCCGCCGCCGTTATTCCTGCGCCTGCCGCGAGGTCAGCAGGTGCCGTTGTCGGCCCAGGCCGACGCGCTGCCGGGCGTTTCGCCCCGCGTCCACCACTTCGCGGACCAGCGGTGGCCGTTGTAGGACACCACCGCGCCGGCGTTGTAGGACTGGGAGGTGTTCCACGCCGCCGGGCACGCGGTCGTGGGACCGCCGCCGCCGGAGCAGGCTCCGTTGTCCGTCCAGACGTCCGAGGTGCCGGGCTGCTCGCCCTGCGTCCACCACTTCGCCGTCCAGGTGTGGTTGTCGTACGACACGACCGCGCCGCCGTTGTAGACCTTGCCGGTGTCCCAAGCCGCTGCCGTGCACTGGCCGCCCGGCGGGGTCGTGGGCGTGGTCGGGGTCGTGGGCGTGGTCGGGGTCGTGGGGGTGGTGGGCGTCGTCGGGGTGGTCGGCGGCGGGCCGGAGCAGCCCTCCGTCGGCGCGGCGAGCCCGTCCACGACCGCGTGGAACAGTGTCGAGTTCGGATCAAGGTCGTAGAGCGAGAACATCATCGCGCCGCCGAGGCCGTTGCAATGGATGTAATCGGTGCGCGCCTTGATCGACTGTTTCGACGAACCGCCGTAGAAGCTCGTCCCGTCGTAGAACCACGCCGATTGCGTTGCCGGGTCCCAGAACGTGTCCGCCGGGTTGTCGACCACGCCGGAGAGTTCCTTGTACATCGCGACGCCGGGAACGTTGCCGCTCAACGGATGCGGAGCGGACGGACCGGTGGCGGTCTGGTACAGCCCGTGGTTCGGGCCCGCCGGAACGCCGGTCCAGCCCCGGTAGTAGAACGGGATGCCCAGGGTCAGCTTCGCCGCCGGGAACCCGCCGGGGATGCCGTACGCCGGATCGCCTTGCGTGTACGCCTTCATCACCTGGTCGATGGTGTATTTCTCGGTGCCCGGCGGGATCGTCGGGGACGGGTCGTTCGGCGAGGGGTAGAGCGGGTCCTGGAAGTTCGTCGGACCGGTCTTGTCCCACGCGCCGTGCATGTCGTAGGTCATCGGGTCCGCGAAGTCCATGTACTGGTGGATCTTGTCGGTCTGGATCTTCGCGATCTTGTCCTGGCCGCCGGGCAGGGCGGCCGAGAGCGCGTAGTGCTTGCCCAGCGCGTCGAGCTGGCCGCGGAACTCGGCGAGCAGCGAGGTGAAGTTCTGGGTGTCGCCGGGGCTGTAGTGGTTGCCCGTGTGGCCGCCGGGGTGCGCCGGGTACTCCCAGTCGATGTCGAACCCGTCGAAGATGTTCGCGGCGGTGCCGGGGCCGCCGAAGCCGCCCGCGTTGGGGATGTTGCCCTTGATGAACATGTCGATGCAGGAGCTCGCGAACTTCTTGCGCGAGGCGTCCGTGGCCGCGGCGTCGGAGAAGTACTTCGAGTAGGTCCAGCCGCCGAGCGACAGCAGCACCTTCAGGTTCGGGTGCCGGGCCTTGAGCTCCTGCAGCTGGTGGAAGTTGCCGACGATCGGCATGTTGTAGGTGTCGGCGGAGCCGTCGACGCTGATGTCCGAGCCGAACGACTTCTGGTAGTCGGCGAACTGGTCGCCCGCGCCGTCGCCCGCGTTCGGGTCGTCCTCGCCGCCCGGGTCGGGAGTGGTCGCCTTGGTCGTCTCGAAGCAGGTGAGGTTGTTCGGGTCGATGTTCTCGAAGTCGTAGAGCAGGTAGTCGATGTTGTCGGCGATCTTGTCGACGTTCTTGAGGTAGTAGGCGTTCTGGTAGATGCTCCATTGGTCGAAGTAGGCGATGCGCAGGCCTCCCGAGGAGGGCGCGGGCGTCGCGGTGGCCGGGGCGGGCCGGGCCAGGATGGTGAGACCGGCCACGACCACGGCGGCCAGGGCGGCGCAGGCCACGGCCAGCGGTCTCAAGGTCCGGTGGGGCATAAGGGTTCTCCCTCGCACAAGCGAAGTCCGCCTGCCGCACCGGAATGCGCGGCAAGCGTCGGACATCGGGTGATCACTGCAGGAGCGGGGGCCGGCCCGTAGTCGAATGTGAACCAGGGCACAGCCGGAGTCAATACTGTGGACTAGACCAATTTCCGAGCCTGGGTGTTTTGTGATGAAGTGTCCGGAAAGGCCCGACGAACGGCCTGTTCCAAGCGGGGCGAGTGGTCCGGACCACTGCGGGGCACCGGTTCACCCGTACGGGTGTGGCTGATCCGACACCCGTCCCGCGCGGCATCAGCCGGGTCTCAGGAAGATCATGGGTGGTTCACAGCTGCGCACGAGAGCCTGGCACCATGAGCGCCAACGACCCCGGGAGCACGGCCGAACGATGACCACTACCGAGATCCCGCTCGTCCGTTCCGGCGAGCCGGCGCCCGCCCGATCGCCGCACCTGCGTCAGCTCGATGCGTACCGGGTCGTCACGTTCGCCCTGGTCATCCTCATCCACGTGATCGGCTCCACGACCTATCAGCAGGACATCGTCGCCGACGCGATCCAGACGCCGCTGCACCTGACCCGCGAGGCGTTCTTCGCGCTGACCGCGTTCGTGCTCGTGTTCGGCTACCGGGACCGGCCGGTGCGGACCGGGAAGTTCTGGCGCAGGCGGTTCCCTCTGGTCGCGGTGCCGTATGTGACCTGGACGGTCATCTACCGGGTCTACTCGCTGATCACCTCGGAGCAGCCGTTCGGGTCCGCCGGCGCGCAGCTGCGCACGCTCGGGCTGGACCTGCTCACCGGGAACGCCTGGTACCACATGTATTTCATGCTGGTGACGCTGCAGGTGTACCTGCTGTTCCCGCTGCTGGCCACGATGTTCGACCTGATCCGCCGCCGTCCGTGGACCGTGCTGGCGGTGTCCGGCGCGGTCCAGGTGGCGGTCGCGATCTTCATGAGCTACCCGCCCGCGGCGCTGGGCTACGGCTTTGTCAGCAACTTCTTCGCGACTTTCCTCGTGTACCAGTTCTACATGCTGCTCGGGGCCGCGGCGGCGCTGCACTTCGAGGCGGTGCACGCCTGGCTGCGCACGCATGCGCGCTGGGTCCTGCTGGCGATGGCGGGCGGGCTCGCGCTCGCGGAGGCCGGCTACTTCGTGAGTGTCCGCTTCGGCGAGTGGCCGGAGATGGCGTCGGACGCCTTCCGCCCGTACCTGATCCCGTGGTTCGTCGCGGTGATCGCCGGCATCTACCTGGCGGGCGCGCGCTGGGCGGAGAGCAGCCAGCGCGGCGGGCGGTTCGTCTCCTGGGCGGTGAACCGGTCGTTCGCGGTGTTCCTGACCCACCCGATCGCGATCGCGCTGCTGGACCCGCTGTTCGTCTTCGTCGGCGACCGCTACGGCGCGCCGTGGACGACGCTGGTGGCGTACCCGGCGACGGTGGCGCTGACCTTCGCGATCGTCGAGGTGCTGCGGCGGCTGCCGTGGAGCAAGGCGCTGACCGGGCGCGCCCGGGTGCCGGTGCGCGCCTCGGCCTGAGGTGCCACCGCGACTTCGCAGCGAGAGCCGTGAGGGAATCAGAGTCAATGAGGGTTCCCTTCACGGACCGCGGAGCTGCTTCAGGCACCGGGCCAGGTGCGGTGTTTGTCCAGGGGGCGGGCGTAGGACCCGGCCCGGCTGGTGCGCAATCCCAGCGCCACCAGGGATTCCGCGAGCCGGACCGCGGCGGCGACCCCGTCGACCACCGGGACGTCGAGCATCGCCGACATCGTGCGGTCCAGCCCGGTCATCCCGGCGCAGCCGAGCACGAGCACCTCGGCGCCGGCGTCGCGAGCCCGCAATCCGGCGGTGAGCAGGGCTGATTCCGCGCGTTCCGCGTCGCGCAGCTCCAGCACGCTGAGCCCGGTGCCGACGACCGCGACGCAGTTCCGGCCCACTCCGGCCGAGTGCAGGCTGTCCTCGATCAGCCCGCAGGCGCGGTCCAAGGTCGTCACCACGCCGTACCGGCGGCCGAGCAGCCCGGCGAGATGTGCCGCGGCCTCGGTGATGTCGACCACCGGCACGTCCAGCAGTTCGCGCGCGCCCTCGCGGCCGTGCTCGCCGAAACCGGCGAGGACGACCGCGTCGAACGTTTCCCCGGTGGTGCGCAACAGGTCCAGCACCGCCGCCGCGGACAGGAAGCTGTCGAGCCAGCCCTCCGCCGATTCCGGGCCCCACTTCGGCGTCAAGGCGACGATCTCGGTGCCGGGGCTGGCCGCCGCCCGCGCCCCGGCCTCGATCTCCTTCGTCATGGCCTCGGTGGTGTTGCAGTTGGTGACGAGGATCCGCATCAAGCCCTCCGCTGGCGGTGTGAAACGGCGTAGTAGAGCAATCCGGCGCTAGCGGTGCCGAGGAACCAGGAATACGGTGCGGCCGGTGCGAAGAACGGCACCAGCGCGACCACCGCGGACAGCACGGCGCACGGGAAGAAGGCCGCCATCGCGCGCGGATTCACCTTGGGGTACTTGCCGTCGCGCACGAACAGCTGCGCGACCTCGACCTTGCCGCGGCGGATCAGGTAGTAGTCGACGACCATGATCCCGAACAGCGGCCCGAGGAACGCGCCGAGCCCGCCGAGGAAGTAGTTGACCACCACCGGCGACGAGTACAGCTTCCACGGCAGCACGCACAGCGCGGCGACGGCGCTGATCATCCCGCCGACGGTGAACGAGATCCGCTTGGGCCAGATGTTGGCCAGGTCGTAGGCGGGGGAGACGAAGTTCGCGACGATGTTGACGCCCATGGTGGCGATGGCGAAGGTGAGCGCGCCGATGATCAGCACCGGGGTGTTGTGCACGCGGGCGAGCAGTTCGGCCGGGTCGGTGATCGCCTCGCCGAACACTTGCAGACTGCCCGCGGTGACGATCACCGACAGCAGCGCGAAGGCCGTCGAGTTCACCGGCAGGCCCCAGAAGTTGCCGCGCCGCACTGTTTTCTGGTCCAGGGCGTTGCGGGAGAAGTCGCAGAAGTTGAGCATCAGCGTGCCGTAGGTGGACAGGATCAGCCCGGCCGCGCCGAACCACTGCCGCACCTGCTCGCCGCCGGAGAGGTGCCGCGGGCTGCTGGTGAACGAGATGTGCCAGTGGCTCGCGGCGAGGATCCAGACCGCGAGCGCGATCATCACGATCCAGATCAGCGGGCCGCACCAGTCCTGGAATTTCCGCACCGCCTCCATGCCGCGGGTCAGCACGAGCGCCTGCACCAGCCACAGCGCCACGAAGCACATCCAGCCGAGCGCGTGCAGGCCGAGGAAACCGTGCTCGGTCAACGGTTTCAGGCCGGGGTCGATCGCCAGCACGAGCAGGGTGATCGCGACGCTCGCGAGGTAGGTCTGGATGCCGTACCAGAAGATCGCGATCACCGCGCGGATCAGCGCGGGAAGATTTGCCCCGAACGTGCCGAAGCTGATCCGCGCCACCACCGGGAACGGGACGCCGGTGCGCTGGCCGATCCGGCCCATCAGGTTCATCCCGAAGAAGATGACCACGAACCCGAACAGCAGTGCGGTGAACACCTGCCACGCCGACAGCCCGAGCACGAACAGCCCGGCGGCGAAGGTGTAGTTGCCGAGGTTGTGCACGTCCGACATCCAGAGCGCGAAGATGTCGTACACCTTCCAGCGCCGTTCCTTGGCGGGCGCGAGGTCCTCGTTCCACAGCCGAGGATCGGGTTCCGGCTGGACGTCCGCGCTGGTTTCGGTGGACGGGGCGTGCGTCATCGCTGACCTCCGGTCGACGTGCCGGCAGCTTTGGGATCCCAAACTTGGGATCCCAATATCGCGCCGGACGGCTGCTGCGTCAACCCTCTTCCCGATAAACTCGGCGATGTCCGAGGTCGGCGAGAGGGGGACAGGTGGGCGCCACGGAGGGCCGGCAGCCGCTCGCGGCGACGCGCGCCCGGGTGCTCGACGAGCTGCGGGAACGGATCCTGACCGGGCGGCTGAAGCCGGGGGACCGGCTGGTCGAGCGCGAATTGGCCGAGGATCTCGGGGTGTCGCGGGTGCCGGTGCGCGAGGCGATCCGCAGCCTGGAGTCCGAGGGCTTCGTGGTCGTGCCCTCGCCCCGGCGGGTGGTGGTGCGGCAGCTGGCGCGAGCGGATGTCGAGGAGCTGTTCGACGTCCGGGAGGCGCTGGAGAGCCTGGCCGCCGCGCGTGCCGCGGAACGGGCCGGGAAGCCGGAGATGCGGCGGCTGGAGCGGCTGCTCGCCGAGTCCGCGCGGGTCACCCAGGGTGGTGACGGTGCGCGGATTTCGGAGGTCAACAGCAGGCTGCACGACGAGATCATCGCCATCGCGGGCAACCGGCTGCTCACCACGATGCTGCATCCGCTCGAAGGTCAGCTGCGCTGGCTGACCAGCCAGAACGAGCATTGGGACGCATTGCTCGACGAGCACCGCCGCCTGGTGGACGCGATCGGATCCGGCGACGTGGAGCGGGCGCGCGAGTACGCCGCCGAGCACGTCCGGGTCAACCGCGCGGTGACGCTGCGCGACCTGTTCGGGGACGACGAGCGGGACGAGCGACCGGCGGGCTGAGCTGGGCCTCGTGAGGGGGGATGCCGGTTCTAACCGGTGCCAGCACGCACGACATCCCGCGGGTAAGGTGACCCTAACTTCAAGCGGAGGGGGTCGCCGGTGTCACACGTGCAGGGCGAGCCGGAGTGGGTGTCCACAAGGGACGGACGGCGGCTGTACGCGATGGTGCTGCCCGGTCCCGGTCCCGGCTCCGGGCCGACGGTCGTGTTCGAGGCGGGTGCGGCGGCGAGCCGATCGTCGTGGGGGCTCGTGCAGCCGCTGGTCGGCGAGTTCGCGCGGGCGGTGGTGTACGACCGGTCCGGGCTCGGCCGCAGCGCGCCGGATCCGTCCGGGCGCACGCTGGACCGGATGGCCGACGATCTCGTCGACGTGCTGCGCCACTTCGGGCCGGGGCCGTACGTGCTCGCCGGGCACAGCGCCGGGGGGCCGATCGTGCGGCTCGCCGCGTCGCGGACCTCGGCGAAAATCGCGGGACTGGTCCTGGTCGACCCGACCGACGAGGCGGCGGAAGTGGTGTTCTCGCCTCGATTCCGCGGCCTCGAACGGAAGCTGCTGCGCACCGGCCGGATCCTCGCGGCGACCGGTTTGCTGAAGTTCTTGTACCGGCCCATGGTGCGGGCGGTTCCCGAAGACGTCCGGCGCGACCTGGTGCGAGAAGGCTTTACACCGCAGGTGTTGCGCACCCAGACCGAGCAGGCGCGGACCTTCCTCGACGAACTGGAGACCTGGCGGGCGGATCCGCCCGCACCGGGCGACTGCCCGGTGACGGTCGTGTCCGGCGGCCGGGCCGGGGACGGGATGAACGCCGCCCTGCGCGCGGAGGCGAATGCCGCGCACGCGCAACGAGTTTCCTCCGGAGGACGGCACCGGATCGCGGAGAAGTCCGGGCATCTGGTGCCGGTCACCGAACCCGAGGTGGTGGCCGACGAGGTCCGCCGGTTGCTCAGCTGACGGCGTCGCTCCACGTCTCGACGAACTTCGGGAACGTCTTGCCGACCGTCTCCGGGTTCTCGACCAGCACACCGGGCACGCGCAGGCCCAGTACCGCCGCGGCCATCACCAGCCGGTGGTCCTCGTAAGTGCGGAAAACGCCGCC
This sequence comes from Amycolatopsis sp. M39, assembly GCF_001651785.1. NCBI lineage: Bacteria > Bacillati > Actinomycetota > Actinomycetes > Pseudonocardiales > Pseudonocardiaceae > Amycolatopsis > Amycolatopsis sp. M39. Next base: position 22,181 of record NZ_LWSF01000020.1, read on the forward strand.
GTGCATCGGGGCCGGAGTGATTTCCAGGCCGTCTTCAAGTTCGGTGACGCCCGCGCCCAGACCGGACAGCTCGGTCGCCAGCGCGGTGAGCCGGTCGGTCTCGTGGCCGCGCAGGTGCGCGACGCCGGTGATGCTCGACGGGCTCTCGGCGAAGCACAGCATCGCCGCGATGACCGGGGTCAGTTCGCCGACCTCGTGCAGATCGAGGTCGATGCCGGGGAACGCGCCGCCGCCGGTGACGACCAGGCCGTCGTCGTCCAGCGTCGCCTTCGCGCCCAGTTCGGCCACCAGGCCGCGCAGCCAGTCGCCCGGCTGGGTGGTCTGCTTCGGCCAGCCGTGCACCCGGACCGTCCCGCCGCCGACGACCGCGGCGGCCACGAACGGGGCCGCGGTGGACAGGTCCGGCTCCACGACGTACTCCGGGCACGACAGTTTCGCCGGCTCCACACGGAATTCCGTGCCGGAACGGTCCACAGCGGCCCCGAACCGGCGCAGCATGTCCAGCGTCATGGCGATGTGCGGTTCGCTCGGCGGGGCACCGCCGACCAGCCGCACCGTGACGCCCTGCTCGAACGCCGGACCGGCGAGCAGCAGCGCGGACAGGAACTGGCTGGAGGCCGACGAATCGAGATCCACCCGGCCGCCGCGCAACCCGCCGGTGCCGTGCACGGTGAACGGCGGCGCACCGCGCCCGCCGTCGTCGATCCGCGCGCCGAGCTTGCGCAGCGCGGCCAGCAGCGGGTCGATCGGGCGGCGGCGGATCGCCTCGTCGCCGTCGAACCGCACCGACGCGTCGCCGAGCGTGGCGAGCGCGGGCGTGAAACGGGCGACAGTTCCGGCGTTGCCGAGGGTGACGGCCGTTTCGTCGCCGCGCCCGCTGATGGTGCCGAGCGGGTGGACGAGGAAGCCGTCGATGGTCTCTTCCGAAAGCGCGCCCAGCGAGGCGAGTGCGGCCAGCATCAGCCGGGTGTCGCGCGAATCGAGCGGATGGCGCACCCGCGTGGGGGCGCCCGCGAGCGCGGCGAGCACGTAGGCCCGGTTGGTGATCGACTTCGATCCGGGGACGCGCACCGCGGCGTCCAGCGAGGCGCCCGCGGCCGGGGCGGTCCAGTGGTCATCGCGGATGTTCGGCACGCCGCGCAGCCTAGCGCGGGGCGGGTGAACCGATTCCGCCGCGCCGGGAAGAGGCGTCGGCGAGCGATCTGCCGGGAGTGGGATATGCTGGCGGCCCGTGGGACTTCAGTCGCGGGCTACCAAGTATGTCTTTGTCACCGGAGGCGTGGCCTCCTCTCTGGGTAAGGGTCTGACGGCGTCCAGCCTCGGACAGCTGCTCACCGCGCGCGGACTTCGCGTCACGATGCAGAAGCTCGACCCGTACCTCAATGTCGACCCCGGGACGATGAACCCGTTCCAGCACGGCGAGGTGTTCGTCACCGACGACGGCGCCGAGACCGATCTCGACATCGGGCACTACGAGCGCTTCCTCGACCGCTCTCTCGACGGCAAGGCGAACGTCACCACCGGGCAGGTGTACTCGGAGGTGATCGCCAAGGAACGCCGCGGCGAGTACCTCGGCGACACCGTCCAGGTGATTCCGCACATCACCGACGAGATCAAGGCGCGGATCACCGCCGCGGCCGGGCCGGACGAGAACGGCGTCGCGCCGGACGTGGTGATCACCGAGGTCGGCGGCACGGTCGGCGACATCGAGTCGCTGCCGTTCCTCGAGGCGTGCCGCCAGGTGCGCCACGACGTCGGCCGGGAGAACTGCTTCTTCCTGCACGTGTCGCTGGTGCCCTACCTCGCCCCCTCCGGCGAGCTCAAGACCAAGCCGACCCAGCACTCGGTCGCCGCGCTGCGCAACATCGGCATCCAGCCGGACGCGCTGGTGTGCCGCGCGGACCGGGAGATCCCGGACGACCTCAAGCGCAAGATCGGCCTGATGTGCGACGTCGACACCGAGGCGGTCATCGCCTGCCCGGACGCGCGCTCGATCTACGACATCCCGAAGGTGCTGCACGGCGAGGCGCTCGACGCGTACGTGGTGCGCCGGCTGGGCCTGCCGTTCCGGGACGTCGACTGGACGGTGTGGGGCGACCTGCTCGACCGCGTGCACAACCCGAGCGAGATCGTCCGGGTCGCCGTGGTGGGCAAGTACATCGACCTGCCGGACGCGTACCTCTCGGTCACCGAGGCGCTGCGCGCGGGCGGGTTCGCGCACCGCGCCAAGGTCGAGATCGTCTGGGTCGCCTCGGACGACGCGCAGACCGGATCCGGCGCGGCGTCCGTGCTGTCCGATGTGGACGGTGTGCTGATCCCGGGCGGGTTCGGCATCCGCGGCATCGAGGGCAAGGTCGGCGCGATCCACTACGCGCGCACGCACGGCGTGCCGCTGCTGGGGCTGTGCCTCGGCCTGCAGTGCATGGTCATCGAGAGCGCCCGGAACCTGGCGGGCATCGAGGACGCGAACTCGGCCGAGTTCGACGAGAACACCCAGCACCCGGTGATCTCGACCATGGCCGACCAGCGCGACGTCGTCGCGGGGGAGCGGGACATGGGCGGCACGATGCGGCTCGGCGCGTACCCGGCGAAGCTCAAGGCCGGTTCGCAGGTGGCCAAGGCGTACGGCGGCACCGAAGTGTCCGAGCGGCACCGGCACCGCTACGAGGTGAACAACGCCTACCGCAAGCAGATCGGCGACGCGGGCCTGGTCTTTTCCGGCACCTCGCCGGACGACCGGCTGGTCGAGTTCGTCGAACTGCCCGCGGACGTGCACCCGTTCTTCGTGGGCACCCAGGCGCACCCCGAGCTGAAGAGCCGCCCGACCCGGCCGCACCCGCTGTTCAGCGCGTTCGTGAAGGCCGTCGTGGACCGCAAGGTCGCCGAGCGGCTCCCGGTCGAACTGCCCGAAACGCCCGTGGCGGCTCGGTGAGCGCGCCCGGCACGCACGAGTTCTCCGTCGCCGGCAGCACGGTCGTCCACGTGGGACGCGTCGTCGGCCTCCGGGTCGACGACGTCGTGATGCCCGGCGGGAAAACCGCCCAACGCGAGGTGGTCGAACATCTCGGCGCGGTGGTGATCGCGGCGCTGGACAGCGAGGACAACGTCACCCTCGTGCACCAGTACCGGCATCCGCTCGGGCGCAGGCTGTGGGAGCTGCCCGCCGGGCTGATCGACCACCCGGGGGAGGAGCCGGTCGAGGCGGCGAAGCGCGAGCTGGCCGAGGAATCCGGGCTGGCCGCGGCCCGCTGGGAAACCCTGGTCGACGTCGCGGCCTCGCCCGGGTTCACCGACGAGGTGGTGCGGGTCTTCCTCGCGCGCGATCTGTCCGAAGTGGACCGCGAGGTGCTCGGCGAGGAGGAGGCCGACCTGGTGGTGCGGAAGTTCCCGCTCGCCGAGGCGGTCCGGATGGCCCTTTCCGGCGAGCTGGTCAACGGGGCGACCGTGTCGGGAGTGCTCTCGGCGCACGCGGTGCTGACCGGCGCGGCGGCGACGCGCCCGGCCGACGCGCCGTGGCGGGACCGGCCTTCGCGGTTCGCTCGCCGACTGGCCGAGGGCTGAATTTCCGGATTCTGCCGGTGCGCCGTCCTAGAGTGGCGGCGTGAATGACGCGAGGGTCGAGGTGCGGGGCGCGATCGCCACGTACCTCGACCACCTCGTCGTCGAACGCGGCACTGCCCGCAACACCCTCGACAGCTACTCGCGCGACCTCCGCCGCTACGCCGCCCATCTGGAAGCGGCGGGGATCGTGCGGCTGACCGAGGTCACGCCCGCGCACGTCACGTCGTTCGGAGCCGCGCTGCGCGAGGGCGACGAAGAACACCAGCCGCTGGCAGCGTCGTCGGCCGCGCGGGCGCTGGTCGCGGTGCGCGGGCTGCACAAGTTCGCGCACGCGGACGGGCTCACCGAACACGACCCGGCCCGCGACGTCCGCCCGCCCGCCGCGGCGAAGCGGCTGCCCAAGGCGTTGCCGGTCGGGGACGTCCTCAAGCTGCTCGACACTCCGCCGCCGGACGGCGAACGCGCCCTGCGCGACCGTGCGCTGCTGGAACTGCTCTATTCGACCGGAGCCCGGATTTCCGAGGCCGTCGGGCTCGATGTGGACGATGTGGACGACACCGAGCGCACCGTCCTGCTCGACGGCAAGGGCGGCAAGCAGCGGCTGGTGCCGATCGGCCGTCCCGCGCTGGAAGCACTCGACGCGTACCTGGTCCGGGCCCGCCCCGCGCTCGCCGCGAACGGCCGGGGCGCCTCGGCGATCTTCCTCAACGCCCGCGGCAGCCGGCTCTCCCGGCAGAGCGCGTGGCAGGTGCTCAAGGACACCGCCGAGCGAGCCGGGATCACCGCCGCGGTGTCGCCGCACACCCTGCGCCACTCGTTCGCGACCCACCTGCTGGAGGGCGGCGCGGACGTCCGCGTGGTGCAGGAACTGCTCGGCCACGCCTCGGTGACCACGACCCAGGTGTACACGCTCGTCACGGTCACGACGCTGCGAGAGGTCTACGCCACCGCGCATCCGCGCGCGCTCGGCTGAACGCTCGACCCGCCCTAGAGCCTTCCCACGCTGCGGTGACTCGGCCCGTGCGGCCCGGCGCGGCGCTTTGCCGGTGCTCCGGAAATCCGCATAGGCTCCCCGGAGACCCCGCCGAACAAGGAGCTTTCGCGCCATGTCGACACCGACCCCGAACCAGCCGGAGGACCCGGCAGCGTCCGCCGGGCCAGCCGGGCTGTCCGGGTCCGCCGGGTCCTCCGGTTCGGCCGCGGCGAACCTGGAGCACGCGCGGATCGCCACGCCGGCGGACCACGAGGGCGACGAGCCGGAACGGCCGCTGACCCGCGCCGAACGCGCCCGGATGCGGGCGAAGGAGCGCGCGGAGAGCGGGATCGGGCCGACCGGGCGCCCGCTGCGCGAGATCCCCGAGCCGCCGCCGCTGGAGCGGCACGGCCCGGCGAAGGTGCTCGCCATGTGCAACCAGAAGGGCGGGGTCGGCAAGACCACGTCCACGATCAACCTCGGCGCCGCGCTCGCCGAATGCGGCCGCCGGGTGCTGCTGGTCGACTTCGACCCGCAGGGCGCGCTGTCGGTCGGGCTCGGCATCCAGCCGCACGAACTGGACCAGACGGTCTACAACGTCATCATGGAGCGCTCGGTGCAGATCGAGGACGTGCTCCGCAAAACCCGCGTCGACGGCGTTGACCTGCTGCCGAGCAACATCGACCTGTCCGCGGCGGAGGTCCAGCTCGTCGCGGAGGTAGGGCGCGAGCACACGTTGTTACGGGTCCTTCGTCCGGTGCTGAACGACTACGACTATGTTCTTGTCGACTGCCAGCCCTCGCTCGGCCTGTTGACGGTGAACGCATTGACCGCCGCGGACGGTGTGATCATCCCCCTGGAGTGCGAGTTCTTCAGTCTGCGAGGCGTCGCGCTCCTGATCGACACGATCGAGAAGGTGCAGGAACGCCTCAACCCCAAACTGGACATCACGGGGATTCTCGCCACGATGTACGACCCGAGAACCCTGCACTCGAAGGAGGTCATGGCTCGCGTGGTCGAGGCATTCGGCGACACCGTGTTCGACACGGTGATCAACCGCACCGTGCGGTTCCCCGAGACGACGGTCGCGGGCGAGCCCATCACGACCTGGGCCCCCAAGTCCGCCGGCGCCGCGGCTTACCGCGCGCTGGCCCGTGAGGTGATCGCGCGGTGAGCAGGCGCGCTTCCCTGCCCGGAGCGTCGGAGCTTTTCCGCCTCACCTCCAGTCCGGCCGCCCCCGCGCTCGAACGACCCGCCGTGCCCGCTCCCGCGGAACCGGTGGCTCCGCGCAAGCCGAGCGCGCCCGCCGAGGCCGACCAGCTGTCCCGCAACGCGGCGCGCAGCGGGTCCGGGCGCACCAAACACGACGCGAAGATCACCGTGTACGTCTCCGGCGAGGAACTGCTCGCGATGGAGCAGGCCCGGCTGAACCTGCGCGCCAAGCACGACCTGGTGGTCGACCGCGGCAGGCTGGTTCGCGAGGCGGTCGCCGTGCTGCTCGCCGACTTCGACCAGCGCGGCGAGGACTCCGTGCTGGTGCAGCGATTGCGGGCGAACAGCGAGGACGGCGGAACCGAGGGCTGATGGACGAACCGGCATCGGCCGAGCTGCCGGAGCCGGAAGCGGCAGTCTCGGAGAACACTGCTAGCGCTGAGAACACCGACGGTGCCGCGGCCGCGGACGTCCCGGAGACTCCCGGCGACGCTCCGGCCGAGCACGAGACGGTGCACGGCGGCACCATCCCCGAGGGATACGCCGCCGACGAGGGCTCCTCGAAGTTCAAGGTGCGGCTGCAGAACTTCGAGGGCCCGTTCGACCTGCTGCTGCAGCTGATCTCGCAGCACCAGCTGGACGTCACCGAGGTCGCCCTGCACACGGTCACCGACGACTTCATCGCCTACACCCGCGCGCTCGGCCCGGACTGGAACCTCGACGAGACCACCGAGTTCCTGGTGATCGCCGCGACCCTGCTCGACCTCAAGGCCGCCCGGCTGCTGCCCGCGGCCGAGGTCGAGAACGAGGACGACCTCGCGTTGCTGGAAGCCCGCGACGTGCTGTTCGCGCGGATGCTGCAGTACCGCGCGTACAAGCAGGTGGCCGCGCTGTTCGGCGAGCTGGAGGAAGGCGCGCTGCGGCGGTACCCGCGGTCGGTGGCGCTGGAGGAGCGGTATCTCGGGCTGCTGCCGGAGGTGATGCTGGGCGTCACGCCGGAACGGTTCGCGGAGATCGCGGTCGCGGTGTTCCGGCCGAAACCGCCGCCGCAGGTGTCGATCGCGCACATCCACATGGGCCGCGTGTCCGTGCGCGAGCACGCCGCGCTGCTGCGGCTGAAGCTCGCCGAGGCCGGGCAGGCGACGTTCAAGGAACTGACCTCGGACTGCGAGCACACGGTGGAGGTCGTGGCCCGGTTCCTGGCGCTGCTGGAGCTGTACCGCGAATCGTCGGTGCAGTTCGACCAGCTGGAGGCACTGGCGGAACTGCACGTCCGCTGGACCGGCGGCAGCGTGGCCGAGGCGTCCGCCGCCGCCGAGCACGACCGCGCGGCGGCCGAGGAGGAGGAATACGGGTGAGCACCGAAGACGACGGCGCACCGGTCGAGCAGGCCGAGGAGACTGAGCCGGAAACCGCGCCGCAGCCGGAAAACGAGGCGGAGCCTGTCGCGTCAGCTCCTGCGGCGGAAGCCGAGGCCCCGGAGCCAGCCGAAACCGAGCCGCAAGCAGAAGCCGAGCCTGTCGCGTCAGCTCCTGCGGCGGAAGCCGAGGCCCCGGAGCCAGCCGAAACCGAGCCGCAAGCAGAAGCCGAGCCCGAAACAGAAGCCGAGCCCGAAGCTGACGGAACCCCCGAAGCCGATCCGGAAGCCGCGGAGCCTCCCGACGACGAAGGCCTGGTCGCCGTGGACAGCGGCCTGCCCAGCGTCGAGGACGACGAGGCGCTCGAAGCCGCCCTCGAAGCCTTGCTGCTCGTCGTGGATTCGCCGATCGCGGAGGATTCTCTCGCCGAAACGCTGGACCAGCCGGTCGCCAGGGTGACCGTCGCGCTGCGCACCATGGCGCAGAAGTTCGCCGAGCGGGCCAGCGGGATCGACCTGCGGCGCGTCGGCGAAGGGTGGCGGTTCTACACTAGGGACACCTACGCCCCGTTCGTGGAGAAGCTCCTGCTGGACGGCCAGCGGTCGAAGCTGACCAGGGCCGCGCTGGAGAGCCTCGCCGTGATCGCGTACCGGCAGCCGGTCACCCGGGCCCGGGTCGCGGCGGTGCGCGGGGTGAACGTGGACGGCGTGATCCGGACCCTGCTGGCGCGGGGGCTCATCGAGGAGATGGGCACCGACCCGGAGACCACGGGCACGCTGTACGTGACGACCGAGCTGTTCCTGGAGCGACTGGGGCTGTCGTCGCTGAACGACCTGCCCCCGATCGCTCCGCTGCTACCCGAAGTGGACACCATCGATGACATCTGAGCAACACCCCGACGGCATCCGCCTGCAGAAGGTCCTGTCGCAGGCGGGCGTGGCGTCGCGCCGGGCGGCCGAAGACCTGATCGCGGCCGGCCGGGTCGAGGTGGACGGCGAGGTCGTCACCGAACTCGGTCGCCGCGTGCACCCGGACGAGGCGGTGATCCACGTCGACGGCACGCGGGTCAACCTCCGCGACGACCTCGTGTACCTCGCGTTCAACAAGCCCAAGGGCGTGCACTCCACGATGTCGGACGACCGGGGCCGCCCGTGCGTCGGCGACTACCTGCGCGGCCGGTGGGAGGAGACCCCGGGCGTCGTGCACGTCGGGCGGCTCGACGAGAACACCGAGGGCCTGCTGCTGCTGACCAACGACGGCGACCTCGGGCACCGGCTGATGCACCCGTCGTACCGGGTGCTCAAGACCTACTTCGCCGAAGTCGAGGGCCTGGTGCCGCGCGGGCTGGGCAAGGAGCTGCGCGCGGGCTGGGAGCTGCCGGACGGGATCGTGAAGGTCGACCAGTTCCGGGTCAAGGACATGCATTCCGGCCGGAGCATGATCGAGCTGGTGATCCACGAGGGCCGCAAGCACATCGTGCGCAGGCTGATGGCGGCCACCGGGCATCCGGTCCGCAAGCTGGTGCGCACCGCGGTCGGCGACGTGCAGCTGGGCAATCAGCGCCAGGGCACGATCCGCAGGCTGAACCGCGGCGAGGTCGGCACGCTGTACCGCACCGTGGGACTCTGACCGGTTCCCCACTTTCGGCCCTGCTGCCGGACCCCGCCGCCCGGGTTGAGTTGTCGGTACCCGACGACGACTCTGGAGGGCGACGGGAATGCGTGTGCTGACAGGGCTGTGCGCCGCCGCGGTGCTGGCCGCGGGAGTGGTGGCGCCGGCGGCCGCGACGGCCGCCCCGGCGAGAACCGGCACCGAACCGGTGTACGACTACGCCGGGGCGATCCGCGAGACGGTGTGGGTCGACCTCGGCCGGGACGGCGACGGGGACGGCGTGCCGGACCGGGTCGCCGCCGACATCGTGCGGCCGAAGGAACCGGCCGAGGCGGGCAAGAAGATCCCGGTGATCATGGACGCCAGCCCGTACTACTCCTCGGTGGGGCGCGGCAACGAAACCCAGTTCAAGACGTACGACGCGCAGGGCCGCCCGGTCGGCTTCCCGCTGTTCTACGACAACTACTTCGTCCCGCGCGGCTACGCGACGGTGCTCGTGGACCTGGCGGGCACCAACCGGTCGACCGGCTGCGTCGACGTCGGCGGCAACTCGGACGTCCAGTCGGCCAAGAAGGTCGTGGACTGGCTGAACGGCCGCGCGACCGGCTATACCGCGAAAACCGGCGGCACGAAGATGTCGGCGGGCTGGAGCGACGGCGGCGTCGGGATGATCGGCAAGTCCTACGACGGCACCATCGCCAACGGCGTCGCCTCGACCGGCGTCGAGGGGCTCAAGACCATCGTGCCGATCTCCGCGATCAGCTCCTGGTACGACTACTACCGCTCGGACGGCGTCTCGTTCGGCTTCAACCCGGACGGGCTCGCGCAGACCGTCGAGCAGCGCAACGGCGGCCAGGATTGTTCGGCGCAGAACCGGAAACTCGCCGAGGGCGCGACCGGGAACGGCGATTACGGGCCGCTGTGGGCGGAGCGCGACTACGTGGCGAACGCGAAGAACGTGCGCGCCAGCGTGTTCATCTCGCACGGCGTGAACGATCTGAATGTCATGCCGATCAACTACGGCCAATGGTGGGACGCGCTCGCCGCGAAGGGCGTGCAGCGCAAGATCTGGCTTGCGCAGACCGGCCACGTCGACCCGTTCGACTACCGCCGCACCGAGTGGGTCGACACCCTGCACCGGTGGTTCGACCACTACCTGATGGGCGTCGACAACGGCATCGAGAAGGAACCGCAGGCGACCGTCGAGCGCCAGCCGGACCAGTGGGCGAACGAAGCGACCTACCCGGCACCGGGCACGAAGGCCACGATCCTGCGTCCGCAGCCAGGCCGTACGGCAGGCGTCGGCACGCTCGGCACTGCGGGCAGCCGGGGCACCGCGTCGTTCACCGACAACCCGAACGCGGGGGAGAACGAGTGGGCGGCGAATCCGTCGGCCACGTCGGCGAACCGCGTGCTCTACAGCACCGCCGCGCTCACCTCGCCGGTGCAGGTCTCGGGCACCTCGTCGATCACCGTGACGGCCACGCCGAGCACCTCGACCGCGCATCTGTCGGCGATGCTGGTGGACTACGGCCCGGCGACGATCCGCAATTTCTCCGGCCCTGGCGAGGGAATCGTGACCGGCACGGACCGCACGTGCTGGGGTTCGAGCACTGACGGCGACAGCGCCTGCTACAAGGTGACCAGCGCGGACACGAAGAACGTGGACTACACGATCATCAGCCGCGGCTGGGCGGATCTGGCGAACTACCAGTCGCTGAGCCGGGAAGCGCGGCTCACGCCGGGCAAGGCGTACACGATGACGTTCCGTCTCGCGAGCACCGACCACGTCGTCCCCGCTGGGCACCGACTGGCGCTGGTGATCGGCGGGACGGACGCCAATTTCATCACCGCGCCGGCGAATCCGCCGAAGCTGACCATCGACCTGGCCAAGACCTCGGCCCAGGTCCCGCTGGCCGGTGCGGTTCCGGCGCGTCCGCGGACGGAATCCGCCCCCGCGGGCCCCCTGGCGCACGTCCCCGCGGCCGCGCGCTTCGACCTGCGTTGACGAAAGCCGTGAGGGGGACCCTGAGGGAATCAGATTCCCTCAGGGTCCCCCTCACGNACTTCTGGTGGTAGGTGAGGGGGACCCTGAGGGAATCAGATTCCCTCAGGGTCCCCCTCACGAACGTCAGCTGGCGGTGACGGTTTCCTTCGCGGCGGCCTTGCGCTGCATGGCTTTCGCGATCGGCTCGACCACTCGCGCGGCGGTCGGCCCGAGGATCGCCATCAGCAGTACGTAAGCCGTCGCCAGCGCGGCCAGTTCGCCGTCCACCGCGCCGGCGGTGACCGCCAGCCCGGCGATGACGATCGAAAACTCGCCTCGTGCGACCAAAGCCGCCCCGGCACGGGCCCGGCCCAACCGGCCGATCTTCTGCCGTCGAGCAGCCCACCATCCAGTAGCCACCTTCGTCACAGTGGTCACGACAGCGAGCACGGCGGCCCAGCCGAGCACCGGCGGGATCGACGACGGATTGGTGTTCAGCCCGAACACCACGAAGAACATCGCGGCGAACAAATCCCGCAACGGCTCCAGCAGCCGGGTCGCGTTGTGCGCGGTCGATCCGGACACCGCGATGCCCAGCAGGAACGCCCCGACCGCCGCCGAAACCTGCAACGCCGAAGCGATCCCGGCCACCAGCAGCGCCGCACCGAGGATCTTGAGCAGGAAGACTTCCCGGTCGTCGCTGTCCACCAGCGCCGACACATACCGCCCGAACTTGAGCGCGATCACCAGCACCACGGTGATCACCAGCAGTGAAATCCCGACCGCTTCCAGCCCGCCGAGCAGGCTCACCCCGCCGAGAATCGCGGTCAGGATCGGCAGGTACAGCGCCATCACGAGGTCCTCGAACACGAGGATCGACAGCACCACCGGCGTCTCGCGGTTACCAAGCCGCCCCAAATCGCCGAGGACCTTCGCGATGATTCCGGACGACGAGATGTACGTGACGCCCGCCATGACGATCGCGCCGATCGGGCCCCAGCCCAGGAGCAGCGCGACCGCCGCGCCGGGGGCGGCGTTGAGCACGATGTCCACCAGGCCTGCGGTCCAGGACCGCCGCATCCCGTTGAACAGTTCGGCCGCGGAGTACTCCAGGCCGAGCAGCAGGAGCAGCAGCACCACGCCGATCTCGCTGGCGAGGTGGGAGAAATCGCCGATGTCGGCGAGCGGGATCAGCCCGCCCGAGCCGAAGCACAGGCCGCCGAGCAGGTACAGGGGGATGGGGGAGAGGCCGATCCGGCCGGCGAGCCTGCCCAGCGCGCCGAGCACGAAGAAGACCGCGCCGAGTTCGACCAGCGAAAGTGCGGTGTGATCCATCAGCCGTGCTTGAGGATCTTGGCGGCGGCTTCCAGGCCCTCGGAAGTCCCGACCACGACGAGCAGGTCGCCCGCGGTGAAGAGGAAGTCCGGTGTCGGCGAGGGGTGCACCTGCCCGGCACGCATCACCGCGACGATCGAGACGCTGGTGCGCGTGCGCATCGCGGTGTCGCCGAGCGAACGGCCGTCGAACGGGCTGTCCGCCGTGATCGGCAGCTGCTTCGTGTTGATGCCCGGCAGCTCGCGGTGCTCCTCGTTCAGCTGCGCCACCAGCTGCGGCGCGCCGAGCAGGTTCGAGAGGGCGCCCGCCTCGTCCGCGGTCAGCGGCAGCGACGCGAGGCAGGCGTCCGGATCGTCGGACTTGGAGACGATCAGCTCGATCTTGCCGTCCCGCTGGGTCACGACGCCGATGCGGCGGCCCGCGCGGGTGGCGAAGTCCTTGCGGACACCGATTCCGGGAAGAGGGGTGACTTCGACGTTCACATCAGCCACGGTAACTCATTGTCCGATTCGCCGAGTTCAGCCCAGCAGGAACAGCACCGAGGTGGCGGCCATGAACGCGGCGGTCGCGCCGTGCACTCCGTAGGCCGCGCTCTTCTTGCCCTTGTGCCGCAGGATGATCAGCATGTCGCAGACCGGCATGACGGTCGCGGCCAGCAGCAGCCAGCCGGCCAGGTGCGCGCTGCCCGCGAGCATCGCGACGCCGAGGATCAGCCCGGTGCCGAGGTCGCGGTTCCCCTTGATCTCGAAGAACGCCGTCGATCCGGCCGGGATTTCCCGCAGGCCGAACGTCGCGGCGGTCTTCGCCGGGGCGAACAGATAGGCGAACCCGACGTAGATGATGCCGAGNGCCGAGGACGGGGATGGCGGCGAGGACGTAAGCGGTGATCAGCATGGGAACCCCGGTGAGTTAGCAGTGCTAGGAACAAACGCAACGCTAGCTTAGCGCCGCTAGATTGTCTAGCGACGCCTGAAACTCCGCCGCGGGCACCGCCTGAGGTGCCGGGATCGGCTACGGGCAGAATGAACCGGACGGGGTGTGCGGGACGAACGTGAGGAGAGCATCGGTGACGGGAGCCCTACGTGGGGTGGTCGCGCTGGACGGCCCGTCGGGAACCGGCAAGACCACGGTGGCGCGCAAGCTCGCCGGACGGCTGAGCGCCCGCTACCTCGACACCGGAGCGATGTACCGCGTCGTCACGCTCGCCGTGCTGCGGGCCGGGATCGATCTCGACGACGAACACGCCGTCGGCGCGCTCGCCCACGACGTCGGCTTCTCGCTCGGCACTGACCCGGAACGGCCGGACGTCCGGCTGGCCGGCGAGGACGTCGCGGCCGAGATCCGCGGCCCCGAGGTGACCCGCGCGGTGTCGCCGGTGTCAGCCGTGCCGCAGGTGCGCGAGGTGCTCGTCGCCCGTCAGCGCCGGATCATCGCCGACGCGGTCGAGGGCGAGGGCGGGATCGTCGTGGAGGGCCGCGACATCGGCACCACCGTCGCGCCGGAATCGCCGCTCAAGATCTACCTCACCGCCTCGGCCGAGGTCCGCGCCGCGCGGCGGAACACCCAGGACTCCGCGGCGGGCCGCGCTTCGAGCGTCGAGTCCGCCCGCGAATCGGTGGAGCGCCGCGACCGGATCGACTCCACGCGCGCCGCCTCGCCGCTGCGCGCGGCCGGGGACGCGGTCCAGGTGGACACCTCCGAGCTGACGATCGACCAGGTGATCGTCGCGCTGGCCGAACTCGCCCGCGGGCGGGGGCTGCTCGGCGACTGCCCGGCCGAACCCGCCGCCGCCGAGGCCGGGGTCAGCCGGTGAGCGGCGCCCTGCCCGAAGGGGCGAACGGCCTCCTGCACGACGTCGGCCGGATCTCCGGCCGGTATTATCTGCGTCCGGCGTTCCGGATCCGGGTGCACGGCCGCGACCGGGTGCCCGCCGGCGGGCCGCTCGTGGTGATCGCGAACCACAGTTCGAACGTCGATCCGCAGCTGGTGATCGGTTTGCTTCCGCGCCGCAGCGCGTTCTTGGCCAAAGCCGAGCTGTTCACCGGGATCGGCGGCCGGTTCCTGCGGGCGATCGGCCAGATCCCGGTCCGCCGGGGCGAGATCGACCGGACGCCGCTGACCACGGCGGTCGGAGTGCTCAAGGCGGGCGGGGCGATCGGGGTCTTCCCGGAAGGCACGCGCGGCGGGGGCGACGTCGGGGCCGCGGAGCGCGGTGCGGCGTGGCTGGTGCGCGCTTCGGGAGCCACCGTGCTGCCGATCGCGATCCGCGGGACGCGCAAACCCGCCGACGGCAAGCGCCGCTGGCGCCCGCGCGTGGACCTCCTCTTCGGGGAGCCGTTCGCGCTGAAGGTCGGTCCGGGCCGCAAGGGCTTGGACCAGGGCACCGAAGAGCTGCGCACGCAGCTCGCGGCGCTCGTGCAGGCTTTGGACGACTGGCGTGGCGAACACGGGTTCGCCACGCCGTAGGTGAAGTTGGGAAACGATGACAGGGTTTGACGCCGCCGACAGTGCGGTGGACGGGCTGGGCGAGGTCGACGGAAGCTGGTCCGACGAGTCCGAGTTCGCCGCGCTCGACGCACAGATCGAGGCCGAGGAAGCGGACGGCCGGGCGGCCGCCGCGCAGCCGGTGCTCGCCGTGGTCGGGCGGCCGAACGTGGGCAAGTCCACGCTGGTCAACCGCATCCTCGGCCGCCGGGAAGCGGTCGTGCAGGACGTGCCGGGCGTGACGCGCGACCGCGTCGCCTACGACGCCTTCTGGGCCGGGCGCCGGTTCACGCTCGTCGACACCGGCGGCTGGGAGCCCGACGCCACCGGCTTGCAGGCCTCGGTCGCGGCGCAGGCGGAGATGGCCATGCGGACCGCGGACGCGGTGCTGCTGGTCGTCGACGCGACGGTGGGGGCCACCACCACCGACGAGGCCGTCGCGCGCGTGCTGCGCCGTTCGAAGAAGCCGGTCCTGCTGGCCGCGAACAAGGTGGACGACGACCGGCTGCTGGCCGACACCGCGTCGCTGTGGTCGCTGGGTCTCGGCGAACCGCATCCGGTCAGCGCGCTGCACGGGCGCAGCTCGGGCGACCTGCTCGACTCGATCATGGCCGCGCTGCCCGAGGCCCCGCGCGAAGCGGGCACGGCGACCGCCGGGCCGCGCCGCGTCGCGCTGGTCGGCAAGCCGAACGTCGGCAAGTCCAGCCTGCTNCCGGCTTTCCGGCGAGCAGCGCTCGGTGGTCGACTCGGTCGCGGGCACCACGGTCGACCCGGTCGACTCGCTGGTCGAGCTGGACGGCGAGATCTGGCGGTTCGTGGACACCGCGGGCTTGCGCAAGCGCGTGAACTTCGCCGACGGCGCGGAGTACTACGCCTCGCTGCGCACCAAGACCGCGATCGACGCGGCCGAGGTCGCGCTCGTGCTGCTGGACGCCTCGGAACCGCTGACCGAACAGGACCTGCGGGTGCTGACGATGGTGGTCGAGGCGGGCCGGGCGTGCGTGCTCGTGTTCAACAAGTGGGACCTCGTCGACGAGGACCGCCGGTACGCGATGGTGCGCGAGCTGGACCGCGGCCTCGTGCGGGTGCCGTGGGCGGAGAAGGTCAACGTCTCCGCGCTCACCGGGCGCGCGGTGCGCAAGCTCGCGCCCGCCCTGCGCACGGCGCTGTCGTCGTGGGACCAGCGCGTGTCGACCGGCCAGCTCAACGGCTGGCTGTCCGACCTCGTCGCGGCCACGCCGCCGCCGGTGCGCGGCGGCAAGCAGCCGAAGGTGCTGTTCGCGACGCAGGCGGGCATCCGCCCGCCGACGCTGGTGCTGTTCACCACCGGGTTCCTGGAGGCAGGCTACCGCCGGTTCATCGAGCGGAAATTCCGCGAGCAGTTCGGCTTCGCGGGCAGTCCCGTCCGGGTGAATGTGCGCGTCCGCGAAAAGAAGCAGAAGCCCAAGGCGGGCGGAAAAGCGGCCCGCAACCGCTGATTCCTTTCCCGGCAAGGAATTCCCGGAGAACTCGATTTCCCGGGATTCCCTTGCCCGGCCTGCGTGTCGTGACGTCCGACACGCGGCCGTTACCCGGACGCGACCTGGGCTTGATTGCCGCGTAAGGTGGACGGTCGCTACGGGCGCCTCATTCGGACGGCAAGCCCGAATGACGCTCGCGAAAGGTGAGTGATGGGCTTGCGCGCCCAGAGTTCGACCGTGCCCACCTCGTTCCGGAATACCGGAGCGCGCCCGGCCGCCGAGGTGGCCCGGTGACGCTGACCGCCGATTCCGGCAGCACCGAAGCCCTGACCCTCGCCGTCGAGGCCGCGCTCTCGCCCGCTCTGTTCGAGACCGCCGCCCGCGCCGCCGAGCGCACCCTTCTGGACGTCTTCACCGCGACCGCGGAGCGGCACCCGAACGCCGCCGCGCTCGACGACGGCACCGGCCCGCTGAGCTACCGCAGGCTGACGGAAGAGATCGACGCCTACGCTCGCAAGCTGCGCGAGCACGGCGTCGGCCTCGGCGACCGCGTCGGCATCCGGATCTCCTCCGGCTCCGCCGAGCTGTACGTCGCGATCCTGGCGACGCTGTCGGTCGGCGCGGCCTACGTGCCGGTCGACGCGGACGATCCCGACGAGCGCGCTGAGCTGGTGTTCGGCGAGGCAGGCGTCGCGGCGATCGCCACCGACGGCGAGATCACCGTCGCCGGGACCCCGAGCGGCGTCACCGGACGGCCCGGCCCGGCCGACGACGCGTGGATCATCTTCACCTCCGGCTCCACCGGCAAGCCGAAGGGCGTCGCGGTCACGCACGCCTCGGCGGCGGCTTTCGTGGACGCCGAAGCACAGCTTTTCCTGACCGACGAGCCGATCGGCCCCGGCGACCGGGTGCTGGCCGGGCTGAGCGTCGCGTTCGACGCCTCCTGCGAAGAAATGTGGCTCGCCTGGCGGCACGGCGCCTGCCTGGTGCCCGCGCCGCGCGCGCTGGTGCGCACCGGTGTCGACCTCGGCCCGTGGCTGGTCGCGCAGGGCATCACTGTCGTCTCGACGGTGCCGACGCTGGCCGCGCTGTGGCCGGCGGATGCGCTGGAGGACGTGCGCCTGCTCATCTTCGGCGGCGAAGCCTGCCCGCCGGAGCTGGCCGAGCGCGTGGCCGTCGAAGGCCGCGAGGTGTGGAACACCTACGGCCCGACCGAAGCGACCGTCGTCGCCTGCGCCGCGCAGATGACCGGTGAGGGTCCGGTGCGGATCGGCCTGCCGCTGGTCGGCTGGCAGCTGGTCGTGGTGAACGAAGCGGGCGAGCCGGTCGCCATGGGCGAGACCGGCGAGCTGGTCATCGGCGGGGCGGGGCTCGCCCGGTATCTCGACGCGGAGAAGGACGCGCAGAAGTTCGCGCCGCTGCCGTCGATGGGCTGGGAGCGCGCCTACCGCAGCGGCGACATGGTCCGCGCGGAGCCGGAAGGCCTGCTGTTCCTCGGCAGGCTCGACGAGCAGATCAAGCTCGGCGGCCGCCGGATCGAGCTGGGCGAGGTGGACGCGGCGCTGCAGGCGCTGCCCGGCGTGCGCGGCGCGGCCGCCGCGGTCCGCCGCACCAAGGCGGGCAACCAGGTCCTGGTCGGCTACATCGTGTCCGAGGACGGCGAAACGCTCGACACCGACGACGCCGCGACCCGGCTGCGCGCGCAGCTGCCCGCCGCGCTGGTGCCGCTGCTCGCGACGATCGAGGACCTGCCGACCCGCACGTCCGGCAAGGTCGACCGCGCCGCGCTGCCGTGGCCGCTGTCCACTGTGGACGCGAGCGCGGCCGGGCTGTCGCCGACCGAGGCGTGGCTGGCCGAAAGCTGGAGCGAGATCCTCGGCGTGTCGGTGAGCAATGCCGGTGCCGACTTCTTCACCAACGGCGGCGGCAGCCTCACCGCGGCGCAGCTGATCGCGCGCATCCGCACCCGCTACGCCGAGGTGTCGGTCAGCGACATCTACCAGAATCCGAAGCTGGGCGCGCTGGCCGCGAAGCTGGACGCGCTGAGCGGCGAGGAGACCGAGCGCCGCGAGATCGCGCCGACGCCGCGCCGCGCCGGGCTCGTGCAGTCCCTGCTGATGATCCCGCTGATGGGTCTCGTCGGCCTGCGCTGGACCACGCTCGCCGCCGCCTGCTCGAACGTGCTGGCGCTGCTGGGCGTTTCCTGGGCGCCGACGCTGGACTGGGCGTGGCTGGTGCTCGCGTGGCTCGTGCTGTTCACCCCGGCGGGGCGGATCGCCATCGCCGCGGGCGGCGCGCGCGTGCTGCTGTCCGGGGTCCGCCCTGGTGCCTACCCGCGCGGCGGGAGTGTCCACTTGCGACTGTGGACCGCCGAGAAGCTGGCCGAGTTCAGCGGCGCGGACAGCGTCGCGGGCGCGTCGTGGATGACGACGTACGCGAAGGCGCTCGGCGCGCGCATCGGCAAGGACGTCGACCTGCACTCGCCGCCGCCGGTCACCGGTTTCCTCAAACTGGGCCGCGGCGCGGCGGTGGAGCCCGAGGTCGATCTGTCCGGCCACTGGGTCGACGGCGACCTCGTGCGCATCGGCAAGATGCGGATCGGGGCCGAGGCCCGGGTCGGCGCGCGCAGCACACTGTTCCCCGGTGCCCGGATCGGCAAGGGCGCGGAGATCGCCGCCGGTTCGACCGTGCGCGGCGCGGTCCCGGCGGGCCAGCGCTGGGCCGGTTCGCCCGCGGTGCGCTCGGACCTGAAAGACGCGCTGAAGTGGCCGTCGAGCCGTCCGCCGCGGTCGCGGTTCTGGGCTTCGGTGTACGGCGCGACCTCGGTGTTGCTCGGGCTGCTGCCCGGGATCGCCGCGCTGCCCGGAGTCGTGGTGATCGGTTATGCGGTCGCTGGCACCTCTGATTTGGGTGCTGCGCTGGGCAAGGCGCTGCTGTTCGTGCCGGTCGCCACCGTCGCCTACTTCCTGACCTACGCGCTGCTTGTGCTGGCCGGGGTCCGCGCGCTGGGCGTCGGCATGGTCGAGGGCTACCACCCGGTGCACGGCCGCGTCGCGTGGCAGGTCTGGGCGACCGAGCGGCTGATGGGGATGGCCCGCGAAGGCCTGTTCCCGTTGTACGCCAGCCTGTTCACGCCGGTGTGGCTGCGGCTGCTCGGCGCGAAGGTCGGCCGCAACGTGGAGGCGTCTACGGTGCTCGCGCTGCCGAAGATGACCAAAGTCGACAGTGGCGCGTTCCTCGCCGACGACACCATGGTCGCCACCTACGAACTGGGCCACGGCTGGCTGCACGCCGCCCCGGCGCGGATCGGCAAGCAGGCCTTCCTCGGCAACTCGGGGATGACCGCGCCGGGCCGTTCGGTGCCCAAGCGCGGGCTGGTCGGGGTGCTGTCCTCGACGCCGGCGAAGGCGAAGAAGGGCTCGTCGTACCTGGGCATGCCGCCGCTGCCGGTGCGCCGCGCGGTGGAGGAGAGCGACACCAGCCGCACGTACACACCGCCGCCGCACCTCAAGGCGGCGCGGGCGCTGGTCGAGCTGTGCCGGATCCTGCCGGTGATGTGCGCGGTCGCGCTGACCGTCGGCGTCGCGGGTTCCCTGCTGGCGCTGGCGGCGTGGGGCGGTTTCTGGGCCGCCGCGCTGCTGGCCGGGCCGGTGCTGCTGGCGGCCGGAATCGTCGCCGCGCTCACCGCGACCGCGGCGAAGTGGCTGCTGGTCGGGAAGTTCCGCGAGATCGACCATCCGCTGTGGAGTTCGTTCGTGTGGCGCAACGAGCTGGCCGACACGTTCGTCGAGGCGCTCGCGGTACCGTGGCTGATCGGGTCGCTCGGCGGCACGCCGCTGCTGCCCGCGTGGCTGCGCACGATGGGCGTCAAGATCGGCCGCGGCGTGTGGCTCGACACCTACTGGCTGCCCGAGTCGGACCTGGTCGAACTGGGCGACGGCGCGACGATCAACCGCGGCTGCGTGGTGCAGACGCACCTGTTCCACGACCGGATCATGACCATGTCGCGGGTGCGGCTGGAAGAGGGCGCGACGCTCGGCCCGCACGGGATCGTGCTGCCGGGCGCGAGCATCGGCGCGCGCACCACGGTGGGCCCCGGCTCGCTCGTGACGCGCGGCGACGCGGTGCCCGCCGACAGCCGCTGGCTCGGCAATCCGATCTCGGCCTGGCGGCGGTGAGGCCACGACCGTTGCGGACCCCGCCCCGGCGCCTCATCCTGGAAAAGATCACGGCGGCGGGCGAAAGCGGGTTTCGGTGCGGGTGAACGGGAAAGCGGCCGCGCCCGGAGCGGAGACCTCGGGCGACGGGTACCTCCCCGCGCACGGGAACGGCGGCTACCGGGTCCGGCACTACGACCTCGATCTCGACTACCGGATCGGGCCGAACCGGCTGGCCGCCACCGCGGTGCTCACCTGCGAGGCCACCCAGGCGCTTTCCCGGCTGACGCTCGACTTCGGCGAGTTCCGGGTGTCGCGCGTGCTGGTCGAGGGCAAACCGGCGAAGTACGTGCGGCGCGGGCTGAAGCTGCAGGTCAAACCGGCGCGCTCGGTGCCGGCCGGTGCCGAGTTCCAGGTGGAGGTCCGCTACGCGGGCAATCCGCGGCCGGTCGGCAGCCGATGGGGAGACATCGGCTGGGACGAACTGACCGACGGCGCGCTGGTGGCGAGCCAGCCGGTGGGCGCGCCGTCGTGGTTCCCGTGCAACGATCATCCGGCGGACAAGGCGAGCTACCGGGTCGCGGTGGCCACGTCGTCGCCGTATCTCGTTGCGGCGACGGGGAATCTCGTGTCGCGCTACCAGTCGGCGAGCACCACGAAGTGGGTGTTCGCACGGCCGGAGCCGACCTCGACGTATCTGATGAGCGTCCAGATCGGCCGGTACGAGGACCTCGAATTGTCTTCCGGGGCTTGGGTTCCGGAGATCTCGGTCGACCGTCCGGGCGGCGTCGTGCAGCGGGCCGCGGTGCCGCCTCGGCTGCGGCGGGCGTTCGCGCGGGACTTCGGGCGGCAGGGGCGGATGATGGACGCGCTGGAGGAGTGGTTCGGGCCGTATCCGTTCGGCGAGTACGTGGTGGTCGTGACCGACGACGACCTCGACGATCCGATCGAGGCGCAGGGGATGGCGATCTTCGGGGCCAACCACGTGGACGGCAAGCGGACTCATGAGCGGCTCGTGGTGCACGAGCTGGCGCATCAGTGGTTCGGGAACAGCCTGACTGTCGCGGATTGGCAGCACATTTGGCTCAATGAGGGCTTCGCCACTTACACCGAGTGGTTGTGGTCGGAGCGCTCCGGCGGTGCGTCGACGGAGGAGCTGGCTCGGGCGTGGCATGCGCGGGTGCGGGCCAAGCCCGCGGATGTGGCTATCGGTGATCCTGGTGTGGCGCGGATGTTTGACGAGCGGGTGTACAAGCGTGGGGGGTTGACGCTGCATGCGTTGCGCGGGGAGATGGGGGACCCGGCGTTTTTCGCGCTGGTGAAGGCTTGGGCGGTGGAGAACCGGCATGGGGCGGTGACTACGGGGGAGTTCGTGTCGCTGGCCGAGTCTTACGCGGGGCGGTCGTTGCGGGGGTTTTTCGCGGGGTGGTTGGGGCGGGTGGAGTTGCCGGAGTTGTGAGGGCGGCTCGTCGCCTGGGGGGCGACATTGCTTGTGGGGGTTGCGTGGGGCGCCCCGAAGCGCTCGTGGGGGTTGCGTGGGGCACCCCGAAGCTTGAGTGTGCAGGGAGGCTTCGGATCGGGGTGCGGGGGAGGGGCTGGGTGCCTCG